>CAYUZK010000041.1:0-35281 GCA_964449625.1 uncultured Archangium sp.
TGTCACCACCGCCCGTGCCGCCGCCGGTCGAGCCGCCGCCCGTGCCGCCGCCCGTCGAGGCCCCGCCGCCGCCGGTCGAGGCCCCGCCGCCGCCCTCCCCGCCGCCGGTGCCAGGTCCAGTGCCGCCGCCGCACGCGGTGAGGGTCAGTAGAGCTCCGAGGAGCATCGAGCGCAGAGTCGTCGTCATGGGGCCATGTCCGTCGTTGAGAGAAGGGAGTCCAGCGTGTCGGACACCCCGTACCACGCCGGTGTGCAGAAAAAGGCGCGAAGGGGCGAGGACCCGAACCTGGCAGCGGCTACTTCGTCGACTTTTCAGCCGCTTGCCGCGCAGCAAAGTCGGCGCTCGTCTGGCGGCGCGAGCTGAGCTTCATGCGCGCGGCGCCGACGACCTGCCCGCCTTCCCAGAACTGCACGGGGCCGTCGAGCGCGAGGCTGGCGAAGTCGCCGCTGTGCACCCGAAGCTGGAGGCTGCCCGTCAGCTTCGCCTGCGAGCGCCGGGGCTGCGACGCGTTCATGGTCTGGTCCACCGTCACCTCGAAGTCGGCCACGCCGCCGTCGTGCCCCAGGTAGCGGGCGCTGGCGGTGGCGGTGCTCTCCGCCCACCCCACCGTCATGGTGTCGGCCAGGGCGCGCGCCACGGGCAGCGAGTGCTCGTGGTAGCGCAAGGTCTTGCTCTGCACCGCGGCGCGCCAGCGGTCGGGCTTACCCAGCCACGCGAAGTCGGTGCGGAGGCGGCCCAGCTCCGTCATCGACACGCCGGCGTCCGCGTCGCCCAGCTCCTTCGCGCTGAGCTCGTCACCGGTGGCGGACACCAGGAAGCGCTTGCCGCGCATCGGCCCGCGCACGCCCTTGCCCGCGAGGCGGTCCACGTCCGACTCCTCCGCGTAGGTGACCTCCACCGACTCGACCACCTCACCGGTCGTCTCCAGCACCTCCACCTGGGTGACGAGGCGGCTCTCGCTGTCGAGCGCCTCCGCGTCGGTGCGCGTGAGGCTCGTCGTCACCGAGTCGATGAAGCGCTCGCCCACGACGTGCGCCTCGCGCCCGAAGGCCACGGGGCCCGGCGGCGCCACCTCGGCAGGCGGCGGCGGCGGCGCAGGCTCCTGCTTGCAAGCGAAGAGGGCGAGGCTCGAGGCGAGCAGGACCAGGGCGAAGGTGCGCATCAGCGGCGCAGCCTGCGCCAAGGCGGGGGCGAGGTGAAGCGCCACGCGCGGCAGTCTTGGGTCAGCCGCGCAGGCCCGGGAGCACCCCGGTGCTGTCTCCGAAGGCGGTGACGGGGGCGCCGAGGGCCTGCCCGAGGCCCACGAAGAGGTTCGCCACCGAGGGCTGGTCGGCGTAGCGCAGGTGCTGGCCGACGCGCAGCGAGCCGCCGCCCTTCCCCGCCACCAGCACCGGCATGTTGAAGTGCGAGTGGCTGTCGCCATCTTCGATCTCGCTCGAGAAGAAGAGGGCCGACTGGTCGAGCACCGAGGTGCCGTCGGGCTCCTGGAGCGCCTTGAGCTTGCGCGCCAGCTTCGCGAACTGCTCGACCTCCCAGCGGCCGATGGCCTCCAGCGCGTCGTTCTTGGCCGCGTTGCCGCCGTGGTGCGAGAGCGAGTGGTGCCCCTCGGTGATGGCCGCGCCGCCGACGGTGAGGAAGCGGTGCACATACCCGCTGCCCGCGTTCTGCAGCATGAAGGTGACCGAGCGCGTCAGGTCGCACTGGAAGGCGAACGCGATGAGGTCGAGCATCTGGTCGGTCTTGTCGCGCAGGTCCGTCCACGCGCCGGGCCGGGCGCCGGGGGAGCAGCTCGACGGCTGCTCGGCGGCGAGCTGCACCTCGAGCTCGCGCACGCCGGTCAGGTACTCGTCGACCTTCCGCTTGTCGGTGGCGCCCAGGCGCGGCTGGAGCGCGGCGGCGTCCTCCTTCACCGCGTCGAGCACGCTCTGCTTGTACCGCTTGCGCTTCGCCACCGCGGCCGCCGTCTGGGTGGGGTCCACGCCGGCGAAGAGGCGATCGAACACCGCCTGCGGGCTCGTCTCCTTCGCCAGCGGCTGCGTGGCCGAGGCCCAGGCGATGTTGCGCGCGTAGGCGCAGGAGTAGCCCGAGTCGCAGTCGCCGGTGGCGCCGCCGCCGTCGATGCCCAGCTCCAGCGAGGCGAAGCGCGTCTGCCCGCGCCACGCGTTCGCCAGCACCTGGTCGAAGCTGATGCCGTTGCTGATGTTGGCGCCGTTCGTCTTGAAGGGGTGCGCCGCCGTGAGGAAGGCGCCCGTGCCCGAGGCGTGGTCGCCCGGGCCGTCGGGCCGCGCGGGGCGGTTGGCCAGGCCAGACAGCACCAGCGTGTCGGCCTGCAGCGAGGGCTGCCCGTTCCACGCGCCGAGCGGCTGGAGGATGGACGAGAGCGTGTAGCTGGCGCCGGTGGCCGCCGGCGTCCACCGGTTCATGCGGATGCCGCAGGGCACGTAGAAGCCGACGAAGCGCCGCGGCTGCGCCATGGCCTGCGCGCGGGCCGAGGCCGGCAGCATCGCCTCGAGCGTGGGCAGCGCGAGCGCGGTGCCCAGCCCCCGGAGCAGCGTGCGGCGCGAGAGGGTGAAGCGGCTCATGGAGTCTCTCCGCGGCGCGAGGTGAAGGTGTCGCTCGTCACCAGCGCGCTGATGAGGGCCGGCAGGCGGTGGCCACCGGAGGTGAAGCGGTCCGTCATCGTCTTCACCGCGCAGGCGTCGCCGGCCGTCGGGGCGCGGCCCAGGGCCCAGGTGAAGAGCTGCGTCGACATGCAGGAGGCGAAGCGCGGGTCGGCCGAGAGCGCCTGCGCCAGCTCGTTGGCGTCGCTGAAGGGCGTGCCGTCATAGAGCGCGCCGGCGCTGTCGATGGCGAAGCCGCCGGTGTCGGTGGTGCGGTGGCGGCCGACGGCGTCGTAGTGCTCGAGCCCGAAGCCGATGGGGTCCATCATCTGGTGGCAGCCCATGCACTCCGGCTTGCTGCGGTGCGCCTCCATCTGCTCGCGCAGGGTGCCCGTAGGCGTGGCGTCTTCGAGGAAGGCCTCGACCTCGGGGGGCGGCGGCGGCGGCTCCATGCACAGCAGCTGCGAGAGCACCCACTTGCCGCGCTTCACCGGCGAGGTGCGCGTGGGCTGCGAGGTGACGGTGAGGAGCCCGCCGTGGCCCAGCAGCCCGCGGCGCGTCTGCGGCAGCCCGCGCACCCGCACCGGCGTGGCGCTGCCGGGCGCCGGCAGGCCGTAGTGCGCCGCCAGCGAGTCGCTCAGGAAGGTGTCGTCGCCGGTGAGGAGCTCCAGGGCGCTGCGGTCCTCCCGGTAGAAGGTGCGGAAGAAGGCCTCGGTCTCGGCGCGCATCGCGGCCTTGAGTGCCGGCGTCACGCCGGGGAAGAGCGCGGGGTCGGGGTTCGCCTCGTCCACCGCGCGAGCCCACAGCCAGCTCCCGGCGAACTGCGTGGCGAGGGCGTCGGCCCGCGGGTCGGCCAGCATGCGCGTCACCTGCGCCTCGAGCGACGCGCGCAGCGTGCCCTCGTCGGCGAGGCGGCTCAGCGCGTCGTCGGGCGTCGAGCCCCAGAGGAAGTACGAGAGCCGCGCGGCGAGCTCGTAGTCGCTCAGCGGCTGCACCGCCGTCGCCCCGTCGCCCTCCACGCGGAAGAGGAAGTGCGGCGAGAGCAGCATCGCGTGGAGCGCCAGCTCGAGGCCCTGCTGCACGCCGTCGCCCTCCGTCTGCGCCTGCGCGACGAGGGCGGCGAGGCGGTCCACCTCCGCCGCCGCGAGCGGGCGGCGCCACGCCTTGCGCCCGAAGGTGGAGAGGATGGTGCGCACGCAGGCGGCGCCGGTGCCGGGGTCGCACACGAGGAGGCGGGCGGACGCGCTCGCGTCACCGGCCGCCGGGCGCGTCACCTCCACCCACTCGACGTAGAGGTTCCGGTCGTCGGGCGCCTGGTAGTAGTCGTTGAGGAACTCCACGCCCACGCGGTTGACGCCAGCGGCCAGCGTCACCTCGCGCGTGTAGACCTGCGGCGCGGCGGCGGTGGCGGCGACGGAGGCCGCCGTGCCCTGCCGCGCGCCGCCCACGAGGAAGGCCATCTGCGCGCGCTCCGGCCCCGCGGCCGACTCCCAGGCGCGCACCCGCAGCGTGTACGCGCCGGCGGCGGGCACGGTCACGTCACCCTGGAGCGAGCCGTTGGAGTACAGGTTCCACGCGCTGCCCGAGGCGCTGCCCACCGAGGCCTGCATGGCCGACGCCGCGAGCCGCAGCGTCACGGCGGGCCGGTACTCCGTAGCGAGGGCGGCCTTCACGAGGGCCAGCGCGGCGGCGTCGTACTTCTCGACGAGGAGCGGCGCGGTGCTCAGCACGTCGCCCTGGTTGTCGAAGCCGTGGCCGAAGTCATCGGCGGGGAAGTCGCGCGCCGGCTGCGTGGTGTCGCCCAGCAGGTCGCGCACCGTCGAGTCGTACTCGAAGCGGTTGAGGCGCCGCACGGTGACGGTGCCGATGTCCACCCGCGAGGGCTCGCAGACGTCCACCGCCGGCTGCGGGCGGGTGGGGTTCACCGGCGTGTGCGGCCCCGGCGCGCCGGGCAGCTCGCCCATGGCGAGGATGGCGCCGTCACAGGCGGTGAGCAGCAGGGCTGTGGCGAGGAGCGACCGCATCGGCCCCACCTGTGCAACGCCGGGCCCAGCCCGCTTGGGGACCTGGTCTTGCGGTGGATCAAGCGCTTGCCGGCGGCCTGTCAGGCGAGTGGACAGGGGAGTTCACCCCACACCTGTGCACGGGAGTGGTCACTTCCGCTTCGGCGAGGGTGGCTCCTTCGCCAGGGGCCGGGGGTAGTCGGGCGTCCACTCGCCGGGCCTGGGCCCCTGGCTCCACTCCTTCTCGGGCTTGCGGCAGACGCCGTCGACGCACTTCGTGCCGCGGCAGCATGGCCCGGGCACGCACGACATCGAGTGGCTCGCGCAGGGGCGGCGGCGGCGCCACTGGGCGTGGGCGTCGCCGGGCCACAGCAGCATCGGCAGCGTGAGGCCCAGGGCGAGCGAGAGGCAGAGGGAGCGGCGCAGCGTCACGCCTCGAGCGTAGCCTCCAGCGGCGCGGCCGCGAAGGTGCCCGCCGTCGCCGTCACGACTCGCGGGGCAGCCGCCGCTTCTCCAGCACGCCGGCGGCGCCCTCCACGTCCGTGTACGTGAGCTGCCCCTGCGCGCCCTGGTTCAGCTCGGCGGCGTTGGCCTCGTCGGTGTCGAGGTGCATCTCGAGCTTGAAGTGGGGCGAGACGCGCACCAGCACGTCGCCGAAGGTGAGGTCTCTGGGGCCGCCGCGCACGGCCACCTCCACCTCGTCGCCGTCCTGCACGCCGAAGCCCGCAGCGTCTTGCGGCGTCATGTGAATGTGCCGCTTCGCGCAGATGAGGCCCTCGGCGAGCTGCACGGTGCCCTTCGGGCCTACCAGCGTGATGGGCGCGCTGCCCTGCGTCTTGCCCGAGTCGCGAATGGGCGCGTCGACCCCGAGGAAGAACTCGTCGGTGCGGCTCACCTCGACCTGGCAGCTCTTGCGGAGCGGGCCGAGCAGCCGCACGCCCTTGAGGGTGTTGCGCGGGCCCACCACGTCCACCGTCTCGTGGCAGGCGTACTGGCCCGGCTGGCTGATGTCGCGCAGCTTCGTGGGCGTGGCGCCCTCTCCGAAGAGGGCCGCGAAGGTGGGCGCGTCGAGGTGCAGGTGCCGCGCGGACACCGCGATGTGGATGGGCCCGGGGTTCTTCACCTGGGCCCTCTCCTGCACCAGCGCGGCGGCCTGCTGGGCGATGGCCAGCTCCTCGTCGGTCTTCACCACCAGCGCGTGCACCCGCGACAGCTCGGCGCTCACCGTGGCCACCGGGCGCTCGCGCGTCACCTTCGCGTCGGCGTTGCGGTCCTCGTCGAACACCAGCCCGAGGAAGTCGAGGCGCTGGAGGATGCGCCGCCGCATGGCCGTGGCGTTCTCCCCGATGCCGCCGGTCAGCACCACCGCGTCGAGGCCGCCCATGGTCGCCGCGTAGGCGCCCAGGTACTTGCGCACGCGGTGCGCGAAGACGGCGATGGCCAGGCGGCAGCGGTCGTCGCCTTCGCTCGCGCGCGCCTCGAGGTCGCGCAGGTCGTTGCTCACCCCGGACAGGCCCAGCAGCCCGCTCTTCTTGTTGAGCCACGCGTCGAGCGACGCCGCGTCGAACTCCCCGCTGCGCAGGAGCGCCAGCACCGCGCCGGGGTCGAGGTCGCCGGCGCGGGTGCCCATCACCAGCCCCTCCAGCGGCGTCATGCCCATGCTCGTCTCGGTGGAGTGGCCCAGCTCCACCGCGCAGGCGCTCGCGCCGTTGCCCAGGTGCAGCGTGACGACGCGCAGCTCGCGCAGCGGCCGCCCGAGGTGCCGCGCCGCGAGCGCCGCCACGTAGCCGTGCGAGGTGCCGTGGAAGCCGTAGCGCCGCAGCCCGTGCCGCTCGGCCGTGGGCACGTCCACCGCGTAGGTGCGCGCCCGCCGCGGCAGCCGCGCGTGGAAGGCCGTGTCGAAGACGGCCACCTGCGGCACCGTGGGCCAGCTCGCCCGCGCCGCGCGAATGCCGGCCAGGTTGGCAGGGTTGTGCAGGGGCGCGAGCGGCACGCAGGCCTCGATGCCCGCCACCACCTCGTCGGTGATGAGCGTGGCGTCGACGAAGCGCTCGCCCCCGTGCACCACGCGGTGCCCCACGGCGCCCACGCCCAGCGGCTCCGCGAGGGCCAGCACCTGCGCGATGGCCGCCGCGTGCGTCAGCTCGCCCTGCCCCACGCGCTCGAGGAGCCCCGAGAGGACGAGCTGGCCGCTCGCGACGTCGATGACCTGGTACTTCACCGAGGAGCTGCCGGCGTTGATGACGAGGGTGCGCATGCGGGCCGCGTCTTAGACGACGGCGGCGGCCAGCGGCTGCGCTAAGTCTGGCGCCATGCCCGCCTGGCTCCTCGCGCTCGCCCTCGCCGCTCCCGGCCCCCGCTTCGTCGAAGACGACTACCCGAAGGCGCTGCGCCAGGCGAAGGCCCAGAAGAAGCTCCTCTTCGTCGACGCCTGGGCGCCCTGGTGCCACAGCTGCGTGGCGATGAAGGAGCACGTGCTCAACCAGCCGGCCTTCGCCGCCTTCGAGCGCGACGTCGTCTTCGCCTCGGTGGACACCGAGAAGGCGAAGAGCGCCGCCTTCCTCGAGAAGTTCCCCGTGGAGGTGTGGCCCACGCTCTTCTTCATCGACCCCGCCACGGAGCAGCCGGTGCTCAAGTGGCTCGGCAGCGCCGACGCGGCGCAGATGCGCTCGCTGCTCGAGGCGGCCCGCGGTGGCCCCGGCGTGGTGCGCGAGGGCGACGACGCGCTGGCGAAGGGCAACTGGGGCATCGCCGCCGAGAAGTACCGCGCGGCCCTCGACGCGGGCGACGGCAAGCCGCGCACCGCCCTCTCGCTCCTCTCGGCGCTCTACCTCTCGAAGCAGGCCGAGGTGTGCGCGAAGACGGCCCTGGAGCAGCTCCCGCTCTTCACCGCGGCGCAGGAGCGCGTGGTGGCTCTGGGTTGGGGCCTGGGGTGTGCCCTCGACCTCCCCGAAGGCAAGGCGCGCACGGCGACCCTCGACGTGCTCGTGACGCAGAGCCAGCAGGCCCTCGCGCTTGAGGGCGTCTTGGCCGACGACGTGTCCGGGCTCTACGAGGCCCTCGTCGCCGAGCGCGCGGCCGCGAAGGACGCCGACGGCGCGAAGGCCCTGGCGGCGCGGTGGCTCGCCTTCCTCGAGAGCGAGGCGGCGAAGGCGAAGAGCCCGGCGGCGCGCGCGGTGTTCGACCCGCACCGCGTCAGCGCGGCCCTCGCGGCGAAGCGGCCCGAGGCGATGGAGGCGCCGCTGCTGCTGTCCGAGAAGGAGCTCCCGAAGGACTACAACCCGGCCGCGCGCCTGGCCCTCATCTACCGGGAGCAGGGCCGCCTCGACGAGGGCCTCGCCGCCATCGACCGCGCGCTCTCCAGGTGCAAGGAGGGCCCGCGCAAGCTGCGCCTCTTCGACACCAAGGCCTCGCTGCTCGAGAAGAAGGGCGACGCAGCGGGCCGGCGCGCGGTGCTGCAGGAGGCCCTCGCGTGGGCGAAGCGGCTGCCCAGGTCGCAGGTGAGCGCCAGGCGCCTTTCGGCCCTCGAGGCGCAGCTCCAGCCGACGCCGTGAGGCCCTGGCTCGCGCGCCGCGACCTCCACACCGGGGTGGCGCGCGTCCTCAGCTCACGAAGGGGTTTTCGATCACCAGCGCATCGAAGGCGCGCTCGTGCTGGAGGTCTTCGCTGAGCAGCTTCGTGCAGCCCGCATCGGCTGCGGCGCGAACGATGAGCGCGTCCCAGAACGAGATGGAGTGAAGCCGGTGCAGCTGGATTGCCGAGGTGATCAGCGCGGGCTGGACGATGACGACGTCGAGCTGCGCGTAGGTCGCGACAGCGTCCTGGGCTGCCTCAGCCGTCAGCTTCAGCTTCTTCGTGGCGATGACGAAGAACTCCTGAAGCACCTGCGTGGAAATGACGGCCGAGCGGTCGGTGACGAGCGCTGCGATCACCTCTCTGGCTCGCTCCTGCTTGGCGGGCACCCGCGCATCTTCGGCGTAGAGGAGAATGTTCGTGTCGAGAAAGGTCCGGTCGTTCACGTGCGACCCGAGTAGGCGTCTTCGCGGGTGAAGGGCCCCTCGGAATGGCCGGTGCTCTTCTGCCAGTGCGCTCTGAGTCGCTTGACCAGCG
The DNA here is from genome assembly GCA_964449625.1 of uncultured Archangium sp. GTDB lineage: Bacteria > Myxococcota > Myxococcia > Myxococcales > Myxococcaceae > Archangium_A. The sequence goes on from CAYUZK010000041.1 coordinate 8,715, forward strand.
CGGCGCCCGTCTGCCGACCAGCCAGACTCTCAAGATAGGCGCGCACCAGCGCGTTGAGACTGGCTCCTTGCTGACGCGCGACGTCGCGGGCCCGACGAACAACCTCATCATCAACGGAAATAGTTATATTCACTCACTAAATATCCCGTGCGCACGGGACCCGTGTCAATTGCCTCTGCGCGTGGATGCAGGCCGTGACTTGAAGAAGGGAGCACCCCGCCTTCGACGAAGGTGGGCTTCACCGGCGAGGGCGAAGAGCCCGGCGGCGCGCGCGCTGTTCGACCCGCGCCGCGTCAGCGCGGCCCTCGCGGCGAAGCGGCCCGAGGCGATGGAGGCGCCGCTGCTGCTGTCCGAGGCGCACCAGACGCTCGCGAAGCTCTTCGCAGCGCCACCAGCCGCTTCACCAGGGCCGGCCCCGCCGCGGGCGCGCGCCCAGCCGCTACAGCATGAGCGCGTAGCCCAGCCGCGCGCCGAAGGCCCCGATGTTGCTCTGGCCTGTCACCCGCTCATCGACCGGCACCACCGTGAAGACGACCTCGCCCAGGAGCAGGCCCGGGCCCAGGCGGTAGCCGGCTCCGCCCAGGAGCGTGAAGCCCACCCGCGTCACCGTCTCCACGTGGTTCCCGAAGTTCTCCTGGCTCGAGGCCTCCACGTCGAGCGTGAGGAAGTTGAGGCGCAAGCCCGCCCCGGCCCAGGGGACGAACCGGCCCACCGGCGAGAGGAAGAAGTACTGCACGCCCAGGGTGGTGCGCACGTCGTGTACCGCCAGCTCCGACTGGTAGGTGCCGCCAGACTCCACGCGCCCATCGTCGGCGGTGACGAGCTGCCGGGGCTGGCTGTAGCTCAGGTCGGCGAAGACCTGCAGCTGCTTGAAGCTCCAGGGGGCGAGGCCCACCTTCAACACGGCCTCGAAGCTCGTCTGCAGCGGGCTGAGCAGCTGCGGGAGGTGGACGCCTCCCTTCAGCGCCAGCTCCAGCGTGGGCTCACGGGGCGCCGCGGGCGGCGGCTCTGGGGGAGGAGGCGGCGGCGGTGCCTCCTGGGCCACCGAGACCGAGGAGACGAGAAGCGACAGCACGAGGGGCCGCGTGATCTTCATGGGGTCACCAGATCCGGTACTCGGTGGAGGACAGCGCGGTCGTGCCGTTGGTGCCGCCCGCGACGTAGATGTAGGCCCCGTGCAGCGTGCCGCCGAGCAGGTAGCGCGGCACGTTCATCACCTGCCCGGTGTTCCAGTTCGAGATGAAGGGCGCAGTGGGGTTCGTCGAGCAGAACCCGAAGGTGTTCCCGGTGCCGCAGATTTCCCCGTTGACGATGCTGCTGTCGGGGCTCGCGTTGTTGCCGCCGAAGGCGAACACCTGGTCGGCGGCCACCACCGTGGCGTAGCCGGCCCGGGTGAGGTTGGGGAGCAACGCGAAGCTCCCCAGCCCGCCGCCGGCCAGCACCTGCGCCGCGTTGGGCACCTGGCTCACCGCGCCGGCGGCCGAGACGCCGGTCAACGCGTAGATGTAGGTGGCGCCGGGCGCGATGCGCGGCGACAGCTCGTTGGTGGCCGCCGCGGCCGAGAGCTGCCAGCGCTCCGAGCTGAGCGTGTTGGTGGTGCCGCCGCTGACGAAGGCGGGCGCCGGCGTCTGGGTGCCGTCGGCGTTGAGGGTGATGGGCAGGTACTCGTAAGTGTTGCTCGCCGCCGTGGCCGTCTGCCGACCGCCGAGCACGTACAGGTAGGCCACCCCGGGAGCGATGGGGTCGCGCCCGATGGCCACGCCCGGGCCCTCTCGGGCCACCGAGAGCGCCGCCGGCACCGTCTGCCACCGGCTGAGCGAGCCGATGGGGAGCGGCCGGTCGGGGCTGATGGGCGCGGCGCCGGTGTCGCGGTACTCGGTGCCGCTGGAGACCTCGGCGATCACCTGCTCGTCGCCGACCTGGGCCCCGGCCACCGCGCTCCGGTAGACGCGGTAGCTCACCGCGCCCGGCACCGCGCGCCAGCGCACCGTGACCTGGTACAGGAGGTCCTCCACCACCGGCAGCCGCACCGGGAACGGGTCTGAGGCCAGCTCTTCACCCTGCGGGTTGAAGCCGTCCGAGGCCCCCATCATCGCGGCCACCCGGTAGTAGTAGAGGCCCGGGAGCAGCCCCGATTCGCCCGGCTCGATGAGCAGATCGACCACCTCGCCGCGGCGCGCCGGGTCGAGGATCGACGCGCGCTCCACGCTGGCCAGGCGCACCGAGCCCGTGGTGCCACCGGCCACGTAGAGCCATCGGCCGAGCCGGGCGCCGCCTGCCAGGGTGCGCGCCGTGATCAGGTTACCCTGCCGCTGCAAGAAGAAGGGCCCCGGGAGCCCGAGAAGGGAGAGGGGCGCCGTCTCCACCGACCCCAGGCCGACGCCGGTGGTGTCTCCGCCGATGGCGTAGAGGAAGCGCGCGGTGTTGGTCGCGTCGCCGCCCAGCACCACCGGCGCCCGCCGGGCCACGTTCATCGCCGGACCGTTCTGGGCCGGGTAGAGGTTCTTCGCCGGGTTGGTGAAGACGAGCGCCGAGAAGTCATACCAGGTGTTGTTGTCGGTGTTCGTCACCCGCACCAGGCAGGCCGCCGCGGTGCCCACGTTCGAGACGCTGGTGTCGATGCGCGTGGCGGTGGGCGTGCCCGTCATGGTGATGGTGGGCGAGGCCACCGCCGCGCCGTTGCCGTCGACGCAGCCGCGCAGGGCGACCGTCAGCGGGGCGCGGAAGTTGGCCCCGTTGATCACCAGGGCGCTGGTGCCGGTGTTGGGCAGCGAGCCGGGCGAGAGGCTGCTGATGCTGGGCGGCGGCTGGGAGGCCGCCGTCACCCGGAAGGCCTGGGTGCGCACGCCGACCCTTCCATCGGGGTTGACGACGATGACGTCGTAGGTGCCCTGCGGGAGCGTCGCCGGTACCAGGGCCGTCAGCGTCGCGGGGTCGACCCAGGCCACCGCGCCCACCGGCGAGGCCACCGTGGTGGCGGTGGGCGTGGAGGGGTTCAGGTACACCCGCGGCACGGGCAGGAAGCCGCCGTCGCTCGCCGCTACGTCGGCCTTGATGGACACACCGGTGGTGGTGCCCTCGGCGCCGAAGGCGGGCTCCACCGCCGGGTCGGCCAGCACGAGGGTCGTCTGGTCCACCACCTGAACCGCGTCGGGCAGGGTGGCGTTGCACGAGGTGCCGTCGTCGAGGCTCATGGCGTAGGTGCCCGCCGGCAGCGCGCCGCCGTCGAGGTTGCGCATCAGCACCTGCGCCCGGTTGGTCGCGTTCGCGTCGGTCACCAGCAGCGAGATGGCCGCCCCGCCGTCGGCGGGGAGCAGCGCGATGTCGTTGACGGGCAGGGTGAAGCCGCTCCCGTACACCGTCGCCTGCACCGTGAGGCCGTTGTAGACGATCTCCGGGTCGACGAAGAACAGCTGTGGGCCGGGAACCACCGTGATGGTGGTGCCCGCCGTCGCCGAGCACTGGGCGCCGTTCGAGACCTCCAGCAGGTAGTTGCCGGTGTCGAGGTTGGAGAAGGTGGCCACGGCCAGGGTGCCGGAGGCGTTGACGCTCACCGGGTTGGCGTGGAACGACGTCGGCCCGGCCACCAGGCGCACCGTGGAGGTGCGCCCGAAGTTGGTGCCCGCGACGCTCAGGCTGTCACCGCCGCGGCAGATGGTGGTGGGCAGCACCGAGCTGATGGTCGGCGCCGGCGCCACGGTGAAGGTCGCGTCGGCTGACGGGAGCGAGCTGCAGCCCACCGGCGTGGGGTTGGTCACCCGCACCTCGTGAATGCCCGCGGGGAAGGTGCTCCCGCCGGCGCTGAAGCCGAGGCTGGCGCAGCGCTCTACGCCCGTCAGCCCCGCCACCGGAACGCAGCCGCTGGTGGTCACCGCCACGGCCGTGCCGCCCACTGTCAGGGCCGGCACGCGCCGGGTAGCCCCCTCCGTCACCGCGAGGAAGTCGCTGCCCGAGACGACGAAGGCCAGCGTGCCCGCCGTGGTGCAGACCCCGGCCTCCACCACCGAGGTCACCACCGGTCGCCCGAAGAGGGTCAGCGGCTGGGTGTTGCTGAGGCACGCGGTGGGCGAGGGGTTGCGCACGGCCACCGTGGTGGTGCCCGCGGCGAGCGAGGTGGGCACGCTGGTGGTGAGGGTGGTGCAACTGGAGACCGAGCGGGTGGACCCCGTCACCGGCTGGCAGTTGCTCGCGGTGGCGGTGAGCGTCGTGCTCCCCATCACCACTGAGGGCTGGGCCCCGTCCACCACCAGGAAGCCGGAGCCGGTCAGGGTGAGCGCCACCGCGTTCTCGGCGTTGCAGGCGGAGCTGGGCGCCACCGAGGAGAGAACGGGCGGGGAGGTGAGGAGCACCGTGACGGCCTGGGTGGTCGAGCAGGCCGCCGTGGGGGGGTTGCGCACGGTGACGTTCGCCGTGCCCGTGGCCACCGTCTCCGGCACCTGCACGGTGAGGGTGGTGCAGCGCTGCACTTGCTGGGTGCTCCCGGTCAGCGCGGCGCAGCCTCCCGGGGAAGAGGCGAGGGTGGTGCCGCCCACCGTCACCGTCGGCGCTTCGCCATTCACCACCAGGAAGTCGGTGCCGGTGAGCGTCAACCCCACCGAGCCCTGGGCGGTGCACAGCACGTCGGGCTCGGCGCTGGTCAGCACCGGCGGGGGCGCCACGAGGAAGCCCACGGCCTGCGTCGAGGCGCACGCGGCGGGCGCCGGGTTGAGCACGCTGACCTGCCAGCTCCCCGTGCCCAGGCCGCCCTGCGGCAGGGTCGCCGAGAGGGTGGTGCAGCGCTGCACCGTGAGGGTGGTGCCGGTCACCGCGGCGCAGTTGCTCGCGGTGGTGTTGAGGTCCACCGTGGTGCTCCCCGAGCTGAAGCGCAGCGTGGGCGTGGCTCCGTCAACGGTGAGGAAGTCGGTGCCGGTGGCGGTGAGGGAGTTGCTCCCCTCTGCCACGCACACCAGGTCGGCGGCGATGCCCGCCAGGGTGGGCGGCGGGGTGACCACGAAGTTGACCGCCTCGGTGGAGGTGCAATTGGCCGGTGCCGGGTTCACCACCGCGACCTGCCAAGTACCGGCGGCCAGGCCCCCCTGCGGCACCACGGCCGAGAGGGTGGTGCACCGCTGCACGGTGGAGGTCGACCCGGTGAGGGCCGCGCAGCCGCTCGCGGTGGTGGGGAGGTCGACGGTGGCGCCGCTCGCGGTGAAGCGCAGCGTGGGCGTGGCGCTGTCGATGGTGAGGAAGCCGGCGCCCGTGGCGGTGAGCGTGTTGGTGCCCTGCGCCGTGCAGATCAGGTCTGCCACTACCGAGGTGAGGCTGGGGGGCGGCACCACGAGCACCGTCACCGCCTCCTCCGAGTCACAGTCGGCGGTGGGCGGGTTGTGCACCGTGACCGCGGAGACGCCGGTGGCCGCCGACACCGGCACCTGCACCGAGAGGGTGGTGCAGGTCTCTACCGAGCGGGTGCTCCCGGTGAGCGCCTGGCAACCGCTCGCCGTCGCGGTGAGGGTATCCGCGCCCACCGAGACGGTGGGCGTGGCGCCGTCGACCACGAGGAAGCCCGTGCCGGTGATGGTGACCCCGATCGCCCCCTGGGCGCTGCACAGCACGTCGGGCCGGGCGCTGGCCACGGTGGGCGGGGGGGTGACCAGAAAGGTGATGGGTTCACGCGAGGTGCAGTCGGCGGTGGACGGGTTGACCACCGCCACGTTCCACACGCCTTCGCCCAGGCCGTCTTCGGGCAGCGTCGCGGTGAGCGTGGTGCAGCGCTGCACCGCGGCCCGGGGTCCGGGGAGGGGCGCGGCGGGCGCGGCGAGCGCCACGCAGTCGCTGGCGGTGGTGGGGAGGTCGATGATGGACGCGGAGCGGGTGAAGCGCAGCGTGGGAGTGGCGCCGTCGATGGTGAGGAACTCCTCGCCGCGGGCGGTGAGGGTGTTCTCGCCCTGCGCCACGCAGACGAGGTCGGCCTGGATGCTCGCCAGGCGGGGAGCGGGCACCACCGTGAGGGAGATGGACTGGGTGGATTGGCAGGAGGCGGGCCCTGGGTTGTGCACGGTGACGAGGTGCGTGCCGAGCGGCAGCGTGCCCGCGGGGATCTCCAGGCGCAGGCCGGTGCACGACTCGAGGCCCGTGGTGCCCGGGAGCGCGGCGCAACCGTCGAGCCCCGCCGGCTGCAGGACCACGTCGGCGATTTCAACCCTGGGCTGCGTGCCGTTGCCCCGGAGGAAGCCCGTGCCCGTCAGCTGCACCGTGCACTGCTGATCGCCGCAGACGAGGTCCGGGGTGGAGAGCGAGAGCGCTGGCGGCGGCACGGCGAGCAGGCCGCCGGCCAGGGTCGCCTCGGTGCCGTTGGCGTTCTTCACCTGCACGTCGTAGAGGGCGGGCGGCAAGGCCAGCTCGGGTGTCACGGTGAAGGCCATCGAGGTCTGGCTGGTCCAGCGCACGGCCCCAGCGGCCGCCTTCGGATCATCCGGCAGCACCACCGCCGCGGTGCTCGCCGCCCCGCCGTCGAGCGCCGCCGCGGGCGTCAGGGTCAGCGTGGGCAGCTCCAGCTGCCGCTGCCCCTCGTTCAACGCGCCCGTCAGCAGCGGTGAGAAGCCCTCTCCGCTCAACTCGATGCGGGTCGATAGCTGCTCAGTGCAGACGGCGCCCGGGCTGGCCCCCCTCGCAGCGGGGCTGGGGCCGGTGAGCTTCTTTTCACAACCAAGGAGGCTGAGGAGTCCAACCAAAACGACGACGCGCCGCATGTACCTCGGTGAATCAAGCCTCACGGGGCCTCCCTTTTCGTTACGAAAACTGCTCGCGGCTCTCCTTTCGCGCCGCGCTGATCGATTGGATCGAGAAACCATCGAGGGCATCTGTCCACGCGCGACGGTGGTTGCGTGACGCAGTCGTCGCCAACGCCGACGAGACGGGCTGGTACGAGGGCAAGAAGGACGGTCGCTCAGCTCGCCCACGCCGCGTAGAGTCGTGAACGGTCACGTTGGAACGAGCAGACCGCGCAGAAGGCGACCCTGGGTTCAGGGCACGGTACACGTGCTGGTGTCGGAGATCGCTCCCCTGGCCGCCGTAATCACCGCGCTGCCGGAGGAGAAGGCGGTGACCAACCCGGTCGTGGAGACCTGGGCCACGAACGCCGCCGAAGAGCTCCAGGTCACCTGGTTGGTCAGATCGAGCGTGCTGGCGTTCGAGAAGGTGCCGGTGGCGGTCAATTGCCGGGTGGAGAATCTGGCCAGGGTGAACGTGGCGGGCGTGACGTCGATCGAGGTGAGCGTGGCGTTGTTCACCGTCAGCACCGTCGAGGCGGAGACGGTGCCCAGGGTCGCAGAGATGCTGCTGGTGCCGGCCGCGACCCCGGTGGCCTGGCCCTTGGTACCCGCCGCGTTCGAGATGGTCGCCACCGCCGTGGTCACGGAAACCCAGGTGACGTTGTTGGTGATGTCCTGGGTGAACCCGTCGCTGTAGGTGCCCGTGGCCGTGAACTGCAGCCGGTAGCCTGCGGGCAGCGAGGGGGCCGCCGGGGTGATGGCGATCGAGCTGAGCGTGGCGCTGCTCACGGTCAACCCGGTGGTGCCGGTGATCGCCTGCAGGGTCGCGGTGATGTTGGTGGTGCCCGCGGCCACCGCGGAGGCCAGCCCCTTGGAGGTGAACGCGTTGGAGATGGTCGCCACGGCGGTGTTCGTCGACGCCCAGTTGACCTGGTTGGTGAGGTTCTGGGTGGAGCCGTCGGAGTAGTTCCCGGTGGCGGTGTATTGCCGAGTGCTCCCCGTGGAGATGGTGGCGTTGGCGGGCGTGACCACGATCGTCTGGAGCGTGACCACCCCCGCCGCTCCGACCGTCAGGGTGGCAGTCCCGGTGACGCCGCCCAGCACGGCGGTGATGTTCGCCGTCCCCACCGTCACGGCGCTGGCCAGCCCCTGGCTTCCTGCCGCGTTGGAGATGGTGGCGACGGCGGTGTTCGAGGACGCCCAGGTGACCTGGGCGGTGAGGTCTCTGGTGGTGCCGTCGGAGTAGGTTCCCGTCGCCGCGTACTGCCTGGTGGTGCCCACCGTGCTGGTCGCATTGGGCGGAGCCACCGCGATCGACTGGAGCGTGGCGTTGGTGACGGTCAGCAGGGTGGCGCCGCTCACGGCGCCGCTGCTGGCCGAGATGGTGCTGGTCCCCACGGCGAGGGCAGTGGCGAGCCCCGCGCTACCGGCGGCGTTGGAGATGGTGGCGGTGGTGGTGTTGGACGAGCTCCAGGTGACCTGCGCCGTGACGTCCTGGGTGGTGTTGTCACTGAAGATGCCCGTGGCGACGAACTGCTGGTTGGTGCCGTTGGGGATCGACGGCGTGCTGGGCGTGACCGCGATGGCCGTGAGCACAGCGGCGCTCACCGTGAGCACCGTGCCTCCGCTGACCGCGCCGCGGGTGGCGGTGATGGTCGAGGTGCCGACAGAGAGCGCGGTGGCCAACCCCTCGCTCCCCGCGGCCGTGGCGAGGCTGGCCACCGCCGGGGCCGACGAGGTCCAGGTGGCCAGCGCGGTCAGATCTTGCGTGGAGCCGTCAGAGAAGGTCCCGGTGGCGGCGAACTGCTGAGAGGTGCCATTGGCGATGGTCACGCCCACCGGAGTGACGGCGAGCGAGGTCAGGGTGGCGCTGGTGACCTGAAGCGTGGTGGAGCCGGTGATGGCCCCGCGCACCGCGCTGATGGTCGTCGAACCGGCCGCCACGCCGGTGGCCAGGCCCGCGGCCGAGATGGTCGCGGCGGCGGTGGAAGAAGAGGCCCAGGTCACCTGGCCGGTCAGATCCTGGGTGGTGGCGTCAGAGAAGATGCCGGTGGCCACGAACTGCTGCGTCGTCCCGGCCGCGAGGCTCGCGCCAGTCGGCGTCACGGAGATGGACTGCAGGGTCGCCGCGGTGACGGTGAGCTGCACCGAGCCGCTGATGCCCATCAGCGCTGCCGAGATGGTGGTGGTGCCCGCGGCCACGCCGCTCGAGCTGCCAGTCGTGGAGATGGTGGCGACGGCGGGGTCCGACGAGGCCCAGGTCACCTGGGCGCTGAGGTCTGCGGTGGTGCCGTCGGAGAAGGTGCCAGTGGCGGTGAACTGGAGCGTGGTCGCCACAGCCAGCTGCGGGCTGGCCGGGGTGACGCCGATGCTCATCAGGGTCACGGTGCCGCCGTCGGGCAAGGTCCCTCCGCCGCCGCCCGCGCCGCCGTCCATGACCCCGCCACCTGCCCCGCCGCCCATCCCGCCGTCCACATCACCACCACCACCACCTGCCCCGCCGCCGACCCCGCCGTCCACCTCACCACCACCACCACCTGCTCCACCCCCTGCGGCTCCACCGCCCGTGCCTGCATCTACCTCTGTGCCCCCATCCATTCCGACCGGAGGTTGCGTGCCACAATCACAGCCAGCGATCAGCACGGCACCAGAGAGCAGGGCAGCGAGCCAGGAGCGAGAGGTGGTTGGGTGCATGTGTGTCCTCGGTGAGGGAGAAGCCCACCAGGAGGTGGGGGCTGACGCAGTACTTCGGGCCAGCCATGCGGCGTGGATCAAGAAGCGGCGACGATCGAGCGATCCACAGTCTGTGTCCAGAGCGAAAGACCGTCACCCCCACTTTTTCATCATGGCAGCACCCATCTCACAGCGCTCCAACTGCCCGCGATGCGGAGAGCGGGCCCGCAGGTCGCACCTGCGAGGGGTGCTCGAGCGGGTGGCGCGGATCGTGCTCAGGATCAGACCGTTTCGCTGCCTGAGTTGTGGGCTGCGCTTCTTTCGTTTCCGCAGTTGGTGACGCACGGTAGGGAACTGCCGACCCGGCTCGATCCACGGGCCCTTCCTGCCACGAAAGCCCTTCGGAGCCCTGGTGTTGCCACATGCCTTACCTGCCCTCCAACCGTGCCCTCCTCCATCGATTTCGCGTCGGCGAGACCGCGGCGCTGCAGGAGCTCTACATGCACTACGCCCCGGGTCTGGCGAGGGTCCTGCGAGCCGGGTTTGCCGAGCCGGGCAAGCCGCGGCTCCCCTACGGCGGCCTGCCCCTGGAGCTGGCCGACGCGGTGCAAGAGACGTTCGCCCGGGCCTTCTCCGAGCAGAACCGCCGGGCCTATGACGGGCTGAGCCCGTTCGGGGCCTGGCTGACGGGCATCGCCCACCACCTGGCGGTGGACCACTTCCGCAAGCGGCAGACGGCCGACGCCCTGCTGCAGTCGCGGGTGACGGCCGACGAGATGGCGGCGAGCCCGGTCCTGGGGCCCGACGTGGCCGCGGAGGAAAACGAGGCGGGCCGCCTGCTGACGATCTTCCGCGCCGCCCTCGAGGCGGGCGAGCGCGAGCTCTTCGAGGCCAGATACGAGGCGCGGCTCACCCAGCAACAAGCAGCGGACAGCCTGGGGTTGACCCGCATCCAGGTGCGGCGCGCGGAGCTCAAGCTGCGGCAGCGGTTGTTGGAGCACCTGAAGCGAAACGGGTTTCTCGAGGATGCCCGCCTCACGGGGTGGGGGGTCGAGCGGCTCGGCGCCCCCGTACCGGGAAAGAGAAGTGGCACATGAGCTGTCGAACCGAACTCGAACGCATCGATCGTTTCGTCCTGGGCGAGCTCACCCCCGCTGAGTGGGCGAAGCTCAAGGAGCACCTCGACGGCTGTGGGGCCTGCGCACGGCAGTACAACCGCGCCGTCTTCGCGCTGCGCCAGCTCGCCGGCTCTGCCGACGAAGTGGCCGAGGAAGAGTGGGCGCTGATGGGCCCGGTGGTGACGCCGCAGCAGCGCCGGCCGCGCGGTTGGCTTGGCTGGGCGAGCCTCGGCGTACCCCTGGCCGCGGCCGCGGTGCTCACCTTCTTCTTCGCCCGCCCGCCAGCCGGAGAAGTACAGGCCCGGGGCGGCGCACGGCACGGCCTGGTGGCGCTGCGCGCCTACTGTGTCTCGGAGGCGCAGCCCGCGCTGCGGGTGGTCGGGGCGTCCGACGCTTCGGGAGCGCTGCGCTGCGGCCACGACGAGCTGGTGCAGTTCGCCTATCAGCTCAGCGAGGGCGAGCCGCGCTGGCTCCACCTCGCGGGCGTGGACGCTGATGGCCAGGTGCTCCGGTATTACCCGAGGCCCAACCAGACGAGTCTGCGGCTCGAGCCGGCAGCCTCGGAGCAGGTGCTGCCGGGCAGCATCCGTCTGGCGGGGCGGCATCACCCGGGGGTGGTCCGGGTGGTAGGCCTGATCACCTCCACCCCCCTCTCGCCTGAAGAGGGAGACGCGCGGGCGGTGCGGGCCGCCCAGGCGCCCGACGGGGGCGAGGCGGAGATCCTCCGGCTCAGCCTGGAGGTGCTCCCCTGAGCCGCTTGCGCTCCAGCGCGACCTTGTCTCATCATGCCCCCGAAGCGTGGCCGGAGGGCTTCGTCGAGGTGGTCTCCCCGTGACGGGTCTGGTGGTGACAGCAGCGCTGTGGCTCGCCCTGGGCGCGCAGCCGGGAGGCACGCGCGCCCAGGCTGCGGCGCACTTCGAGCGGGCCGAGCTGGCCTTCGAAGCGGGCCGCAACGAGGAAGCGATCCGCGAGTTCGAGGCGGCCTACGCCCTGGAGGCCCACCCGGAGCTCCTCTTCAACCTGGGCAAGTGCCATGAGCGGCTGGGCCAGCTGAGCGCGGCGCTTCGCCGCTACCGGGCGTACGTCAAGGCCCTGCCCACGGCGGATGACGCGGAGCTGGTGCTGGTGGCGATCGCCGAGTTGGAGCGGCGCGTGAGCGAACTGGGCCCCGGCGCACCCGCGGCAGCCCTCGACGCGCCGCGAGCGCTGCTGACGCCCTCCCGGGAGCGCGGGCGGGTGTGGACCTGGGTCTTGGTCGGCGCCGCGGGCGCAGGGCTGGCCACCGGAGTCGGCCTGGGCCTGGGCGCCCAGAGCGCGCGAGACGAGATGGTGCGCGAGCGTCACGGCGCGATCGAGGTTCAGCAACTTCACGACGCGGCCCAGGGCAGGGCGCTCGGCGCGAACGTCGCCTATGGCGCGGCGGGCGCGGCGGCGCTGACCGCCCTCTTCCTGTTCTTTCTGGAGCCCGCCACGTGGGCCGGGGCCCAGAGGTGACACCGCGGCCCTGGCTGCTTGTGGCCTTGCTCACGGCCGCGGGGTGCGTGATCGACCCCACGGGTGCCCCCTGCGCTGACCAGACCCATTGTCCCCGGGGGCAACATTGTGGGGCCGCGGGCCGCTGCGTGCTGGGGAGCGCGGCCCCGACGGACCTGCTCGAGCTTCAGCTCTCCCCCGAGAACGCCACGCTCCCGCTGGGCTCCAGGGTGCAGCTCCTCGCCCTGGGGAAGTACGCCGACGGCTCCCTCCAGGAGTTGACCTCCCTGGTGGTCTGGAGCGCGGCTTCGGCCCGGGTGAGCGTCTCGAACAGCCTCGGCTCGCGCGGGGTGGTCTCGGCGCTGGAGCAGGGGGCGACGGAGATCGTCGCGCGGCTGGGCGAAGTGGAGGGGCGCACCGTGCTCTTCGTCACCGAGCCGGCGCTGGTGGGCCTCGAGCTCTCGCCGCCCCAGCCCTCGATCGCCTTGAACACCACCGTGCAATTCGTGGCCACGGGCACCTACACCGACGCCAGCACCAGAGACCTCTCGTCTCAGGCAGCGTGGAGCTCGTCGCAGCCCACGGTGGGGCAGGTCTCCAACCAGAGTGGATCCCGGGGGCTGGCCACGGCCCTGACCCAGGGGACGAGCACCATCCGCGCCGAGGTGGCCGGGGTGGCTGGGCAGACCCTGCTGATCTCCACCAACGCCACCCTCAGCGCGCTGTCCATCACGCCCACCAACCCGGTGCGCGCGCCGGGCACCGCCCAGCGCTTCATCGCCACCGGCCGCTTCTCCGACGGCACCACCCAGGACGTCAGCTCCCTGGTGAGCTGGAGCTCAGGCGCCCCCGCGGTCGCCTCCATCTCGAATTCCCCGGAGGCCCGGGGCCTGGCCACCATGCTCTCGGCAGGGCAGACCACCATCGAGGCGGCGCTGGCCGGGCTGAGCGCTTTGACCGTGCTGACCGTCTCCACCGCCACCTTGACGGCGGTGTCAGTCAGTCCCACCGATCCTTCGATGGCGCGGGGCAGCACGCTGCCGCTCAAGGCCACGGCGCTGTTCTCCGACGCCACCACCCAGGACGTGACTGAGGGGGTGGCCTGGCGCTCCTCCGATGGAGGCGTGGTGACGGTCTCCGACGAGGCAGGCTCCCGAGGTCAGGTCCGAGGCGTGTCGGTGGGCGCGGCGCGGGTGTCCGCCAGCGCGGCGGGAGTCACGGGTTCCACCCTGGTGCAGGTCACCGCGGCGACGCTGACCGGCCTGGCGGTGACGCCGATCAGCCCGACCCTGGGCGTGGGCACCACCCAGGCCTTCACGGCCACCGGCACCTACTCGGACGGCACCACCCAGGACGTCACCGCCGCGGCCTCGTGGAGCTCGACCGACCCCTCCAGGCTGAGCATCTCCAACGCCACCGGCACCCGGGGCGTGGGAACCGCGGTGGCCAGCGGCTCGGCGACCATCACCGCCAGCCTCTCGGGCCTGACGGGCAGCACGCCCGTCACCGTCTCAGGCGCCGCGCTCGCTTCCCTCTCGGTCAACCCTGCCAGCACCTCGGTGCCCCTGGGGAGCACGCGGTCCTTCTTCGCCGTGGGGACCTTCTCCGACGCCTCGATGCAGGATCTCACCGCGCAGTGCACCTGGGCCTCCAGCGCTTCGTCGGTGGCCACCTTGTCCAACGCAGACGGTTCGCGCGGGGTGGCCACCCCGCTCGCCGTGGGCTCAACCACCGTCACCGCCAGCCTGAGCGCGAAGCAGGGCTCCGCCGCCCTGACCGTCACCGCGGCCACCTTGACCAGCCTCGCCCTCTCCCCGGTGAACGCGTCGGTGCCCGGAGGGACCACCCGGCAGTACGCCGCGCAGGGCACCTGGTCCGACGGGTCGACGGAGGACCTGACCGAGCAGGTGACCTGGCTCTCCTCGGCGACCCAGGTGGCGACCATCTCCAATGCAGCGACCTCGCGCGGCCTGGTCTCCGCCCTGACCATCGGCACCACCAGCATCTCGGCGACCCTGGGCGGGGTGAGCGCCGCGACCCCGCTGACGGTCACCGAGGCGATGCTGGTGTCCATCGCGGTCACCCCGATCAACGCCACGCTCTTCCTCTCGGCGCAGCAGCAGTTCACCGCCGTGGGCAGCTACTCCGACGGGAGCATTCAGCCGCTCACCCAGCAGGTCACCTGGAGCTCCAGCAGTCCTGCGGTGGTGGCCATCTCCAACGCGAGTGACTCCAAGGGGCGCGCCTTTGCCCAGGCACCCGGCACCAGCACCATTTCGGCCACCCTGGGGCCCGTGCTGGGCCAGACTGCCGTCACCGTCTCGAGCAGTGGGATGCCGCCTTGATTTTGCTCAGTCAGCCGTCGAAGGAGGGTCACCGATGAGCCTCGCCCTGTTCTCGTGCCTCGCGCTCCTCGGGGCGGCCCCCGAGGTGCGCACCTACGTGGTGGTGATCGGCAACAACCAGAGCGTGGAGGCGGGGGTGACGCCCCTGCGCTACGCAGACGACGACGCGGCGCGCTTCTACGAGCTGTTCGAGCCCACCGCGGCGCGCATCGCGCTGCTGACGGTGATGGATGGAGAGACCCAGCGGGTCCACTCGAAGTTGCCGCCGCTGGCGCGGGCGCCGACCAAGGAGAACCTGTTCGCGCTCCTCGAGACCTTCCAGGCTGAGGTGGCCAGCGACCGGGCTGCAGGGCGGCACAGCGTGTTCACCTTCGTCTACGTAGGCCACGGTCACGTCGGCCCCGCCGGCCAGGGGTACGTCAGCTTCCTCGACGGCCCGCTCTCCGGGGAAGAGCTGTGGGACCGGGTGGTGGGCCGAATGGGCGCGACCTCCAACCACCTGATCATCGACGCGTGCAACTCGTACCTGCTGGTCGGCAGTCGGGGGGGCATCGCGGTGGATGACTCGGGCCCTGACGCGGCGGAGGCCATCCGCAGCTACGGCGGGGAGCACTCTGCCGCGCGTTACCCGAACACCGGCGTGGTGGTCTCGACCAGCAGCGCCGCCGAGTCCCACGAGTGGTCGGTGTATCGGGGCGGGGTGTTCTCGCAAGAGGTGCGCTCGGCGCTCTCCGGCGCCGCTGACGTGAACGCCGATGGGCGGGTGGAGTACTCCGAGCTGGCCGCCTTTCTGGGGGCGGCCAACCTGGCCATCGACGACCCCCGCGCGCGGCTGCAGGCCTGGGTGCGGCCGCCGCCCATCGATCATCACCGGCCGCTGATCGATCTGAGCACCTCCAGGTACAAGCACCTGCTGCGCCTGCCCAGGTCGTTCACCGGGAAGTTCCACCTCGAGGATGCCCGTGGCGTTCGCTACGTGGACGGCAACAAGACGGGGGAGACCGACGTGTACGTCGCCCTGGCGAGCAGCCCGTTCTATTTCGTGCGCACCCAGGACAAGGAGGCCCGCTTCGCGTTGCCGGCCTCCGGCACGGTGGATCTGCGCTCGCTGGTGTTCGAGCCGCAGGCGCGGGCGGCCAGAGGGAGCGTGGCGGAGGCCTACCGCGACCTGCTCTTTCAGATCCCCTACGGGCCGGCGTTCTACCAGGGCTACATCGCCCGGACCTCGAGCATCACCCCGGTGCTGCGCTCGCCCCCCAGCTTTCCCCCTGCGGCCCTGGCCCCCCGCGCGGTCGACCAGCCGTTCAAGAACCCGTATCGCTGAACCATCCTGGTGCCGTCGATCCACGCGTGGCGGCTGGCGCAAAGAGCGGCCGCTGCCCCCATTTTCTGTCCCGAGGCCCGAGGTCACCTTGCGGCCCGCGTGGCCGAACAGGTTGATGGTGTCTTCAACCCGCCGGGCCCCTTCCACAGCTCGTGCCGATGCTCGCGCAGAGAGACGAAGAGCTTCCTGCTCTTCCCTGCGAGTTTCAGCAGGCGCTGCCCGCGCGTGCTCCGCGCCTCCTTCGGTTTCCAGCGTTCCTTGCGCCACCTCCGTGAGGTGGCGAAGTGATCACGCGGCCCGCCCCGGCGTCGACCACCCCCGTAGGTGATCGACTTTCCTCGGGCGGAAACCTGATCGGCGCGCTAGGAGCGTGTTGCAGTAACGGCAACGTTGGCGGCTGACGGTAGCCCGTGGCGAGGCGGCGGTCACCGCCCGGGCTGCTACGCAGCGACGAAGCGGAAGAGCTTCAGCAGATTGTGGGTGGCGCAAATGAGCGCCCACTCGTCGCGAGCTGCTTCGATGCCCCGGCGGAGAAGCTGTCGAAGCCCTCGTGCGCCCTTCACCTGCCCGAAGACTGGTTCCACGATGGCCTTCCTTCTCGCGTAGACGGCGTGACCGGCTTTTGTCTTGAGCTTCCTCGCCATGCGCTGCTTCACGGTGAGGTTGTTGGGCGGGCGTCCCCGCACGCGTATCGGCTCTGCGCCGTGTTTGTCTCGCCCAGCGGCGAGGTACGCGTCGATGCCGGCGCGCTCGAGGACGTCGACATTCCTCTCCGAGAAGTACCCGCTGTCGGCCGACAGCACCTCAGGCATGGCGCCGCAGTTCTCCTTGATGAGGCCCAGCATTGGGGCGAGGTGCTGCGCGTCGGGGCTCTGGTTCGTCAGCGCCTGGGCCACGATGACTTGCGCCTCGGCATCCACGGCCGCCTGGGCGTTGAAGCCCTGCATGAAACCATCATTCGTCTTCTGGATGCGGCTCTCCGCGTCCGTGAAGTTCCGCTGCGCCTTGTCGGTGGGCACGCCGTCTGCGGTGTGCGCCGGACTGTGGCTCGGCAACGCGGCGGCTCCGCCCCCTGCGTCGTCCTCGGGTGGTTCGCCATTCTTCTGCTTCTCGGCCTCTTCCTTCTCTAACTCGGCCGCAGCCTTGGCCTCCGCCTCGAGCGCCACCTTCGCCGCGCGGATTCTCTCCAGCCGCGTCGTCGCCCGCTGCAACTCGGCGGGGAGGTCCTCGTCGCGCTGGCCCTTCCCCAGTCGCGCGTCGTCTTCGGTGTCGGCCTTGTCGGCCGCCTTCAACAACTCCGCCACCTTCTTCTCCAACTCTGCTTCCTTCTCCTTCATCCGCCCGTAGCTCATCGCCTTGTGCTTCGACGCGTTGGCCTTCAGCTTGGTGCCGTCCAACGCCACGTGCCCCAGCTTCACCAGCCCTGCCTCGATGCAGAGCTTCAGCACCTGCTTGAAGAGCTGTGCCAACGCCTTCGAGTGGATTCGCCGAAACTCTGCCAGCCGCGTGTGGTCTGGATGGTTGCCTGCAGCCAACACCCGGAATGCCACGTCCTCGTATGTCTTGCGCTCGATGCGTCGGGATGACGGCACCCCCACGCAGTACGCGTACAGCAGCAGCCCCACCATCATTACTGGGTGATGCGGTGGCGCCCCCCGCTGCTCCCGCTCGTAGTACCCATGCACCTCACTCAGGTTGAGCTCGGCCACCACGTCTTGCACGAAGTACGCGAGGTGCCCCGCCGGAAGCCATTCCTCGGGCGATGGTGGCAGCAGGAACTTCTGCTTCGGCTCGTACCCGAGGTAAGTCTTGCCCATGGGCCACAAGAGATCGCATCCCCTCCCCGTCGGCCACATTCCTCTTTCCGCAACACGCTCCTAGCGCAACTGTAGCGCCAGGTGTGAGGGGGCAGTTCGATTGACCCGCGCTCCCTCGATTCCAGCCCGGCCGAGGTCACGGGCAATCGGTGGGCTTCACGTCGTACTCGACGCGGCCGAGCCCGCCGGTGCCGACCAGCGTGACGCGGTAGGTCTGGCCTGCGACGGGGTTCCACCCGTCGCGGAAGAGGGCCACCGCCGCCTGGCCGTAGGAGCCGTTGAGCACCTCGAGGCGCACCGGCATCGGCTGCGCGTCGCCCACCCGCACCACGCTGGCCGCCGCGCCCGAGAGCGGGAGGTTGCCGTGGATGGTCCAGTGCCACTGGGTCAGCGCGGTGGGCGAGTAGCCAGGCGGGGGGAAGGCGGTGAAGTCGGGGCGCGGCCCGGTGCCGCTGGCGCCGAAGACGCTGATGCAGGAGGCCGAGCCGTACGAGGTGCCGCCGCGGTAGTGGCCCAGGCCCACCGGGCTCAGCGGCGGGTTGAGCAGCCAGCGCCGGTGCCCAAAGGTCGTCTCGTTGCCGAAGTCGATCATCCACAGGTCGATGGCGTCGCTCGCGTCGCGCGCGCCCCAGGCGATGTTGCTGGAGCCCGCGCCAGCGGCCCCGTCCGCCGAGTAGCAGGTGGCCGAAGCCGACGGGAAGTGCGCCTGGGGCCCGGCCGGGTTCCAGGCCGACACCAGCGCGCAGGACTGGGCGACGTCGTTGCCGCGGGCGTCGTCCACCGTGGGCCCCAGCCCCGAGAGCCAGCGGTAGAAGTTGAGGCGCACGAGCGCGTCATCGAGCCCCCGGCGCGACAGGGCCCCGCGATCGCAGGTGGCGCTGCTGACCGTGAAGCCGTCGCCCGGCTCCCGGCGCGCCTGCGCGGCCCGCCACGCGCTGCAGACCTCCTGCTCCCCGCGAGCCTCCGGGTTCCCGGGGGCGACCGGCGTGCAGGTCATGCCGTCGCCGGTGAAGCCTGGGCTGCACGTGCAGGTCGCCGACGCCGGCTCGCACCGCGCCCCGGCGCCGCAGGTGATCGCCGCGCAGGGGTCCACGCCGGCGTCGACCGGCGCGCCCGCATCGCCGCTCCCGGCGCCAGCGTCAGGCGGTGCCCCTGCATCAATGCCCTGGCCCGCATCCGCGTCGACGAGGCCCGCGTCGAGCTCCTCGCCCGCGTCGAGCTCGTCTGGGCCAGCGTCTGGCTCCACCAGTGGCGCCGTGACGAGCGCAGGCTCGGCGAAGCCCATGGAGCACCCCCACAGGACCACCGAGACGACGCTGGCGATGACGACCGTGCGCACGAGCACCTCCTGAGGCGAGTTCTCGCGCGCCCGCGCTCCCGTGTGCCGCAGTCTCGAAGATTGAGAGAGCGCATGTGATCTGCGGTGTGTTCACCGCCGTTCACACCCCAGGCAGACCGCGCACTTACGCGGCGAGGCTGAAGCTCGGCCGCCGACGTGGCATGTCGCCCTCGCCCATGGAGCTCCCTGCCCCGCCCCCGCTGCACCGCCTGCTCCTCGCGTGGTTCGACCGCGAGCGGCGCCCGCTGCCCTGGCGCGCGTCGCGCGACCCGTACGCCATCTGGGTGAGCGAGGTGATGCTGCAGCAGACGCAGGTGGACCGCGTCGTGCCGTACTGGACACGCTTCCTCGAGCGCTTCCCGACCGTCGAGGCGCTGGCGGGCGCGCCGCTCTCCGACGTGCTCGCAGCCTGGCGGGGCCTGGGCTACTACTCCCGCGCGCGGAACCTCCACCGCGCCGCGCAGGCGGTGGTGCGCGAGCACGGGGGCGAGCTCCCTCGCGCCGTCGAGGCGCTGCGCGAGCTGCCCGGCTTCGGGCGCTACACCGCGGGCGCCGTCGCCTCCATCGCCTTCGGCGCCGTCACCCCGCTCGTGGACGGCAACGTCGCCCGCGTGCTCGCCCGGCTGCTGGAGATCGACGGCCGCCCCACGGACCGCGCGCGAGAAGCAGCGCTGTGGACCGCCGCGGGGCACCTGGTGCACCCGCGCCGTCCCGGCGACTGGAACCAGGCCCTCATGGAGCTGGGCGCGACCGTCTGCCTGCCTCGCAACCCGCTGTGCCTGCTGTGCCCGCTGCGCAGCGCATGCCGAGCGCTCGCCACCGACCGCGTCGACGAGCTGCCCGCCCCGAAGCAGGCGGCCCCGCGCAAGCGCCTCGAGCTCGCCGTCGCCGTCGCCCGCCGCGGCGACCGCGTGCTCCTCGCGCGGCGAGAGGAGCGCGGGCTCTTCGGCGGGCTCTGGGAGCTGCCCATGACCCCGTGGACGGGAGCGCGGGAGGCGGAGCCGGCGCTGCGCGCCCTCGTCGGGCCGCGCGCCACCATCGGCCCGGAGCTCTCGGTGATCGAGCGCACCCTCACCCACCGCGACCTCGTTTTGCGCCTCTACCCCGTCGAGGCCCCGGGTCGCCTGGGGGCCGCGCCGCGCGGCTACCTCGAGTGGCGGTGGGTCGAGGCGGCGGAGTTGCCGGCCCTGGGCATGAGCTCGGCCATGGCGCTGGCCCTCGCCGAGGCCGCCCCGCCCCGGCCGGCCCGGCCTACGCGACGAGCGCGAGGAAGCGCCGCTGCGCCTCGTGGACCTGCGCGGTGACGTGCTCGGCGTCGCTGACGCTGTGCAGGGCGAGCCCGCAGGCGGGCGTCAGGAGCATGCGCGAGCGCAGGGCCGCGAAGGACAGCCCGTCGGGCATCGTCGCCCGGAGCGACGCCTCCACGGAGTCGCAGAGATCCGCGAGCACGTAGGTCGAGGCGAGCTCGGTGGGCACGATGCCCAGGGCCAGCGTCGCGCCCGACGAGAGGAAGCGCAGCCAGGCGGCGCCGTCCTCGAGCAGCGCGTCGAGCGAGCGCCGCGCGTCGAGGCTCACGACGTCGAGGCCGAGCGCCAGCACCCGCGGCCAGTCGGTGTTGCCGCAGCAATGCACGCCCACCAGCGCCCCTTCGCGCTGCGCGGCCTGGGCCACCCGCTGCAGGTGCTCGAGCCCGAGCTGCTGCTGCTGCTGCCCGGTCGCGTGCTCCAGCGCCGTGAGCCACGGCTCGTCGAGGAACAGGAGCGGCGTCACGTCGAGGCGGCGCAGGGCCTTCACCATCGCCAGGGCCTTCGCCAGCCCCAGCCGCAGGAGCTGCTGGTCGAGCCGTGGCACGGCGCTCGTGGGCCGCCCGTCGCTCGTCTTCGTCGCCCAGCGCACCGTCAGCGGGCCGGCGAGCTGCACCTTGGCGAAGGCCAGGCGCCGCGCGCCCACCTCGGCCAGGAAGGGGCGCCAGCTCCGGCAGGCGCCCGGCGAGGGCTCGAAGGCCTCGAGGTCGCCGCTCGAGAGCGCCGCGTCGAGCTGGTGATCGAGCTGGCCCTGCCCCGCCTGCCAGGCGTCCACCTCGACCAGCACCGTGCCATCGGCGTCGAAGCGCAGGCCGGGCAGGCCGTCGAGCGCCGCCGGGAGCATCAGCTCCCCCGGCGCCTCGTGGGGCAGCTGCGGGAGGTAGGGCACCGACTGCTGGAGCGCCAGCCGGAGCGCCGGCTCGCCCTGCGAGTGCGGGAGGCTCCCGATGCCGGTGGTGGCGCAGGGGGGCAGGCGCTGCAGGGCCTTTCGGGCGCTCATGGGTTGGAACTCTACAGCCCCCGCCATTCCGGCTACGCTGATCGCTCCAATGGGGGTCCGGGGTCTCATCTGCTGCCTGCTGCTCGTCGCCGCGGTCGCGCGCGCTGACGTCGACGTCAAGGCGGCCATGCCGGCGCTCCTCAAGGTGCTGACCTACGATCTCAACTTCGACGCCCGCGGCGCCGGGCCGTTCGTGGTGCTGGTGGTGAGCGAGCCCACCCAGTCGGCCGCCCGCAGCGCGCTGCTGGGCACGTTGAAGGACGTGCCGGTGACCCAGGTGAAGGCGCGGCCGGTGAAGTACGTGGCCGCCGACTTCCGTGACGAGGCGCAGTTCCAGGCGGAGATCGACAAGCAGCGCCCCTCGGCGCTCCTGGTGGTGCCGGGCACCGCGCAGGCCGCCATCAAGGCCATGTGGGAGGTGGCGCAGGACAACCAGCTCTACGCCCTGGCCCTCGACGCGGCGACGGTCGAGACCTCCTTCCCCGTGGGCGTGACCATGAGCGGCGACAAGCCGCAGATCATCATCAACGAGAAGTCGGCCCGGGCCGTCGGCGTGCGCTTCGAGACGGTGGTGCTGCGCATGGCCCGCGTCATCCAGTGACGGCTCCCTGCCCGGGGGGCCCACAAACGCTTTGACCGCGCTACCCCGCGTCTTTATGGTGCCGCGCGATGGAAAGCCCCCTCACGCCGTACCTGCCGATCGCCGTGGTGCTGGGTCTCGCCGGCGCCATGGCCGCGGTGATCCCCGTGCTCGCCGGCGCCCTCGGCCCCCGCAGCTCCTCGCTGGTGAAGTCCGAGGCCTTCGAGGGCGGCAACGCGCCCATGGGCTCGGCCCGCCAGCGCTTCGCCGTGAAGTTCTACGTCGTCGCGCTCCTCTTCATCGTCTTCGACGTCGAGGCCGTGTTCCTCTACCCGTGGGCCGTCAACTTCAAGGCGCTGGGCTGGTTCGGGTACGCCACGATGGCCGTCTTCGCCTCGACGCTCGCCGCGGCGCTCGCCTACATCTGGAAAAAGGGCGCTCTCGACTGGGAGAGCTGAAGCACACCATGTCCGACTCCGACATCGCGCCGATCCTCACCACCCGCAAGGAGGAGGCCACGGGCTTCCTCCAGAACATGATCTCCAAGGGCCTCGGGTGGGCTCGCAAGTACTCCCTCTTCACCTACCCCTACGCCACGGCGTGCTGCGGCATGGAGTACATGTCGGTGGCCGCCGGCCGCTACGACATCGCGCGCTTCGGCGCCGAGTTCCCCCGCTTCTCGCCGCGCCAGGCCGACCTGCTGATGGTGGTGGGCACCATCAACCTCAAGCAGGCGCCCATCTTGAAGCGCGTCTACGAGCAGATGACCGAGCCCAAGTGGGTGGTGAGCTTCGGGGTCTGCGCGTCGTCGGGCGGCTTCTACGACAACTACGCCGTGCTCCAGGGCATCGACCGCATCATCCCCGTCGACGTCTACATTCCCGGCTGCCCGCCGCGCCCCGAGCAGGTGCTCGACGGGCTGATGCTCCTTCAGGAGAAGATCCAGGAGCAGCGGCACTACCTGGGCAACAAGCAGCCCATCGCCGAGCGGCCGGGCTACCGCGACCTCACGAAGTAGCCACGAGCGTCGACCCTGCGGCAACGCGTCGAGCCGGGTGAGCCTCCTCGCCCGGCTCGAGTCGTCTCTACCAGCGGTGGTAGGCGGGGTGCCCGGGCTCGACGGCCACGAAGGTGCCCCGGCAGGTCGCCCGCAGCTTGCCCTGCGCCTCGAGGGTGCCCTCCACCACGCAGCGCGCGCCCGTCGTCTCCACCACCACGGCGCGCAGCGACAGCGGGGCGTCGGTGGGGCACGGGCGCTTGAGCGAGATCGCGTAGTCAGCCGTCACCGTGCACGGCGGGCTGGCCGCGGCGCGCGCGTGCATGAGGTGCATCGCGGCCGCCCAGTTGCAGTGGCAGTCGAGCAGCGTGCCGATGATGCCGCCGTTGAGCACCCCGGGGAACGCCTCGTGGTGCGGCGCGGGAGCCCAGGTGGCGACGAGCGCCCCGCCCTCCTCGAAGCTGCGCACGCGCAGGCCCTGGGCGTTGCTCGGCCCACAGCCGAAGCAGGCGTTATGCGGCGCGAAGCGCTCCTGCACGCAGGGGCCGCCGCTCATGGCGTGACGCCGACGGGCTCGCGCGCGGCCAGCGTCCAGGCGCCCGTCTCGCCGTGGGTGGCCTGGAGCGCGGCGTACTCGCGCCGCACGGCCCGCACGTAGCCCGACCACTCGTCGGCCGTCTTCGTCTTGAGCGCGCCGCGGAGCCGGTTGGGCCCGGCGTTGTAGGCCATGAGCGCCAGGTCGAGCCGCCCGCGGAAGGACTGCAGCAGGTAACGCAGGTACCGCACCCCGAGGCGCACGTTGAGCGACGGGTCGAGCTCCAGGGCCCCGGGCGCGAGCGCCACGCCCTCCCGCTGCGCCACCCACCTCGCCGTCGCCGGCCGCAGCTGCATGAGGCCCAGCGCCCCCATCGTCGAGACCGCCTCCGTCGCGAACTCCGACTCCACCTGGATCAGCGCCAGCACCAGGAGCGGGTCGAGCCCGGCCTGCTCTGCCTCCTCGGCGATGGCGAAGGCCACCTCGTCGCGCAGCTCCAGCGCCCAGCCCGGCGCGCGGTCCTCCAGCACCGTGGCCACCAGCTCCAGCCCCGCCGGCTCGGGCTCGTCAAACACCTCCACGGCCGCCTCCACGGGCTCCAGCAGGGAAGACGGGGGTCGCTCCCCCGCCATGCCCACCAGCAGGCAGGCGGCCAGCGCCGGCCCCAGTGGCAGCCGGCGCCTCACTTCGACAGCACCTCGATGCGCCTGGAGACCGCCTCGAGGCGGGCCGTCAGCTGGGCCACCTCGTCACGCCGGGGCACCCGCAGGCGCGCCACCGACGTCTTCACCGCCTCCTCCACGCGGCGCTCCATCTCCCGCCGCTGCGACGCGAGCCGCTCCTGGAGCCGCCGGGCCTCGTCCTGGCTCCAGCCCACCATGCCCTGCGCGCGCGACAGGAGCCGCTGAGCCTCCTCTTCAGCCCCCGTCACCGTCACCAGCGCCTGACTCCAGATCTGCTGGAAGAAGTCCATGACGCACCTCCTCCCACATGGGGCCACATCGAGGCAAGGGGGTCACCAGTCAGTGGGAGGCGGGCGTGGAGCGCCGCGCCAGGAGCGTGTCGAGCTTCTTCGAGATCTTCATAAGCTCTCGATTCAGCTGAACAATTTCCGACTTCGTGGCGACCCCGAGGGCCGTGAGCACCTGGTCTTGCAGGCCGTCGAGGCGCTTCTTCACCTCGTGGCTGGCCGCGCTCGCCTGCTTCTCGAGCCGCTTCACCGGCTTCCCGCTGCGGATGCCGTGGATCAGCCCCTCGAGCTCCTTCTGCTGGGCGCGCCCCCGCTTCACCAGGTCCTTCTCGAAGGCCAGCACCCGCCCCTTCGCCTCCTCGAGCTGCGCCACCACCGCCGCCTGCACCTCACCCACCGCCGACTTCGTCTGCTGCTTCCTGGCCATGTCGTACCTCCCGTTTGCGAGAATGACGCAGTGCATATAGCGCATCGCGTCAAATCGCAACGGGGCGGTGCAAAGGAAAAAGGGCGACCCCGTGAGGAGCCGCCCTTCTTACTGCGCAGGCGTCTGGTGCCTTAGAGCACGCCCGACTCGGGCCGGGCCGAGGTGCCGGTGGCCGGCAGCGTGGAGGCGAGATCGCCCGCGTGCGTGGCGGCGAGGGCGTCCTCCATGCTCTGCACCTCGTCGGCCGGGCTGTCGACCTGGATGTCGAGGTGCTTGTAGTTGGGCAGGCCCGTGCCCGCGGGCACCAGCCGACCCATGATGACGTTCTCCTTGAGGCCGCGCAGGTAGTCGACCTTGCCGGAGATGGCCGCCTCGGTGAGCACCTTGGTGGTCTCCTGGAAGGAGGACGCCGAGATGAAGGACTCGGTGGAGAGCGACGCCTTGGTGATGCCGAGCAGCAGCGGCTCGCCGACCGCGGGGCGCTTGCCCGCGTTGAGCGCCTTCTCGTTCTCTTCCTCGAAGACCCACTTCTCGACCTGCTCGTCGATGAGGAACTCGGTGTCGCCCACGTCGGTCACTCGCACGCGGCGCAGCATCTGGCGCACGATGATCTCGATGTGCTTGTCGTTGATCTTCACGCCCTGGAGTCGGTAGACCTCCTGCGTCTCGTCGACGAGGAAGCGCGCGAGCTCCTTCTCACCGAGCACCTTGAGGATGTCGTGCGGGTTCTCCGCGCCGTCCATCAGCGCCTCGCCGGCGCGCACCCGGTCACCGGCGTGCACCGTGATGTGCTTGGCCTTGCTGATCAGGTACTCCTTGGCCAGGTCAGGCCGCGCCTCGCCGTTCACCTCGGGGGTGATGAGGAGCTTGCGCTTGCCCTTGGTGTCCTTGCCGAAGGACACCTCGCCGTCGATCTCCGCGATGATCGCGTGATCCTTCGGCTTGCGGGCCTCGAAGAGCTCGGCCACGCGGGGCAGACCGCCCGTGATGTCCTTGGTCTTCGTCGTCTCGCGGGGCACCTTGGCCACGACCTCGCCGGGGGTGATCTCCGCGCCGTCGTCCACCGCGAGCGCGGCGAGCTGCGGCAGGAAGTAGCTGGCGGGCTGCCCGTTGGGGAGCGTCTTCACCTCGCCCTTGCCGTCACGGATGGTGATGCGCGGGCGGGCCTCGGGGTCGCGCGACTCGATGATCGTCCGGCGGCTGAGGCCGGTGACCTCGTCCATCGACTCGTTCATCGTGACGCCTTCGATGATGTCCTCGAACTTCACCACGCCGCCGATCTCCGAGAGGAGCGGCATGGCGAAGGGCTCCCACTCGGCGATCTTCGCGCCGGCCTCGACCTTCTGGCCCTCCTTCACCAGCAGGCGCGCGCCGTAGATCATGCGGTGCCGCTCACGCTCGCGGCCGGAGTCGTCGACGACGATGATCTCACCGTTGCGGCTGGTGACCACCGCGTCGCCGCCCGAGCGCTTCACCGTCGAGAGCGTGGCGAACTTCACCGTGCCCGCGAAGCGCGCCGTGAGCTCCGACTGCTGCGAGCGGCCCATGGCCGCGCCGCCGACGTGGAAGGTGCGCATGGTCAGCTGCGTGCCGGGCTCGCCGATGGACTGCGCGGCGATGACGCCCACCGCCTCGCCCACCGAGACCTTGCGCCCGCGCGCCAGGTCGCGGCCGTAGCACTCGACGCAGACGCCGCGCCGGGTCTGGCAGGTGAGCCCCGAGCGGATCTTCACCCGGTCCAGGCCCGCGTTGACCACCCGCTGCACGCGCGCCTCGTCGATCTCCTCGTTGGCGCGCACGAGCACCTCGCCCGTGACCGGGTCGTGGATGTCGTCGAGGGCCACGCGGCCCAGGATGCGCTCGTGCAAGGGCTCGATCTCCTCGCCGCCCTCCACCAGCGCCGACATCACGAT
>CAYUZK010000042.1:0-35020 GCA_964449625.1 uncultured Archangium sp.
CCACCGCCGCGCGCGGGGAGTGTCGGGTGACGGCCAGGTGCAGCCTGGCGAGGCGCTCGCGATCGGCGCGCAGCCGCGCGTGGCCCGAGAGGTCGAGGCGCTGGCCCAGCTCCCGGAGCCGCGCCCGGCGGAGCTGGAGCTGTGCCTGCGGTCGCGCCGCCTGCAGCCGCCCCGCCAGCGCCTTGAGGCGCTCGCGCTCGCCCCGCGCCCGGCCCCGCAGGAGCCGCGCGGCGCGCTCCGCCGCCTCGGAGAGGAAGAGGCGCTGCTGCCCGAGCGCCCGGCGGGGGTCGCTCAGCGTCGCGCCCTGCGCCCGCAGGGCCTGGCGCCGGTGCACGATGACGCGCTCGGCGGCCCGGGTCAGCCGGGCCCGCGTCAGTACGAGCTGCGCCTGCAGCTCCGCCAGCTGGGGCGCCACCAGCTCGGCGGCCGCGCTGGGCGTCGGCGCGCGCACGTCGGCCACGAGGTCCGACAGGGTGGTGTCGATCTCGTGCCCGATGGCCGACACCACCGGCACCGGGCAGTCCCAGATGGCGCGCACCACGCCCTCTTCGTTGAAGGCCCAGAGATCCTCGACGCTCCCCCCGCCGCGGGTGACGACGATGAGGTCGACCGCCTGGCGCCCCAGCCACGCCAGCGCCCGCCGCACGTCGGCCCCGGCGCCGTCCCCCTGCACGCGCGCGTCGGCCACCAGCACGGCCAGGCGCGGGTGCCGCCGGTGCAGCACCTTGAGGAAGTCCTTGAGCGCCGCCCCCGACACGCTGGTGACGACGCCCACGCGCCGCGGCACGAGCGGCAGCGGCCGCCGCGGGCGGGTCCGCCCCTCGCCGATGAGGCCCTCCTTCGCCAGCTTCTCCTTGAGCTGCTCGAAGGCCAGGGCCAGCGCGCCGAGGCCCTCGGGCTCGAGGCGCTGCACGATGAGGCTGTAGCGGCCCTGGGGCGCGTCGACGTCGAGGGATCCCTCGACCACCACGGCCAGCCCGTCCTTCAGCTTGAACTTGAGCCGCTGCGCCTGGCCTGCCCACAGCTTCACGTCCACCGTGGCGTGGGCGTCCTTCAGGGCGAAGTAGAAGTGCCCCCGCGCGTTGGCCCCGCGGAAGTTCGTCACCTCGCCGCGCACCAGCACCCGGGCGAAGCGCGGCTCGAGCAGATCCTTCACCTGGCTGGTGAGCTCCGACACCGTCCACACGCGCGGTCCGACCTCAGCCTGCGCTCCGGTCGCCGGGGCTGCACGCCGCCAGGCCGGCAGCGCGGGCGCAGGAGCGGCGGGCATCGCAGCTGGCTTGGTCACCGGGATCTTCGCGGGCGGTGGCGCCGCGAGTGGCGTGGCCGACGAAGGCGCCGCCTTCGCCCGCCCCGCAGCCGGGTCCTTCGCGGGCACAGGCGCCGGCCCGAAGAGGTCGGCCTGCTTCACTGCTTCTGCAGCTCGGCGACGCGCGACCGCGCCTTCTGGTGGTTCTCGTCGTCCGGGGGCGTCATGTTCATCACGTCCTTGAACAGGCGGATCGCCTCGTCCGGGTTCGACTCCTTGAGCTGGTACCCGCGCAGGTAGATCTCCCGCGCCTGGTTGCGCGCCTCGTTGACCAGCGCCTGGGCGCCGGCGTGCGCCGGGTCGGCCTGCATCACCTTGCGCGCGTACTCGATGGCGCGGCTCCAGTTGCCCGTCGTCTTCGCCTGGCTTGCCTTGACGAAGAGCTTGCTCACGAGCTGCGTGCGCACCGGCTTCGACAGGTCGCTCGAGCTGCCGCCGGCGATGCGCTTGTCGAGCTCGTAGAGGCCGATCAGGTCGGTCTCGTTCAAGTCCTCGAGGCGCTTCGACTTCACCTCGAACTCCTTGATGTTCGCCTCCAGCGTGCGGCACTGCCCGTGCTTGCTGGCGCACGACTGGGCCAGCGACAGCGCGCCCGAGGCGTCGCCGTTCTTGAAGCGCTGGTGCACCTCGAGCCACGGCGTGTCCGGCGGCGGCGGCGCCACGCTGGGGTTCTTGATGCGGTAGATGGCCGTCTCCGCCTGCTTCTTGAGCTCGGTGGCCTCCCGGTCGTCCGCCCGCACCACGAGGATGTCCTCGCTCATGGCCTTGAGCTGCTCCATCTTCGCCAGGTCGCTGGCGAAGGCCATCAGCCCCCGGGCCTCGCCCAGCTTGTCCGTCACCTTCGTCTCCAGCGCCTCGCGCGCGTTGCGCAGCGCGATTTCCTGGTTGGTCGTCTTGACCTTCTGGAGCAGCTCGTAGGCCTTGCCCAGCTCGCTGGCGCCCATGAGCTGGCCCGCTTGCGCGAGCTGCTGCTGCGCGGGGATCTCGGTCGCCGCGTTGGTGAGGTAGTTGGCGACGGAGCGGGCCTCGTAGTCCGGGTCCTCGGCCTGCATCTCCTCGAGCTTCGCCTTGGCCTCGACCCACTTGCCGCCCTTCACCAGGACCTTCGCCTCCTTGAACATCGAGGCCATCATGTCCTGGTGCTCGCGGGCCGCGGCGACCTGCTGCTGCCGGGCGAGCTGCCGCTTGTTGTCGATGGCCTTCCAGCCCACGCCCGCCGCCATCACCACCACGAGCGCGCCGCCGACCGCGATGAAGGCCTTGCGCCGCTTCTTACGCGCCTCCTCCGGGTCCTCCTGCATGCGCGAGGTGCGCACGCGCCCGCGCGTCGGCGTGCCACCGGCCCGCGCCGTACGCACCGGGGGTCGCCGCCCGCCGCCCGCCGCCAGCTCAGCGCCCGCGCCCGCCTCGCCGCTCGAGAAGCGCAGCTCGGTGTCACCCATGGTGATGACGTCGCCGTCGTTGAGCAGCACCTCGTCGTCGACCGGCTCGCCGTTGATGAGCGTGCCGTTGCCCGAGCCCAGGTCGCTCACCGCCCACCCGTCGGCCGTCTTGCGCACCAGCGCGTGCTTGCGGCTCACCGACGTGTCGGGGATCGAGACGGCGTTGTCCGCCGCGCGCCCCAGCACCACCTCGTCACCGTCGAGCGCGAAGTCCTGCCCCGCGGCCGGCCCAGTCTGGGCGGAAAGCTGCGCCGCCGGGCGTCGGGCCGGGCGCGCCGCGGGCGAGGCCCCCGTGCGCCGGGGGGCGCCTCCCGTGGGGCGGGCAGGCGCCATGCCGGTGCTCCTGCGGGGCGTCGGCTGCTTTCCAGAGGGAGGCGGCATCGGGGCGGTTCTCTTTTCGAAGGTGCGTGAGAGGTCGGGCGGAGGCTCAGCCCCCGACGTTCCCGTACATGAAGGCGAACACGATGGGGCCGAAGAGCACCATGAACACGGTGGGGAAGATGCAGGCGATGAGGGGGAAGAGCATCTTCACCGGCGCCTCGTTGGCCAGCTTCTCGGCGCGCTGCGTGCGCTCGATGCGCAGCTGCGTGGACTGGATGCGCAGCACCTTGCCCAGGCTGGTGCCCATCTTGTCCGCCTGGATGAGCGCCGTGACGAACTGGCTCAGCGCCGGCAGGTCGACGCGGGCGATCATCGACTTGAGCGCCTCCTCGCGGGTCTTGCCCATCTTGAGCTGCTTGAGCACCAGGGCCAGCTCCTCGCGCAGCGGCCCGGGCTTGCCCTTTTCCACCACCTTGGCGAGCGCCGCGGTGAAGTCGAGGCCCGCCTCGACCGACAGCGTCAGCAGGTCGAGGTTGAAGGGCAGCGCGCGGCTGATGGCCAGGTGCCGCTTGTTGACCTGATCGTTGACCCAGATGAGCGGGTAGAAGAAGCCGATGAGGCCGACCACGAGCGACCAGCCGAGGCTGAAGCCGATGGCGTTCATCAAGATGAGCCCGAAGAGCAGCCCGGCCACGAAGCCGATCTCCTGCAGCGCCATGATGTCTTCGGGCTTGTAGGTCTTGGGCTCCCCGGCCTTCACCAGGCTGCGGCGCATCTTGTCTTCGTAGCCCGGCCACATGATGCGCCGGTTCATCACGCCCAGCTTGCGCACCACCACGCTGCCGGCGCCCGACACGCCGCCGGCCGACTCCTCGCGCACCTCGACGAGGAACGGCGCCACGCCGTTCGAGATGCCCAGCCCTGCCATGCCCAGCGACCCGGCGAACATCACCGCGGCCACCACCATCAGCAGGGTCGGAAAGAACTCTGTCTCCACGGTCCCGGCCTCCTTCCCGTCAAATGTCGATGTTGGTGATGCGCCGAATGAGCAGCACGCCCATGACCTCCATGAGCATGATCGCCGCCACGAGGATGTAGCCGAAGATGTGATCGAGCATCGGCTCCATCAGATCGGGGCGCATGTAGTTGAGCACCACCCCGAGGATGAGCGGCATCGCCGCCACCACCCACCCCTGCAGCTTGCCCTGCGCGGTGAGCGCGTCGATCTTGCCCTCGAGCCGGAACCGCTCGCGGATGGTGGTGGACAGCGTCTCGTACATCTCGGCCATGTTGCCGCCGAGCTGCCGCGAGATGTTCGTCGCCGTCGACACCAGCTCCATGTCGTCGCTCCCGACGCGCTTGCTCATGTTGTTGAGCGCCTCCTCGAGCGGCACGCCGAGCTTGGCCTCCTTCACGAACAGGCCGAACTCCTGCTGCAGCGGGGGCATCGCGTCTTTCGACACCTGCTCGATGGACTGCTGGAAGGTGAGGCCCGCCTTGAAGGCGTTGGCCATGGCCTGCAGCGCGTCGACGAGCTGCGTGTTGAACCGGCGGATGCGGCGCTTGCGGTAGTGCTTGACCATCATCATCGGCAGGAAGAAGCCGAAGATGAACGCGCCGATGGCCACCAGCGGGTTGATCACCAGGTACGAGAACCCGCCCAGCAGGATCATCGAGGCGATGTTGAGCACCAGCATCTGCCGCGGGTCGATGAACAGGAACATGTCGCTCAAGTCGTTCATCGACTTGACGATGTAGCGCTCCTGATACTGCTCGTACGCCTTGCCCAGCACGCCCATGACCACGAGCGTGAGGAAGAAGGTGGCGCCGGCGAAGAGGAGACCTGCGATCGCAGCGAACATGCGCGCTTACTCCGGGGTCGCCGCGCCGCGGGTGTCCGTCGCCGCCGCGCCGCGAATGACCTGGATGGTGTTGAAGCGCTTCTGCTGCAGCACCTTCGTGCGCTCACCGGAGAGCAGCGTGTTGATGGTGGCGCGGCCGCGCTCGTCGAGCACGTCGATGTCCTCCTCGTTGCGCAGCGAGAGCGTCAGGTTCCCCAGCTCCTGCGAGAGGACGAGGATCTCGGCCTCCTCGGGGATCACCAGGAGCGACACGTTGGTATACGAGCGCTCGCTCTCGGGGATGAGGTTGATGTTCGTGGTGCCGGTGATCTTGCCGGTGGCGAGGATGATCACGTTCTGCAGCAGCGTGACGGCCACCTGCTCGTTGGTCGCCGGGTCCTTGAAGGTGCCGATGATGTCGACGTGATCGTTGGGGCGCACCCAGCCGCCCACCGCCGTCACCGACTTGGCCTCGATGGTGATGGCGCGGGCCTTCTTCTGCACCTTGGTCGAGAGCCGCTCGGCCGCCTTGGTGGTCTCGAACTGGCTCCACAGCAGCGGGTCGCCCGCCTGCAGGGCCACCAGCACCTTCTGGTTCATGATGTAGCTGGCCGAGTCGGGCTTCACGACCGAGGAGGTCACGAACTGCTCGGGGATCGAGCGCTGGCTGATCATGTCCATCGACACCACGGTGCCTTCGGAGATGTCCACGGCGGCGACGACCACAGGCACGAGGTTCCAGCCCTTGCGCACGTCGTCCTTCTGTTTCTTGATGGCCGACACCGAGACGCCGAAGCCGAGGAGCGCCAGCACCACGGCGACGACGAGGGGCATTTTACCCTTGAGCATGCGTACGTTTCTCCGAGAGAGGTCAGGCGTAGGACGAGTTCAGGCACGGGTCGCGTCACAAAACGCGTCAAAGTACAATCGGACGTTAGGTCACGGCACCGGGAGGCTCAAGGAGTACAGGTAGGTGTCGTAGTGAACCTGGTAGGCGTAGAGGAAGAGCTCCACCAGGCTCATGGGGGGGCGTGTAGGTGACGTGGACACCCGGGGCCCGGGAATGACGCGCACCGTGGCGCTCAGCACCACGGCTACGATGAGCAGCCAGTTGAGCACCGAGTACTCGACCATCGCCTGGCCGCGACGTCGCTGGGTCCGCACACGCACGTGGCCCAGTGTGCCACGGGGCGCCCGGCCGTGCACCGCGCGCGTCACCGGCGGGTTTCAGCGGCCCGGCAGGGCCGGCTCGGCGGCGGCCGGGGTGGAGACGTCGGCGGGCTTGCTCGCCGGCATGGCGCGCTGCACGTTGCTGCGGCGCTTGGCCACCGCGCCGGCGGCGGCCGTCTGGGGGAACTCGCTCAGGAGCTGATCGCAGTAGGGGTCGGCGCGCGCGAAGTCACCCATCGCCTCGAGGGCATCGCACGCCCGCTTGAGCGCCTCGACCTTCTCGTAGCCCGTCGCCCCGCCCTGGAGCAGCTGCTGCGCGAGCCGCGCCTCCTCGGCCCGGTCGCCGCGGCTCCCGGCCGCCCGCGCCGCCTCCAGCAGCCCCACCCGCGACTGGGCCCGGGCCCGCTCGCCGGCCTTC
This sequence comes from uncultured Archangium sp., assembly GCA_964449625.1. Lineage (GTDB taxonomy): Bacteria > Myxococcota > Myxococcia > Myxococcales > Myxococcaceae > Archangium_A. The sequence continues at coordinate 6,502 of CAYUZK010000042.1, forward strand.
GCGTCGCTGTCAGCCTTGAGCGCGTCGCTGCGCTCCAGCGCCAGCTCGTCGGCCTCGACCTCGGCGGCGGGCGCGCTCGAGTACGGCCGCTTCTTCGAGAGCCCCGGCAGCTCGTAGCTCTGCTTGGCCGGCGGCGGCGGTGGCGTCGCCTGCGCAGGCGCGGGCAAGGGTGCTTCTTGCCGAGTGGACGAGCCCGCGATGGTCTTGTCTGCCGACGGCGTGGGTGCGGTGCTCGAGGCCCCGCCCAGCGGGCCACCCGCGCCCAGGCCGAAGCCCACGCCCGCGCTCCCCGACGGCGGCGGCGCGGGCGTCGGCTTGTACGCGCCCCGCTGCGCCGCGTTCGAGTAGTCGTCGGCCAGCGCCACCTGCTGCTCTTCCTTCGCGCCGTCCTCCGAGAGCTTGCTGCGCTTCGCCGTGGACAGCGGCGCCTGCGCTTTCCTCGCGGGCTCGTCACGCTTGGCCTCTGCGAACGACAGCTCCTTGCTCTTGCCCTTGCGGAGCTCGGGCTCGGGCGCCGCGCGGCCGCCGGCTTCGCTGTCGCCCAGGGAGTCGGGCATCGGCTCGGCCGGGGCCGCCGGGGCTGCAGCCACGGGTGCCGGCGCCTCCTCCGGCGCGTAGCCCTTTCTCGTCGGCGACGCCTCGCGCTCCGCCTGAATGGCCAGGAGCCCGGGGTCGGGGTCGAAGGCCTGGTTCGCCCGCCAGGCCACCACGCCCACCACCACCAGCGCCATGGCCGAAGCGAGCGGCGCGAGGAAGCGGCGCCAGCCCCGCGAGGGCGCCGGGTGCTTCGCCCGGCTCGCCGCCTGCTCCGCGTAGGCCAGCAGCGACTCGAGGCCAGCGTCGGGCGCCGGCTCCATGGGCAGCGCCGACATGGTGCTGCGCACCGCGCGGATCTCCGAGAGGGCCCGCGTGCACCTGGCGCAGTCGCGCACGTGTGCCTCGACGGCCTCGGCCTCGGGGGTCGGCAGCTCGCCGTAGGCGAACTCGAGGAGCTTGTCCTCGTACTGGTGCACCGCGGTCTTCATGACGTCAGGCCACTGTCCTTCCTTCTGCGGTCATCAGCTCTCCGTCCACGCCCAGCTCGTCGAGGCGCCGGCGCAGGCCCTCGAGGGCGTAGCGCATGCGGCTCTTCACCGTGTTCTCGTTCACGCCCGTCACCTCGGCGATCTCCTTGAAGCCGAGGCCCTGGTACTCCCGCAGGAGGAAGACCTCCCGCTGCTCCGCCGGCAGCGCGGCCAGCGCGCGCTCCAGCATCGGCCGCAGCCGCACGTTGTGCGCCGCCCGATCGGGGCTCGCCCCGCCCTCGTCGGCCACCAGCTCGCCGAGTTCTCGCCCGTCGTCGTCGGGCCCCGTGGGGGCGTCGAGCGACTCGGTCCTTCGAAAGCTCTCTTTGCGCGCGCTGTCCACGCAGAGGTTCCTCGCGATCGTATAGAGCCAGGTGGTGAACTTGGCCCGGGGCTGCCACTCGCTGCTGCTGCGCACCACCTTGAGCCACGCCTCCTGAAGCACGTCCTCGGCCCGCTGCCGCTGACCGACGTACCGGAGGATGAAGTTGAAGACCGGCTGACGGTGACGTTGCACGAGCGTCGCAAACGCTCGAGCGTCACCTGACTTGTACGCGAGCATCAACTGCTCGTCGGAAGTCGCCGGTCCCAACCGTGTCCTCGTTCTGTCGTGCCAGGTTCAACGCATGGGGTGGACGGCTGATCTACCCCCGACGGTTCCGCAGATAAGCCACGAAAATGACGGGCAAAGCAACCCCCATCACGACGGCAGCCTGTGCGAGGAGCGCAAGAGGAAACGGACGCTGGAGGTGGATGAACAGGCTGCGCGACAGGCCCAGTCCCAGCAGCGCCCCGGTGAAGGTCCTCCAGGCGTTCGAGCCGCGGTGAGGCCCAAAGCGCCCCAGCGCCCAGTCGAGCGTGGCCGGCAGCACCAGCCCAACGGACAGGGGCACGTCGGCCGCAAGGCTGAGCGGAGCACGCAAGAAGATCTGGCCCAGGAGCCCCACGAGGAGCACCGGGTAGGTGCCCAAGCAGCGCGCGCAGACATGGAACCGACCCACCCGGTAGCACCGGTCGAGCTCCGAGGGCGGGTGGTGGCTGAGCCAGTACACCTCAGTCGCTCCCGGGCGCGTAGCAGGCGACCGCGTGCCCCGCGCCCTCGAGCGAAGGCGACGCCGCCTCGCAGCGCGCGAAGGCGAGTGGACACCGGGAGCGGTAGGCACACCCCGTAGCGGCAGGTGGAGCCTCGGGCGCCGAGCCGCCCCCTGCCCGGCTGGCGACGAGCGCGCGGGTGTACGGGTGCCGGGGCGTGGCGAGCAGCGCCGCCGTCGGCCCCGCCTCGACGACGCGGCCGGCGAACAGCACCAGCAGCCGCCCGCACAGGTGGGCCACCACGTCGAGGTCGTGCGAGATGACGAGCAGCGCCAGGCCCCGGCGCGCCACGAGCCCGTTCAAGAGATTGAGCACCTGCGCCTGCACGCTGACGTCGAGGGCCGACACGGGCTCGTCGAGCAACAGCAGCTCGGGCTCGAGGGCGAGGGCGCGGGCCAAGTTGACGCGCTGGCGCTGGCCCACCGAGAGCTCCCGCGGGAAGCGCTCCAACACCTCAGCGCCCAGCTGCACCTGCTCGAGCAGCGCGGTGAGCCCGGCCTCGGCGACCGGCCGGCGGTGCACCACGAAGGGCTCGGAGAGGGCGTCGCGCACGCGCTGCCGCGGATCGAGCGCGGCCCCGACGTCCTGGAAGACGGGCTGGAAGCGTCGCCGTAGCGCCGGCGAGGCGCCGTGCATGGGCTGGCCGTCGAAGCGCACCTCGCCGCCCGAGAGGGGCTCGAGGCCCAGCAGCGCGCGCGCCAGCGACGACTTGCCGCTCCCCGACTCGCCGATGAGACCCACGCGCTCGCCCGCAGCCACGGTGAGCGAGACGCCGCGAACGGCGTGCACCTCGCGCGCGCCGACCCGGTAGCGCACGTGCACCTGACTCGCCGCGAGCAGCGTCACGGGCCACCGCCCAGCGGAAACCAGCAGGCGGCGCCCGAGGCGAGCGGCGGGGCCTCGGCGCGACACCGCGCCTGCGCGCCTGGGCACCGCGGGTGAAAGCGACACCCGGCGATGACCTCGGCCGCGAGCGGCACTGCGCCCGGCAGGGTGGGGAGCGCCGTGCCCGGGGCCGTCGCCGCGGGGTGGGCCGCGAGGAGCGCCGCCGTGTACGGGTGGCGGGGCGCCTGGAGCACGGCAGCGGTGGCGCCCTCCTCCACCAGCTCACCCGCGTAGAGCACCGAGAGCTCGTCGCTGACGGCCTTCACCGCGTGGAGGTCGTGCGAGATGAGCCACACCGCGAGGCCGCGGGTGGCCGCGAGCCGACGAAAGAGCTCGAGGATGACGCCGCGCACCGACGCGTCGAGCGCGGTGGTGGGCTCGTCGGCGATGAGCACTCGAGGAGAGGCGGCGAGGGCCAGGGCGATGGCGACGCGCTGCCGCTGCCCACCCGAGAGCTGGTGCGGGTAGCGGCCGAGCCAGCTCGACGGCTCCGGGAGTCCGACCTCCTCGAGCAGCTCCTGGGCGCGGCCGCGCGAGGCGCCGTGCACCGCCAGCGTCTCGAAGAGCTGCGCGCCCACCGACAGCACCGGGTTGAGCGCCGAGAGGGGCTCCTGCAGCACCATGGCGAGGCCGGCGCGCCGACGACTCGCCGGGCGAACGAAGAGCGGCTCGTCGCCGAGCGTCGCCACCCCGCCGATGCGGGCCCCGTCTGGCAACAGGTCCATCACCGCGAGCGCCGAGACCGTCTTGCCGCTGCCCGACTCGCCCACCACGGCCCGGACACGCCCCGCGTGGAACTCTGCGCTGAAGGAGCGAACGAGGGCCTGGCCACCGAGGCTCACCGCGAGGCGCTCGAGCCGCAACGTCACTTCTTCGGCTCCACCGCGTCGAGGATCTCCTGCTCGGTGACGAGCCCCTTCGACAGCAGCACCCGCGCGACGCCGAGGGCCAGCTTCGAGGGCGCGAGGTGATCGAGCGCCCCGGTCCACCCCTGGGTCTGGGGCCGCGCGGCGGGGCTCGGGAGCGGCGGCGCGCTGGGCGCCCCGGTGCCCTGCAGCCAGTCGGGGAGCGAGGGCACCGCCGCCGGCGGGGGCGATGGCTCCGCCGGGGCCTCGACCGCGGGCACGTCGCTCACGGGCAGATCCGTGAAGAACGGAACGTCGACGATGGGGCCCGTGCCTTCGTGGAAGCCCTCAATGACCGGCCCGGTGGCCTCGCGGATCGGCTCGGGCACCGGCTCCGGCTCCGGCTCCTCAGTGGACTCGGGGAGCATCTGGCCGGCGACCACGGGTGGGCCGTCGTCCAGGTCGGGCTCCTGCATCGCGGGCTCGTCCGCCGCTGCCTCGGGCTCGGGGGCGGGCTCGTCCAGCGGCGCTTCGAGGCCCTCGAGCGCGAGCGCGGTGGCCTCGGGAGACCGGGTGGTGATGCCGGTGCGCGCCGACTCGAGGTTGAGGTCGCCGAACAGATCCTCCGCGCGCGGCGGCGCGGCGAGACCTCCGGGCGATGGCCGAGGCGCCTGCGGCCCCGACACCGGGGCGATCCCCGGCACGGGCGATGGGCTCGCCTCGAGCCCTGGGCCAGGATTCCCGACCTCCAAGGTGTCGAAGAGCTCCGACTCCGTCGGCCCCTTCGACACCGTGGGCGCGATGGCCGGCGCGACGCTGGGCAGGTGCACCTCCGGCGCCGCGCCGAAGAGGCCCGCCACGGAGGCCAGCACCCCGTCGACCTCGTCTCCGCCGGCGACGAAGACGTGCACGCGCGTCCACGTCTGCTCGAGCGTCGCCACCACCTCGAGGTTGGCGAGGTCGGCCAGGGCGATGCTCAGCTCCGTGCCCTCAGACTTGAGGGGCACGAAGCGGAACTGGCGCAGCAGCGAGAAGGGCACCAGCTCCAGCACGGCCTGGGGCAGCGGCGGCAGATCGACGAAGGGGAGCCCGTACTGCTCAGCCAACCCCTGCGCGAGCTGCACCGAGGTGATCTTCCCCGCCGCGAGCAACAGGTCGCCCAGGCGCGACGGCTCGCCGGCGCTCTGGTCGTCGAGCGCGTGCTCGATGTCGGCCAGCGTCACCGCCCCGGAGGCGATGAGGATCTCGCCCAGCTTCTTCCGCACCGGCTTCTCCGCGAGGGTCAGCGCTTGACCCTGGCCAGGTACTCCTCGCGCGTGAAGACGCCCTTCTCGATCAACAGCTCGACCATGCCCTTGAGCGCGGCGACCTCCTTGCGCTGCGCGTCCTCGATGGCGCGCAGCGTGTCAGCCGGTGACTTCCCCGCGCTCGCCACGGGGATCTCCCCCATCGACGCCGCGCGCGGCATGGCCGGCGCCGTTGGGGTTCGGGCCACCGGCGCCGCCCGGCGCTCCGGCTCCCGCCCCCGGGCGATGGACTCGGCCGACTTGATGAGCGTGTGGCCCTGCGCGTCGACCAGCTTCATGCCGGTCTCGGAGTCCTCGCCGAGCTCCGCCTCGCCTTCGTAGAAGCGGGCGAAGGCTTTGGCGATCACCTGACGCCCGGCCAGCTGCGCCACGATGCGGCAGCGGGTCAGCGCGCGCAGCGTGTCGAGGTGCTTCAGGTTCTGCGGCTCGGCCATGGCCACCAGCAGCGTCTTGCCCTCGTCGCGCAGCTGCAGCGGGAGCACCACGAGGTCGCGCGCCGTCTGGGCGGGGATCTTCGAGCGCACATGCGGGGGGATGCCCTGGATCGTCTCCAGGTTCACCGACGGCACGTTCATCTGCTTCGAGAGCGCCTTCACCAGCATCTCTTCGGTGAGGTAGTTCATCCTCACCAGCAGCTCGCCCAGCTTGCCGCCCCACTTCTGCTGCTCGGCGAGGGCCGCCTTGAGCTGGCTCTCGTTGATCACCTTCGCCTTGATGAGGAGGTCGCCGAGTCGAATGGAGGCCATGGAGGCTCGAGAGTGTAGCCCTTTACGGCTGCCCGTCGACTGAACGACGCAGGGCCTCCCCCACCGCGTTCACCGCCAGCACCGTCAGGGCGATGGCCGCGCCGGGGAACACCGCCAGCCACCAGGCCCCCGGGTGCGTCAGGGTGCGGTGAGCCTGGGTGAGCAGCTCGCCCCAGCTCGGGGTCGGCGGGGCCACGCCGAGGCCGAGGAAAGACAGGGCCGACTCGAGGAGGATGGTGGAGCCGACGCCGAAGGTGGCCACCACGGCGACCGGCCCCAGGGCGTTGGGCAGCAGGTGCCGCAGCACGACGCGCGCGTGCGAGGCCCCGAGGGCCCGGGCGGCGAGCACGAACTCCCGTGACTTGAGCGAGAGCACCTCGGCGCGCACGAGCCGGGCCACGTCGGTCCACCGGGTGACGCCGAGGGCGACGATGAGCGGCCAGAGCGGCGACTGCGTGCGCAGCACCGCCAGCAGCGCCATGAGGAAGAAGACCAGCGGGAAGGTCTGGACGATCTCCACCACCCGAGAGAGGGCCACGTCCACAGCGCCGCCGGCGTAGCCGCTCACGCCGCCGACGAGCACGCCGATGCCGACGGCGAGCAGCACCGTGAGGAAGCCCACCAGGAGGCTCACCCGCGCCCCGTGCACCAGCCGCGCCGCGACGTCGCGCCCCAGCTCGTCGGTGCCCAGCCAGTGCCGCGCGTCGGGCGCCCAGGGCGGCACCTCGTCGCGCGCCTCGCCGGTGGTGGCCACCGTCTGCAGCGGCCCCCAGGGAATGGGCGTCGCCACCAGCCACTCGGCGCGGGCGGCGAGCGTGCGCGTGGACTCCCCGCGGAGCGCCGTTGGGCGGGTGAGACACGGCAGCCACCAGGTGACGCCGTCGACGCGCGCGGCGAGGGGCAGCTCCGACGCGAGCAGGTCGGCGCAGAGCGCGACGGCCACGAGCCCGCCCAGCACCAGGGCTCCGGCGCGCCCACGGCGGTCGAGCCGCGCGGCCTTCACCGGTCCACCCGGATGCGCGGGTCGATGACGCCATAGACGAGATCGACCAGCAGCATCGCCACCATGGTGACGAGGGCCATCACCGTGGTGGCGCCCATCACCGTCGGGTAGTCGCGCGCGCCGATGGCGTCGAAGACCAGCAGCCCCATGCCGGGGATGCCGAAGATGCGCTCGATGACGGCCGAGCCGCCCACGAGGTGCGGAAGGTGCAGCCCGAGCATGGTGACGACGGGGAGCAGCGAGTTGCGCAGCGCGTGGCGCCACACCACCCGCCCCTCGGGGATGCCGCGGGCCCGGGCCGCCTTCACGTAGTCCTGCCGCAGGGCCTCCTCCATGGCTCCGCGCACGTGGCGCGTGGCGAGGATCAGCGTCGGCCACGCGAGGCACACCACCGGCAGCACCACGCCCAGGCCCTCGAGGCCCTGCACCGGGAACCACGCGAGGTAGCGGGGGCTGGCGAAGAAGAGGAGCAGCAGCACCGCCAGCCAGAACGACGGCACGCTCCAGCCGAGCGTCAGGGCGAGCGACACGGCGCGCGACCACCGGCTGCGCACGCGGGCCGCCAGCACCACACCCAGGGGCACCGCGAGGCCGAAGCCCAGCACCAGCGCCAGCCCCGAGACGAGGGCGGTGCGCGGCAGGGCCTCGGCCAGCTTCTGCGTCACCTCGCGCTGATCCACGAAGGAGCGGCCGAAGTCGAAGCGCACGACGCGGGAGAGCCAGCGCGCGTACTGCAGCGGCAGCGGCGCCTCGAGGCCGCGCGCCTCGCGCTGCTGTGCCACGGCGGCCTGCCCGGCGCCCACCGTCTCGAGGTCGAGCTGGAAGGGGTCGCCCGGCGCCCACTGGGCCACTGCGAAGGTGAGCACCGTGATGCCGAGGAAGGTCGGCACCATGAGCAGCAGCCGCCGCGCGAGGTAGCCTTGCATCAGTCCTGCACCCAGGCCTGCGCCCAGTCGTAGCCCGAGAGGCTGGGCACGAGGCCGTGCACGCGGCGCTTCACCGCGTCGAGCGACGGGCGGCGGCCCATGAAGAGGTACGCCTGCGTCTCGTACACGCGCCGGTGCAGCGCGCGCTCGAGGGCGTGGCGCGCGCCCTCGTCGAACTCCACGCGGATGCGCTCGAGCAGCGCGTCGACCTCCGGGTCCACGAAGCCCAGGTAGTTCTGCCCGCGCTCAGCCTGCGAGGCGTGCAGCGTCGGGTAGAGATCCTGCGCGACGTCGGGGGCCGACCAGCTCAGCGCCATGGCGTCGAAGTCGTGGGCGCGCACGCGGCTCATGTAGGCCGACACGTCGACCGTCTCGATCTTCGCGTCCACGCCCGCCTTGAGCGCGTCGAGGTAGAGCGGCAGCACCTTCGCCATCTTGGTGGACTGGGCCGCCGCGAGGAAGGACACCGAGAGGCGCTCGCCGTCGCGCTCGCGCACCCCGTCGCCGTCGGCGTCGCGGAAGCCGGCCTCGTCGAGTAGCGCCGCCGCGGCCGCGGGGTCGAAGGGCAGCGGGCGCACCGAGGGGTCGCAGCTCGGCGACTCGGGGAGGAAGGGGCACGTGGTGCGCGGCTCGAGGCCCAGGTCGACCGTCTGCGCGACGAGGTCGGCGGGGAAGAGGAGACCCATAGCCTTGCGCACGCGCGCGTCGGCGAAGCGCGGCAGGCGCTGGTTGAAGCCCAGCCACGACCAGGAATTCTCGGCGAAGCGCACGCGCTGGTAGCCCTCGGAGGCCCAGCGCTGCCCCTCGACGGCGCGCCAGGCCGGGGCCGGGATGCGCGTCATCACGTCGAACTCCCCGCGCTCCCACGCCTGCACGGCCGCCACGTCGTCCTTCACGAAGCGGAAGACGAGGCGCTCGAGGCGCGCGCGCGCGTCGTGCCGCACGAGGGTGAGCGAGGTGCCCGGCTCCCACGCGTGAAAGCGAAAAGGGCCCGTGCCGATCGGCGCGCGGTGGAGCGGGAGCGTGTCGAAGTCACCCTCGAGCGCGTGGGCGGGCAGCACCGGGAGCCCCGCGAGGAAGGTGCGCGCGGCGAGGAACCACGGGCGGCGGAAGCGCACCACCACGGTGTTGCCCTCGCCCACCGTCACCGACTCGACGGTGTCGAAGGAGGAGCGGAAGGCCGCCGTGGGCCGCGACGGGTCGAGCACGAGGTCGGCCGTGGCCTTCACGTCGCGCGCCGTCAAGGGCGTGCCGTCGTGGAAGCGCACGTCGCCGCGCAGCGTCACGCGCAGCTCGAGGTGGTCGGCGCTCTCCTCCCACCGCGTGGCGAGCAGGGGCACCAGCGGGCCGCCGGGCCGCGAGTGGTCCACCCGCGCGAGCGTCTCGTAGATCGCCCCCACTGTCAGGCGGGCCGTCGTGCCCTCGTTGAAGCGATCGTGCACGCGCGTGAGGCCCGCCGGCTCGAGGGCCAGGCGCACCGTCAGCGTGCCGCCGTCGCGGGGCGCCCCGCGCTCGGGGCCCAGCTGCCCGGCCAGCCACGCGGCGTCGGGGCCTGGAGCGCCAGCGTCGGCCGCCCCGCCCCGCTTGCACGCGACGAGCGCGAGCAGGAGCCAAAGCCAGGGGAGCCTCACGGCGTCTCGGCCTCCCGGGTGACGGCGCCGCGCGCGTCCACCTCGTCCACCGGCACGCCCTCGGGCGGCTCGAGGTCGAAGAGCGACAGGTCGGGCGCCTCGTTCACGGCCACGTCCTTCCACGTGAGCTCGAGGGCCGTCTTCGCCCCGCGCGCGTCGAGGGTGAGGTGCCTGGGCATGGTGGCCTCGCCCATGACGGCGAGGTCGCCGAAGGTGAGATCGTAGGCGTTCAGGTTCTCGGCGGTGCTCTTGACCACCCGGTAGCTGGGCGGCTGCACGTGGAGCGTCTGCCGCACCTCGCCTCGCTGGAGCGTGGCGACGAAGACCCCGAGGGCGTCGTCGAAGCGGAACTCGAGCGCGTCGGCGGTGATGCGCGGCGCGCGCCCGAGGAGCACCGCGGCGAGCTCCGCCGGCGGCATCACCAGCGGGAGGAAGCGCCCCAGGTTCGCCGGCGTCGCGGGCCCCTGCAGCGCGCGCCCGTCCTGCGCGAGGAAGAGCGAGAAGCGGTCGCCGTCGGTCACCAGCACGCCCTGCGGCCGGCCGAAGAAGTCGAGCTGCTCGAGGTGGATGAGCGCCGGGTGCGTCACCGCCGCGAAGAGGCCCACCACGCCCTTGCCCTGCGGCGACTCCACGGTGAGCTTCGCCTCGCCCTTGACGGAGAAGACCTGCTTCTCGGCCCAGGCCACCCGGGCCAACAGCTCCTCGGCGGTGCGGGGCTCGCCGTCTTTCCCGAAGTCCACGGGGCGGCGGGGGCAGCCCGCCAGCGCGAGCGCCAGGGGGAGGAGGATCAGCGTGGCGCGTCGAGGCAGCATGGCGTTGGGTCTCCGATGCCGCTAATACCCGCTTTCCCGATGAGCTTCGACGAGCTGCTCCATTACTTGCGCCTCGGTGGTGTCACCATCGTGGTGCTCCTCCTCGCCTCCGTGCTGGCCGTGGGCGTCGCCATCGAGCGCTTCATCACCCTGTGGGGCGTCGGCACGCGCGCTCGGGAGCTGGGGCAGCTGCTCGCCCGGCACCTGCTGCGCGGCGAGGTGTCGGCGGCGCGCTCGGCGGCCGACCGCTCCACCGCCCTGGCGGCCGACATGTTCCGTGCGGGCTTCGAGCGGGCCACCAAGACGACGGGCCCCAACCTCGACCCCGCCGTAGACCGCGAGCGGGCGCACCTCGCGCTGCGGCTGCGCCGCGGCCTGTGGGTGCTCGGCACCATCGGCGCCACGGCGCCCTTCGTCGGGCTCTTCGGCACGGTGTGGGGCATCATGCGCTCCTTCAAGGACCTGGGCCTCGACGTGGAGGCCGGCGGCACCGGCGGCTCCTCGGCGGTGATGTCGGGCATCTCGGAGGCGCTCATCGCCACCGCGGTGGGCATCATCGTCGCCGTCGAGGCGGTCGTCCTCTACAACGTGTTCCAGGCGCGCCTCTCGCGGCTCAACGTCGAGTTCCGCCTCATCGCCGAGGAGTTCGTCGAGCTGCTGCGCGAGCAGTCGACCAACGGGAAGCTGCCCGCGAGCAGCTCCAGCGAGCCCCCGGCCTCCGTCGACGGAGGCGCCTGAGCCATGGCCATGAGCGGGCCCGGCGGCGGCCGCGGCGACGACGAGTTCGGGCTGGAAGACGGCGCGGGCTTCACTGAGATCAACATCACGCCGCTCACCGACATCTTCCTCGTGCTGCTGATCATCTTCATGGTGACCAGCAGCGTGATCGTCAACGCCTCGAGCGGCGCGAAGGCGGGCCTCAAGGTGAACCTGCCCCAGGGCGGCTCGGCCGACGTGGCGGCCACGGCGAGAGATCTCTCGGTGGCCATCCTCGCCGACGGGCGCCTGGTGCTGGGCGGCGAGGTGGTGACGAGCGAGGAGCTCAAGCGCGCCTTCGACGAGGCGAAGCAGGAGAGCCCCGACACGCTGGTCATCGTGCAGGCCGACGAGGGCGTCGCCCACGGCAAGGTCGTCGAGGTGATGGAGCTCGCCAAGGCCGCCGGCCTCGGGCAGCTCGCCATCGGCGTGCGCGACGGCCAGCCCGTCAAGTAGGGCCCGCTCACCGCCCGGCGACGAAGTCCAGCACCCGCGCCGTCACGCCCGCCCCGTCCCACACCGTGTTGTGCCCCGCGCCCTCCACGGCGACGAGCTCCGCCTGCGGCAGCGCCTTCGCCAGCGCCTGGCCCAGGTCGAAGGGCACCACCTCGTCGCGCGTGCCGTGCAGCACCAGCGTCGGCACCTGCACCGCGCCGGCGAGAGAGAGCGAGTCGAAGCGATCGCGCATGAGCAGCCTCACCGGAAAGGCGGGGAACGCCCGCGCGCCGACCTCGGGCAGCGAGGTGTACGGCGTCAGCAGCACGAGGCGCCGGCCCCAGCCCTTCGCGGCGAGGGCCACGGCGACGCCGCTGCCCAGGCTCTGCCCCGAGAGCACCAGGCGCGCGCGGTCGATCTGCAGGGGGCCGACGAGGTGCGCCAGCGCCGCCTCCGCCGCGGCCATGATCGAGGCCTCGCTCGGCGCCCCGGGCGCGCCGGGGTAGCCGGGGTACTCCACGGCGGCGAAGGAGACGCCGCCCTCGGCGAACACCTCCGCCAGCCAGCCCAGCCACGCCACCTGCTCCCCGTTGCCGTGGAAGTGCACCACCACCGGCGAGCCGGGCCCCGCGTCGCGCCAGAGGAAGAAGGTGCCGCCGGGCACCGGCTCCACGCGAGACCTGCCCGTGGGCGTGGCGCGGTCCGTCGGCGCGGGGAAGAGCAGCGCGCGCTGCCCGAAGAAGAGGAGCGCGCACACCAGCACGTAGCCCCCCAGCAGCGTCGCTCCGACGATGGTCAGCACGCGCTTCACCAGACGAAGGGCACCAGCGCGCGGCGCGCGGGCGGGTAGTCGGCGAACTGCGCGCGGTACCACTGGCGGTGCGACCAGGCCCGCGGCGCGAGGTTGGCCACGGTGAAGGCCGCGAAGGCCCAGGCCGCGAGCGACTGGGCGGCGACGGCGAAGCCGACCCACTCGAGAATCTCGCCGAAGTAGTTGGGCGCGCTCACCCAGCGGTGCAGCCCGCGCTGGGGCACCCGGTAGCCCGTCTCGCCCGGGGCGCGGAGCGTGCGCAGCACGTGATCGGCGTGGAGGTTGAGGCCCAGGCCCACGAGGAAGAGCCCAAGGCCCAGCACCAGCGGCAGATCGATGGGCCGCGCCGGCAGCGCCGCGGCGTTGCCGCCCGCGTTGAGCACGTTGAAGGCCAGCGCGAGGCCCACGGTGAGCACGGGCTTGCGCCGCACCTCCCCGCGCATGAGGAGCGAGAAGACGAAGGTGCGCTGGACGTAGTGCACGAGCCACGCGAGCCCCAGCAGCGTCACGCTCGGCGCGCCGAAGTGCGGGTGGAGCCACCACAGCGCGGCGAAGAGGAAGACCGAGGGGCTCTCCATGAGCACCCAGGCCGCGCGGGCCGGCATGGCGGGGCCGAAGCCCGGCCGCGCGTGGCGCCCGTATGGCGCGGGGATGAAGAAGAGCATCGGGAAGACGAGCGCCGCGAAGCCGAAGACGACGAGGGGGGCCCAGCTGGCGAGGAACTCCATGCGGCGCCGACGAGACCGCGAAGTGGCGCGCGCCGCAAGCACGACGACGGGCCGGCACTCCCTGCACAGGAGCGCCAGCCCGCTGGATCAGCCGGCGGTGAGCCGCCGGCTAGAACTTCGCGAAGGCCTCGTCGCTGATCTGCACCGGCGACTCGTCCTCGAGCAGCGCCACCTCGGCGTGGTTCTTCGCCTGCGGCAGCACGTTGCGCGCGTACCAGAGCGCCGAGTACCGCTTGCCCTCGTAGAAGGGCCGATCTTCGTGGCCCGCGGGCAGCTTCGCGAGCGCGGCCTCGGCCTTCACGCCGGCGTCGAGGAGCAGGTAGGCCACCGCGAACTGCGACATCGCCAAGAGGAAGCGGTTGGCCGCCAGCGGCACCAGCTCCACCTTGCCCGACTGCGACCAGCCCATCATGGCCATGGCCACGCCGACGATGGCCTCGGAGGCGGTCGAGAGGTACTCGACCTCCTTGCCGAACACCTTGTGCGCCTTGTGGGTCTCCACGAAGGTGGCCACGTCGCCCATGAAGGCCTGGAAGTTGCCGCCGCCGTTCTGCCCGAGCTTGCGCGCGACCAGGTCCATCGCCTGAATGTGGTTGGTGCCCTCGTAGATGCTGAAGATCTTCGCGTCGCGCGTGTACTGCTCCACCGGCCAGTCCTTGAGGAAGCCGGCGCCGCCGTACACTTGCTGGGCGACCGCGCAGAGGCGGAAGGCCTCGTCGCTGCCGTAGGCCTTCACCAGCGGCGTGAGCAGGTCGACCTGGCCCATGTGGTAGGCGGCCTTGTCGTCGTCCTTCCCGGCGAGCACGTGCCACTGGTCGCGGTGCGAGGCGAGCTTCACCACCAGCGCTCGGATGCCCTCGGTGGTGGCCTTCATCTCGAGCAGCATGCGGCGCACGTCGGGGTGCTCGATGATCGACACGCGAGGCGCCTTGGGGTCCTTCCACTGCTTGAAGTGCGCGCCCTGCTTGCGGTCCTTCGCGTACTCGAGCGCGTTGAGGTACGCGCTGGAGGCGACGGCGAGGCCCTGGATGCCGACGGCGATGCGCGCGCCGTTCATCATGCGGAACATCTGGGGCAGGCCCTGGCCCTCGACGGTGCCCACCAGCTCGCCGACGCAGCCGTCGTTCTCGCCGAAGTTGAGCACGCAGGTCGCCGAGCCGTTGATGCCCATCTTGTGCTCGATGCTGGCCACGGCGACGTCGTTGGCCGCGCCGGGGCTCCCGTCGGCGTTGAGCCGCAGCCGGGGCACGATGAAGAGCGAGAGGCCCTTGGTGCCGGCCGGCGCGCCCTCGGCCCGCGCGAGCACGAGGTGGATGATGTTGTCGGCGAGGTCGTGATCGCCGCCGGAGATGAAGATCTTCGCGCCGCTGATCTTGTAGGTGCCGTCAGGCAGCTTGACCGCCTTGCACGACGCCGCGCCCACGTCGGAGCCGGCGTGCGCCTCCGTCAGGCACATGGTGCCGCCGAAGGTGCCGTTGAACATCTTCTCGGCGTAGCGCTTCTGCTGCGCCTCGGTGCCGCACTCGGCGATCACCTCGGCGGCGCCCCAGGCCAGGCCCGGGTACATGTTGAAGGCCGTGTTGGCCCCCGAGGTGATCTCCTCGATGATCGCGTAGAGCGCGTAGGGCGCGCCCTGGCCGCCGTACGCCTTGGGCACCGCGATCTGCTTGAGGCCCGTCTCGAAGAGCTGCTTCCACGCGTCCTTGAAGCCCTTGGGCGTGATGACGCGGCCGTCGACCACCTTGCAGCCCTCGCGGTCACCCGACGAGTTCAAAGGCCCGAGCACCTCGCCGGCGAACCGGTACGTCTCCTTGAGGATCGCCTTCGCCGTCTCTTCGTCCCACCCCTCGTAGGGGCCCTTGCCCGCGAACTCGTGGAAGGGGAACTGCTCGAAGAGCACGAACGACAGCTCGCGAAGATCCGCCTTGTACCGGTTGATTCCTGCAGACATGCAGCAGCTCCTTGATGGGTCGGCCCGTCAGAATGACGTAACGCGTTGCGACCACACCCGCTGCTGATTTTGAAGTCAACCGAATGAGACGCGGCGCGTTGAAGGCGACCTACTTCTTCTTATTTTTCGAAGGCTTGGCCTTCTTGGTCGCGGGCTTCTTCGCCACAGGCTTCGCCGCGGGCTTGCCGGCGGGCTTCTTCGGCGCGGGCCTGTGGGCGCTCCGGGGCGACGGCTTCGCCGGGGCCGCGGGCGAGGCCGCCGGCGCCGCGCGGATCGACTCCCGCGGCACCGAGACGATCAGCGGCGGCTGGCCCATGCGGAAGCGGTTCTCGTCTTCGACGGAGTAGAAGACCTTCAGCGTCACGCTGCCGCGCAGGGCGAGCTCGCCCTTCTGGTTCTCGGCCCAGACGTCCACCTCGATGAAGTAGCGGCCGTCTTGCCCGTGGCGGTCGGCCACGCGGCCCTTGCACACGAGCGTGTCGCCGGGCCAGAGCATGCGCGAGAAGCGGCAGGCCAGGCGCTTGATCTGCGCCCCGCGGGCCCAGTCGCCGACGAGCTGCGCGAGGAAGCCCAGGCCCAGGGTGTTGGGCGCCACCACCGACGGCATGCCCGCGGCCCGGGCGGCCTGCTCGTCGACGTGGAGCGGGTTGAAGTCGCCGGTGGCCCCCGCGTAGCGCGCGAGCTGCACGCGCTCGATGGGGGCCCGGGCCATGGCCGGCAGCTCGTCACCGACCCGGACGTTCTCGAAGTACAGCTTGCGCGGCGGCATCAGGCCTCCCGGGTGCTGCGCACGACGTAGGTCCGGCGAACACGGAGCACCAGCGAGCCCAGCTCGTCGCGCCCCTCGTCTTCGATCACCGCCACCTCGACCCGACCGGCGGGGCTGGGGCGCTCCCCGACCTCGGCCACGCGGCTGGTGAGGAGCAGGCGATCTCCGGCGACCACCGGGCGCTCGTAGTCGGCGCTCCACTCGGCGAGCAGCAGGTGCCGCGACGGCACGCCCAGCAGCTCGCGCAAGTCCACCGCGGAGGTGAAGGACAGGGGGAAGGAGGGCGGCGCCACCACGCCCGCGAAGCCCGAGGCCCGCGCGTACTCCGCGTCGAAGTAGACGGGGTTGTAGTCGCCGAGGCTCTCGGCGAAGCGGCGAATGGCGCCCTTCTCGACTTCATTCAACGTCGGCGGCGTGGTGCGACCTACGGCGTTCCGGTCGAGCATCAGTCGGTGGCTCCCTTTCGAGTCAGCGTGCTGCGGGCAGCTCCAGGACGGTGAGCAGCCCCGGTTGGGCGGCGCCGACCCGCGGCGCGGCGTTGACGACGAGGTTGGCGGTGGCGCGCTCGCCCGCGATGCCCCCGGCCACGTGCACGCGCACCGCGGGGTCCGCGTCGATCTCGATGAGGTCGCCGGTGCTCTCCGCCCCCACCGCGAGCGTGAGCTCGAGGCGCACGCGCTCCTGGCCCTCGGCGAGGCCGACGGCCACCTGATGAATGCCCGCCACCCGGCCCTTCTTGACGACGAAGGCGCCGCCCTTGAGGTCCTCCTCGGCGAAGACGGGCGTCAGCTCCTCCTCGAAGTCGTCGCAGTCGAGGCCCAGGCCCAGGGCCGCCAGGGCCGCCGACTCCACCAGCCCGACGTGGCCCACGAGGTCCTGGTCGACGAGCGAGAAGAACTCCTCCTCGGTGAGCCCGGCGCCGATCTTCCGCTGGAGGGCCTCGCGGCGCTCGCGGGCATCGACCACCCGGGTCACCTTCGCGTGGCGCACCGGCCCGCAGAGCTGACCCAGCGTCGCCACCAGGCGGTCCATGATGAAGCCGGGGTTGATGCCCGTGCCCAGCACCGACACACCGGCCCGCTGCGCCGCGCGATCGAGGGTCTCGGCGAGCGCCGGGTGGTTGAACCAGGGGAAGGCGAGCTCCTCGCAGGTGCTGACGACGTGCATGCCGTGCGAGAGGGCCTCGAGCACCTGGTCCTTCACCTGCGGCAGCTTGCTCCCGGTGGCGTGCAGCAGCACCACGCCGCGGCGCCGGCCCACGGCCTGGGCGATGGTGGGCGTCACCTTGAAGGTGCCCGCCGGCAGCCCGAGCACGTCGCCCAGCTTCTTGCCGGACAGCGACGGCGACTTGTCGACGGCGCCGATCAGCTCCAGCTCCTCCGAGCGCAGGGCGGCGCGGGCGATCTCCTGGCCGATGTAGCCCAGCCCCATCACCACCACGGGCACGCGCCCGTCCGTCGCCGCCGCGCCTCGCTGCTTCGGGCTACCGCTCGCCATAGGTGTCGCGAATGGTACGCGACGGCCCTCGGGGCGAGCGAGAAAAGCGGCGCGGGCGCCACAGAGAAAGCGGCCCGGCGTCGCCAAATTGGTTTAACCATTGACCGGCTCCCGCCACCTTTCTGGTCTCCTGCGGGCCCAAGCCGCTAACCTGCCGGCCGCCGTGAGCCCTGCCCCCCGCCCCGAGAAGTTCCTCGTCGTGGACGACGACGAGACCATCACCGAGGCCCTCGCCAAGGTGCTGCGGAGCATGGGCTACGAGGCCGTGACGCACGTGGACCCGCGGGAAGCGGCGAAGGAGTCGGACTTCGACCTGGTGATCACCGATTTCATGATGCCGCACCTCTCGGGCGTCGAGCTGCTGCACGTGCTCAAGGCGCGGAACCCCGGGGCGGTGCGGCTGCTCATCACCGCGGCGAACGACTTCAAGGTGGCGATGAAGGCGGTGAACGAGGGCGAGGTGTTCCGGCTCCTGCCCAAGCCCTGGAGCCTGGCGGACCTGCGCACCGCCATCCAGCAGGCCGTCGACTTCCGGCGCATCCTCGAGGACAACAAGCGGCTCACGCGCGAGCTGGCCGAGCGCAACGCGCAGCTCACCGAGCTCAACCACTCGCTCGAGGCGCAGGTGATGGAGCGCACCAACGGGCTGCTCGAGGGCATGATCCGCGCGCTGGACTACCGCGACACCGAGACGCAGTGGCACAGCTGGCGCGTCGCGCGCTACACCCGCCGCCTGGCCGAGGAGCTGGGCGTCACCGGCGACGCGCTGCTCCACATCGAGCAGGGGGCGCTCCTGCACGACATCGGGAAGATCGGCGTGCGCGACGCCATCCTCCTCAAGCCGGGGCCCCTCTCGCCCGAGGAGTGGGTGGAGATGAAGAAGCACCCGGAGCTCGGCTACCGGATGCTGCAGAACATCCCCTACCTCCGCGAGGCGGCGCAGGTCGTCTACCAGCACCAGGAGAAGTGGAACGGCCAGGGCTACCCGCAGGGGCTCGCGGGCGAGGCCATTCACCTCGGGGCGCGGCTCTTCTGCGTCGCCGACACGCTCGACGCCATCTGCAGCGATCGGCCCTACCGCAAGGGCAGCCCGCTGGAGGTGGCCATCACCGAGATCGGCCGCCTGGCGGGCTCGCAGTTCGACCCGAAGGCGGTGGAGGTGTTCCTCTCCATCCCCTCCTCGGAGTGGGTGCGCATCCGCAACGAGGTGGAGGCGCTGGAGGTCACCGACAAGCGCCGGGCCACCGGCGAGCACCCCGCGCTCACCACCACGCGCTGAGGGTGGCGCCCACCACCCCTGCTCAGGGCGCGGCGCGGACCTCGACGATCTTGTCGCCCTCGAGGAGCGCGTCGACGACCTCCTGGCCCTTCGTCACCTCACCGAAGGCGGTGTAGCGCCCGTCGAGGTGCGGCTGCGGCGCGGCGGTGACGAAGAACTGCGAGCCGCCGGTGTCCTTGCCCGAGAGCGCCATGCCCACCACGCCGCGGCGGTACGGCCGGTGGTTCACCTCGCAGCGAATGGCGTAGCCCGGGCCGCCGTTGCCGTCGCCGCGGGGGTCACCACCCTGAACCACGAAGTCGGGCACCACGCGGTGGAAGGTCTGGTTGCGGAAGAAGCCCTTGCGCGCGAGCGCGAAGGCGTTGGCGGCCGTCAGCGGCGCGTCGTCACCGTAGAGGCTCACCTCGAACTCGCCCTTCTCGGTGGTGACGGTGAGCTTCGCGTTGCGCGGCAGGGCTGGCGGGCGGCTGCTGTCCTGGGGGCGCTCCACGCGCTCGGCCACCACCGGCTGCCCCTTGAGCTTCGTGAGGGCCTCGGCCGCCGCCTGGCGGATGGTGGCGTTGGGCGAGCGGAGCCAGGCCTCGAGATCGCCGATGGCGTCCTTCGCGTCGAGCGTCGCGAGGGCCTCGGCGATGGTGGGCGCGACGTCGACCTGCGCCCCGGCCTTCTGCGCGAGCTGGCGGATCTGGGGGATGGCCATCTTGTCGCCCAGCTTCGCCGCCGACGACGCGGCGGTCGCCGCCAGCACCGGGTCGGCCGCGAGCAGCTGGGTGCGCACCTTCTCTTGCGACGCGGGCGTCTTGAGCTGGCCCAGCAGCTCGACCGCGGCCAGCTTCACGCGCGGATCGGCGTGGAAGACGAAGGAGCCCAGCTCCGCCGACAGGCGCGGCGCGTCGAGCGACGTGGCCTGGGCGAGCTCGCGCAGCCCCAGGGCCAGGCGCCGCGGCTCGTCGATGAGCCCGTGCCCGCAGCCCAGCACCTCCACCAGCCCGCCGCCCAGACGATCGAGGGCCGCGGCGAGCCGGCAGTCGAGGTTGGCGACGTCAGCGCGGATCTTCTGGTCGGCCACGCCCTTGCCCGCCGCGAGCTGCCCGCGCAGCGACTGCAGGAGCGCCTTGCCCGACGGCGGCAGGCCCTGCTGCGCGAGCGCGAGGAGCGGCTGCCCGCCGCCCGCGGTGTCGCCGCGCACCAGCCGCTCGACGCGGAAGGACAGGTCGGCGAGCGCGCCCAGCGCGGGGCACGCGGCCGTCTTGCAGCGGCCCGCCAGCCGGGCGAGCGAGCGCGTGGCCTCGACCGCGACGCGGTAGTCGGGGTCGTCGATCAGCTTCTTGAGCGTCACCGCGTCGATGTCGGTGCCGACGTCGCCCAGGCCCTTGGCGCACAGCGCGCGGATCTCCGAGGCGTCGTCGCCGGCGCACAGGAGCAGGTACGATCTCGTGGTCGGGCTCTTCGCCTGGAGCAGCGCGTAGGCGCCGCCGTAGCGGGTCGCCACGTCCACCTCCTTCTTGAGCAGCAGCGCCAGGGCGGGGAACGCCCGCGACGGGAAGGCCACCTTGGCGCGGGCGGCCAGGCCCAGCGAGAGCGCCGCGCGGCCCTGCACCTCGCCGGGCGTCGCGAGGCGGTCCACCAGGCGATCGACCAGCGCCGGCGTGGCTACCCGGCCCATGGCCTCGAGCAGCGCGAGCTTCACCGTGCCGTCGGTCTCGGCGGTCTCCTTCTCGAGGAGCCCGGCCGCCAGCCGCGCCTTCACGTCGTCGCCCATGGGCTGCCACGAGAGCCCGAGGAGCCCGATGGCGAAGGCCGCCTCGCCGCGCACGCCCGGGTCTGGGTCCGACAGGCCCTCCACGAGCGCGCCGGCGGTGTTGGGGTCCTGAATGCGGCCCAGGGCCAGGAGCGCGCGCTTGCGCACGAGGGGGTCACGCTCGGTGATGGCCGCCTGCATGAGCCGCCCGTCGCCCAGCGAGCGGCGATCTTCGAAGTTGGCCAGCGCCTGGAGGTCGCTGCGCTGCGGCGCCTGGACCGCCGTCGCCTGCTGCGGCCGCTGGCCCTGCCGCTGGGGCGCGGCCGAGGCCGGCTGGCCGCCCGTCCAGGTGGTGGCACAGCCGAGGGCAGCGACGAGGCAGGTAGCGAAGAGGAGGTGACGCATGGCGCGCGTCTAGAGACCCCTCACCAGCTTGTCGAGTGCAATTGGAGTGCGAAGGTCTACACTCGCGCCCTCGCGATGAAGTGCCCTTCTTGTGACAACGACGTCTCCGACGACGCCGCGGTGTGCCCGCACTGCGACGCCGTGCTCGACCCTTCGCTCCTCGACGCGGGGCCGCCCGAAGACGACGGCGAAGCGCCCGCCCCCCGCCCCGCCCGGCCCGCGGCGAAGCCCGGGGCCCGACGGCCAGCCACGAAGAGCGGCGCCCGCCCGGGGGTGCCCAAGAAGAAGCGGCCCGCCGCCCGCCCGGCGCCCCGGCGCGACGAGGCGCCGCCGCCACAGCCGAAGAAGGACGACTGGCGCGCGCAGCTCTCGGAGGCCGACTGGAAGGAGTACGAGGTCTCGGATCGACCGGCCTTCGAGGTCGAGCGCACCCTCGACGCCGAAGACTGGATGACGCAGACCAGGTACTACCTCCTCGCGCTGCCGCTGGCCGACAAGCTGGCCCTCTTCGGCACCGGCGTGATGACGCTCTCGACCTTCTTCCCCTGGCGCGAGACGGTGGCCCGCGGCGAGGAGCTCGGCGTCTTCACCACCGGCGCGATCGTGACGCTCCTGGCCGGCGCCGCGCTCGCCGGCATCATCGTGCGCACGAAGAAGCTGATGCCGAAGCTGAACCCCCTCATTCCCTGGGTCGCGCAGCTCGGGCTGGTGGGCGTCGCGGCGGTGTGGTGCCTCTTCGACACCGCCGTGCTCTCGTGGGACGCCACGCCGGCGCAGAGCCGCATCGGCAACTTCACCATGTGGGTGTCGAAGCCCAGCTTCGGCCTCATCAGCGCGTTGCTCTCGGGCATCGTGTCGCTGCTGGGCACCATCTTCGGCCTCAAGGACCTCGGCAAGTGAGCGACGCCCTCCGCCGGCTCGAGGCCGCGCTCTCCGGCGTGGTGCTGGGGCAGTCGGCGGCGCTGGCCGACCTCCTCACCACCTTCCTCGCGCGCGGCCACGTGCTCCTCGAGGGCGTGCCCGGCGTCGCCAAGACGCTCACCGCGCGCACCATGGCCAGGGCCCTGGGGCTGGGGTTCTCGCGCATTCAGTTCACGCCCGACCTGATGCCCAGCGACGTGGTGGGCGTCAGCCTCTACCGCGAGGGCGCCTTCCACCTCGCGAAGGGGCCGGTGTTCACCGACGTGCTGGTGGCCGACGAGATCAACCGCACGCCGCCCAAGACGCAGGCCGCGCTCCTCGAGGCCATGGAGGAGCGGCAGGTCACCATCGACGGCACCACGCACCCGCTCCCGCCGCACTTCTTCGTGGTGGCGACGCAGAACCCGCTGGAGCTCGAGGGCACCTACCCGCTGCCCGAGGCACAGCTCGATCGCTTCTTGATGCGCGTGCGCGTGGGCTACCCCGACGAGGCCGCCGAGCGCGAGATGCTGGCGCGCACCCACGCGCGCGCGGGCCGGCCCCAAGAGGTGGCGGCGGTGCTCGACGCCGCGGCGCTCTCGGCGCTCCAACAGCAGGCGGCGCAGGTGACGGTGGAGGCGAGCGTCATCGACTACGTGCTCCGGGTGATCCGCGCCACCCGCGAGAGCCCGCGCCTCAAGCTGGGCGCCTCGCCGCGGGCGGGCCAGGGCCTGCTCGCCGCCGCCAAGGCCCGCGCCGCGCTCCTGCAGCGCGACTACGTCACGCCCGACGAGGTGAAGGCCGTGACGCCGTCGGTGCTCAACCACCGGCTCATGCTCAAGGCCGAGGCCGAGGTGGAGGGCGTCACGGTGGACGACGTCATCGCCCGGGTGCTCGAGCAGGTGCCGGTGCCGCGCTGACATGGGCCGCCCGGTGCCCACCATGCGCGCGGTCTGGCTGGCCGCCGCGGGGGTGCTGCCGGCCGTGCTCGCCGTGCTCTCGCCGGCCGTCACCTCAGCCGTGTGGGCCCTCGACGGGGCGCTGCTGACGCTCGTGGTGCTCGACTTCGCGCTCGCCCCGCGCGCGGCCAGCCTGCTCGTTCGCCGGGAGGTGGAGCCGGTGCTCTCGGCCGGCCGGGCGAACCGGGTGCGGCTCGAGCTGGCCCTGGCCGTGGGCGGGGCCCGCGCCGTCTCGGGCGAACTGCGCGACGTCGTCACGCCGGGCCCCGCGGTCCGCGGCCACCGCCAGCGCTTCGTCGTCAGCGGCCTCACGCGCCTCGAGTGGTGGCTGACGCCGGCGACGCGGGGCGATCTGCGCTTCTCGGGCGTGTGGCTGCGCCTCGACGGCCCCCTGGGGCTCTGCGCTCGGCAGGAGCGCGTGGCGCTCGAGAAGGACGTCAAGGTGTTCCCCGATCTCACGGTGCTCTCGCAGGACGCGCTCGCGCTCGCGCGCTCCGAGGACCTCGCCGCCCGCCGCGTGCAGCGCGTGCGCAGCGAGGGCCGCGAGTTCGAGTCGCTGCGCGAGTACCGGCAAGGCGACGACCGCCGCAGCATCGACTGGAAGGCCACCGCCCGGCGCAACAAGCCCTACGTGCGGCTGCACCAGCCGGAGCGGAACCAGCAGGTGCTGCTGCTCCTCGACTGCGGGCGCCACATGGCCGGCAGCGTCGGCGGGCGGCGGAAGCTGGACCACGCCGTCGACGCGACGCTGCGCCTGGCGCGCGTGGCGCTGGCCCAGGGCGACCTCGTGGGTGTGGTGGCCTACGGCCGCGAGGTGAAGGCGTGGCTGCCGCCGAGGAAGGGCGCCGAGCAGCTCCGGGCCATCGCCCAGGCGCTGTACCGCGTCGAGGCCACGCTGGAGGAGAGCGACGTCGGCGCGGCCCTCGACCAGGCCTTCGCGCGGGCGGCGCGGCGCTCGCTGGTGGTGGTGCTGACCGACCTGCTCGACCCCGACGCGGCCGCGGCGCTGCTGGGGCGCACGCGGCGCCTCGTGCCCCGGCACCTGCCGCTGGTGGTGTCGCTGCAGGACGAGGGCCTCCACCGCGTCGCGACGGCCGCGCCGGAGACGGTGGACGGCGCCTTCGAGCGCGTGGTGGCCGCGCGGCTCGAGCAGGACAGCGTGGCGACGGTGGCGAGGCTGCGCGAGGCGGGCGCGCGCGTGGTGCGGGCGCCGGCCTCGAGCTTCGGCGCCGAGGGCGTGAGCGCGTACCTCGACGTCAAGGGGCGCGGGCTCCTCTAGCGAGCTTTCTCCAGCGCGTGCGGCTGCGCGCTCCGACCGCCGCGCTCCCCCATCGTCTCGCGGGACTCTCGAGCATCGACCACGTCGCGGTTCCCAGGAGCTGGGCGGTCCTGAGCGCCGAGCGCATCACCGTGCCCGAGCGGTTGTCCGATCACGACGCCTACGTGATCGACGTGCAACCGCGGTGATGTGGCCTGCGAGGCCTTACGTGCCCTCGTGCACGACGCGCACGGGCGGCAGGCGCTCGGCCTTCTCGAGCACGACGTCGAGCTCCACGCCGCGCATCGTGCGGCGCAGCAGATCGCCCACCGACTGCCTCCACAGCGGCCCGCGCCTCAGGGCCGTGCGCACGCGGAGGCGCTCCAGGCGCCGGGTCGCCAAGGAGGCGAGCGTCGGCTCGAGCCCCTGCAGCGTCTCGTTCGCGCACAGCAGCTCGCCCACCGAGAACCAGCCCAGCTCGTCGCGCGCGAAGGTGAGCCGCCACGCGCCGAGCCACGGCAGGGGCCACCGCGGGCGCCCACCGACGACCTCGAGCCGCTTCACCTCCGGGCAGCTCGCCTCGAGCTGGGTCAGCACCGCCGCGAGGTCCGCGCCGGTCGGCGCCTCGAGCTGCAGCGTCGCCGTCGCGCGAGCCAGCCCGCTCGTCACCAGGAAGTGCATCGCCTCCTCGACGGGCACCGCGAGCCGCAGCGCCTGGGTCTTCACCCGGTGCGGCCCCACCCCGCGCGCGTCGACCTGCACCAGCTCGAGCAGCTCGTACGCCGCCGGCGGGCTCTCCCGGAGCAGGCCCAGGAACGTCGGCGCGCGGAGCCCGCGCACGGCCCGCACGCCCGAGAGGTGCGGGTGCGCGAGGAAGCCGGCCAGCGGCAGCGCGAGCCCGCCGGTGTCGAGGACCTCGACGGTGGCCCAGCCCGGGAGCGCCGCGTCAGGCTCCCGCGTGGCGAGCCGCACCTCCGAGAGGAGCCCGCGGCGGAAGACGGCGACCGGGTCTACCTGCCCCGCGAGGCCCTCGAGCCACGCCGGCCCAAAGGCCTCCAGCAGCCGCCGCATGCGCTCCCGCTGCCCGAGGGTCAGCTCGCCGCGCTCGTGGGCGAACTGCAGGGTGATGAACTCCCCGCGCGGGTCGCCCGACTCCGAGAGGGCGTCGGCGAGCACCAGGCGCGGTGTGTCGTCGGCCGGCGCCGCGCGCACCCGCTCGAGCAGCCCCTTCACGCGCTCGTCGTTGGGCGCCACGCGGGCCTCGAGCTGCTCGACCAGCGGCAAGGCCTCGGGCGACAGCGGCGGCTCAACGGGCCACCGCGTCACCCACTCCCGCAGGAGCGGCTCGAAGATGCCGCGGAAGCGGGCCGCCTCCCAGGCCGAGGTGTGCCCCGCTGCGGTGGGCCAGCGCTGCACGCGCTCGGCGGCCTCCGGCGAGCCCCAGCGCAAGAGCAGCTCGTAGGCGCCACGCCAGAAGCGAAAGCCCGCCGCGTTCGAGAAGCGGGTGCCGGTGTCGAGCTCGAGCAGCGCGTGCACCGTGCGCGGATCGGGCCCGAGCCGCTCGAGCGCGGCGAGCCGCCGCAGCGCCGCCGCGGGCTTCTTGCTCCAGGGCGTCGCCAGCAGCGCCGGGAGCGTGCGGCGGTCGCCCACGTCAGCCAGGGCGTGCCACGCGCGCTCGCGCACCTCGACGGACTCGCCCGCCACGCCCTCCTCCGGAGCCAGGCGCCCGAAGGCCCGCGCCAGCGCCGACAGCCGGGCGTTCCGGCAGGTGGCCCACGCGGCGCAGACCGCCTCCAGCGCGTCGGCGGGCGCTGGCGACGCGAGGGCCGCGCGGAGATGAACCTCGAGCGTCACCGACAGTCCCTCGGCAGCCCGAGCTCGTCGAGGAGCGCCACGTGCGCGTCATAGCCGGTCGCGCGGTGATCGCTCGCGGTGTACACGATGCGGTCGCCCCGCCGAATGACGAGCCCGTGGCTCGCCCAGCCGAAGCGGGCAACGGCGGCCTTCGCCTCCGGGGCGAGGTGGGGCACGGTGCGCACGCGCACCTGGCCCTCAAGCTCACTCTCGAGGCTGCTCACGGCAGCCCGCGTCGCGTCGCAGACGCGTCAGAATCTCAGGTAGTAGTAGGTGAGCTCGAGCTCGTCGGGGCGCTGCGTCGGAGCGCACGCCAGCCAGGTCGTCGCCAGCATCAACAGGGGGAGCCGCATGCGTCCGATGTTGGGCGCGCCCCGCCCGGCGGTCAACGCGCGCGTCAGGCGCGAAAGTGCTCGCCGTCTCGGGCTCGCGAAAGGACACTCGACCCTCCCATGGCGACCGCGAAGCCCCTGCTCCCTGAAGCGCAGCTCGGCCCCGCCGAGAAGCTGCTCGACCTCGTGCTCTCGAGCTCGGCCCACCTCTGGCACAACCGCCCGGGCCTCGAGGTCGACGGGGCCTGGCAGCCGCGGCCGAAGAAGGGCCAGCCGCGGCCGAAGGGCGCGCGCGAGGTGCAGCCCGGGCTCCACGTGGCCGCCGCGGCGCGCCTGTACGAGAAGCTGCTCGAGATCTACCGGCTCAACGCCGATCTCATGGCGCACTTCGCCAGCTACGCGCTGACGCAGACCGACTGGCGCGATCTCAAGGTCGCCTGCGCGGCGCTCATGCTGGTGCAGCACCGCTCCGGCCAGCCGGTGAAGGACGACGACGGCGCCGTCGGCTTCTACGACGACGACTTCCGCCGCATCGGCGAGGCGATGCTCTTGTTCTACGAGAAGAAGTCGACGCGCATGATGACGCCCAAGGCGGTGCTGCGCGTGGCGGAGCTGCTCGAGACAGCGCCGATCATCGCGTTGAACCGCAAGGCCGGCTTCGGTGACCCCGCCTCGAAGAAGGCCCCGCTCGGTCGGTGGAAGCGCGCGGCCCAGAAGTGGCTCGCGGTGCGCGAGTCGAACCCCGCGATGCTCAAGGGGCTGGTCAAGGCGGGCTTCAAGGAGACCATCAAGGCGCTGGCGCGCAAGTGCGGCTTCAAGCCCGCGAGCCAGGCCTTCTTCGAGGTGCTCGGCTGGAAGCAGAAGCAGGCAGCGGCCGGCCACCGCACGGTGGGCCTGGGTGAGCTGTCGCTGCAGAAGCAGGAGCGCTTCGACGGGCTCTCAGAGGCGGAGATCTGCGAGGCCATCGAGACGCAGCGCCTCGCCTACAAGGACGTGGTGGGCCGGCTCCCGAAGGACGTGGGCCTCACGCCGGCGATCATGGCCGCCGTCTTCCCCTCGCTGTCCGACCGCGACCTGCGCATCCTCACGCCGACGCTCGAGGAGCTCGGTCTCATGGCCGACCCTCAGATCCGCGCGCGGTGGGAGCAGGCCATCGGCGCGGCCACCGATCAGCGATCGCTCAACATCGCGAAGAACGTCAAGACGAAGGCGCTGCGCGAGAAGCTGGAGGAGGCGGCCGACGTGGCGGCCCGCACCGCCGTGCGCGAGGCCACGAAGGACGTGGACGTGCGGGTGATGTTCCTCATCGACAAGTCGGGCTCGATGCAGGGCGCCATCGAGCAGTCGAAGGAGGCGCTCTCCCGCATCCTCGCCGGCTTCCCACTCGACCGGCTCCACGTGGCCACCTTCGACACCATGGGCACGGTGCTGCGCCCCAAGGCGGCCACGCGCGCCGCGGTGCAGCACATGCTCAAGGACGTGCAGGCCGACGGCGGCACGGTGCACGGCGCCGCGGTGCGCGCGCTCAAGGCGTCGGGCGCGGAGGTGCCGGCTGGCGCGCGCCTGGTGGTGATGGTGGTGGGCGACGAGGCGGGCGAGGCTGGCGATCAGCTCGCCCGGGCCTTCCGCGACTGCGGCTACGAGCCCTCGGCCTTCGCGCTGCTGGTGTCCGTCGCGGGCCACGCCGCGCGGGGCAACACGGTGCGCACCTGCTCGGCCTTCATGCGCGTGCCCTTCAGCGAGGTGGCCGTGGCGCAGTTCGACGACCCCTACCAGGTGACGCGCGTGCTCCAGGCGCTGCTCGACGCGCCGGTGGCCGTGGGCGCCGCGCCGCGGCTGGCCTGGGTGGAGCGCGTGATGAAGACCCCGCTGCTCGAGCTCAAGGCCTGATGGTGGACTACCGGCGGTTCCTCGGCGCGACCCAGACGGTGGTGGCCCCCTGGCTGGGCGGCCGCGCGGTGGACGTGCCGGGCCGCCGACTCCGGCTCGCGGCGGAGCCTGCGACCCCGGGCTGGTACGCCTTCGAGGTGAAGGGCCGCGTGGCGACTCTGCGCGGGCCCGCCGCGCCGCCGGACCTCGCGGCGCTCCCGCTGGTGCGCGGGTGGCTGTGGAAGGATCGGCTCGTGGTGGAGGGCGCGCGGGCCGAGCTCCTGCACCTGGTCCCCGACGATGAGCCCGCGCAGCTCTCGCCGGTGACGGCGCGGCGCTGGCACGGCGGGGCGCTGCTCTTTGCGCAGCTCGAGTTCGAGACAGAGGCCGAGGGGCAGCTCCGCGAGGCGCTGGCGGCGGGCCACGGCATCGCGGCGGTGAAGGGGGTCGCGGCGGCGCTGCGCGCGGCCTACGGCTTCGCACTGCTGGAGCGCGCGGGCCGGCGCCTCGAGATCCCCGCCGCCGCGGCGGAGCTGCGGCCTCACGTGGGCACCGTGGCGCAGCTGGGGGCCCCCGAGGCCGAGCGTGTGCTGCGCGCCCTGGCGGCCGAGCGGGAGCAGGCGCTCCGGGAGTTGGCGGAGCTCGACCGGCAGCGGCAGGCAGC
>CAYUZK010000043.1:0-5905 GCA_964449625.1 uncultured Archangium sp.
GACGGGTGGCGGCGGTGGCGCGACGGGCGGCGGCGGCGGCGCGACGGGCGGTGGCGGTGGCGGTGGTGCGACGGGAGGTGGCGGTGGTGCGACGGGCGGCGGTGGTGGCGGCTCGCTCCCTGGCGAGACCTGCGCGACCGCGGAGGCCATCAGCTTCGTCAACGGCACGCTGACCGTCAGCGGCACGACCGTCGGCTACGCGAACGATCAGTCGGCGAGCTGCGCGAACGCGGGCCAGCCCGATCGCTTCTACGTGCTCACGATGCCCACCACGGCCGACGTCACGTTCTCGCTCCTGACGAGCTCCTTCCAGGCGGCGCTGAGCGTGCATGCGCTCAGCTCGGGCGTCTGCAGCCTCGAGCTCGGCTGCCTCGCGGCGTCGGCAGTGGGCGCGAGCATCAGCCAGACGGTGACGATTCCCGCGGGCACCTGGGTGCTCGCCGTGGACAGCGCCGGGTCGGGCGGTGGGGCCTACACCCTCTCGGCCGTGCTCGCGGCGGGCGGTGACGCCGGCACGCCGCTGACGCTGACCAACGGCGCCGTCCTCGGGGTGTCGGGCGCCGCAGACTCGTCCACCCTCTACAGCTTCACCGTGCCGAGCGGCTCGACGGCCATTCAGATCACGACCAGCGGCGGCACAGGCGACGTCGACCTGTACCTCCGCCAGGGCGCGCCGCCGGATCGCTTGAACGAGATCTACAACGACGCCTCCGAGGCGAGCGGCAACACCGAGGAGGTCGGCTACAGCTTGCCGGACCCGGCCACCTGGTACCTGCTCCTCTACGGCTACAGCGCCTACTCGGGCGTCACCCTCACCGCGACGTGGTGAGGAGCGGTAGCGCTCGAGCCGGTCGATCCGCTATGCCCTGCTCCGGTCATTTGCACAGGAGCACCATGTCCACCCGAAGCGCCTCTCTCTGGCTGGCCACCGCGTTCGCTGCTCTCGCGATTTTCGCGCCGCTTGCGTCCTGCGGCCCCGCGAAGATCCGCTGCACGGTCTCCAACTGCTCCGGCTGCTGCGACGAGAATGACGAGTGCGTGGCCGGGAACACCTTCGCCGCCTGCGGCATCAACGGCGCGACGTGCCTGACCTGCCCCTCCGGCAACGCTTGTGAGGTCGGCGTCTGCACGTCGACGGGCGCCGGAGGTGGCGGAGGCTCCGTGGGCGGCGGCGGTGGCGCGACTGGCGGCGGTGGTGGCGCGACTGGCGGCGGTGGTGGCGCGACTGGCGGCGGCGGTGGCGCGACTGGCGGCGGTGGTGGCGCGACTGGCGGCGGCGGTGGTGGCGCGACTGGCGGCGGCGGTGGCTCGGTCGGCGGTGGTGGTGGATCGACCGGGGGTGGCGGCGGCTCGGTCGGCGGTGGTGGTGGATCGACCGGGGGTGGCGGCGGCAGCAGCAGCGTGCCCGCGCTGACCAGCGGGCAGTCGGTGACCAGCTCGGGCCTCTCCGGTGACTACGACGACTACGTCATCAACATCCCCGCGGGCACCGCGCAGCTCACCATCGTCAGCAGCGGTGGCACGGGCGACCCCGACCTCTACCTCATGTACAACGCGCTCCCGGACCCCGACTTCGGCGACTACGACTTCATCTCCGAAACGAACGGGACCACCGAGAGCATCACGGTGAACAACCCGACGCCCGGCGCCTGGTACCTCACGGTCTACGGGTACCTGAGCTACTCGAACGTCACCGTCACCGCGACCTGGTGACCCCAGCGACGGTCGCCCCGCCGGGACCGCCGCGTCGATGAGGACCGCCCTCGCCCGGAGCAGCCACCGTGACGGCGCAGCTCCTGGCCCGCGGTCTCACACGTCGAGGTTCGCGTTGAGCGCGTTGTCCTCGATGAACTGGCGGCGGGGCTCGACCTCTTCACCCATGAGCAGCGAGAAGATGCTCTCGGCCTCGACGGCGTCGGACACGCGCACCTGCATCAGCGTGCGGCGCGAGGGGTCCATGGTCGTCTCCTGGAGCTGCTCGGGGTTCATCTCGCCCAGGCCCTTGTAGCGCTGCACCGCGAGGCCCTGCTGGGCGTCGTCGAGGGCGTGCTTGAGCACCTCCTGGTACGTCGCGGCCTGGTGCGAGGCGTCGCCCACGTGCAGCGTGTAGGGCGCGGGGCCGAAGGCCTGGAAGCTCTCCTTGAGCGCCGTCAGGTCGCGGAACTCCGGCGACGAGAGGAAGGCTACGTCGATGGTCGTCTCGCGCGGGCTGCCGTTCACCTCGGTGCGAATGAGGTACCGCTTCGCCGAGTGCTCCGGGTCGTCCTTGCGCTGGGTGGGGTTCTTCTCCAGCCACTCCACCAGCTCCGGGTGCCGCGTCTCGAGGTACTCCAGCATGCCGTCGAGCTGCTCCTCGGCCTGGTCGGCGTCCTTGAGCGTGTCGGGCGCCAGGGTCGTGGCCTGAATGAGCGCGTCGACCACGCGGGCGTCCTTGCGCAGCGCCATCTTCTCGAGGCGCGACTCGTAGCGAATGACCTTCGAGAGCAGCGCCTTGAGCGCGGCGCCCGTCACCTCGGTCTGGTCGGCCAGCACCAGCCGCGTGCGCTCCGCGGCGATGGACAGAAGGAACTCGTTCTTCGCCTCGTCGTCCTTGACGTAGAGGTCCTTCTTGCCGCGCGTGATTTTGTAGAGCGGCGGCTGCGCGATGTAGATGTACCCCTTCTCGATGAGCTCGGGCATCTGCCGGAAGAAGAAGGTCAGCAGCAGCGTGCGGATGTGCGAGCCGTCGACGTCGGCGTCCGTCATCAAGATGATGCGGTGGTAGCGGCAGTCTTCGGGCTTGTAGTCTTCGGTGTTGCTGCCCGCGCGCACGCCGGTGCCCAGGGCGGTGATGAGGGTGACGATCTCCTGGCTCGTCAGCATCTTCTCGATGCGCGCCTTCTCGACGTTCAGGATCTTGCCGCGCAGCGGGAGGATGGCCTGGTTGTCGGGGTTTCTGCCCTGCTTGGCCGAGCCGCCTGCGGAGTCACCCTCGACGAGGAACAGCTCGCTCACCGACGGGTCCTTGCTGCGGCAGTCGGCCAGCTTGCCTGGCAGCGACAGGCCGTCGAGCACGCCCTTGCGGCGCACCGTCTCGCGGGCCTTGCGGGCGGCGATGCGGGCCCGGGCGGCGTCGCCGATCTTCCCGACGATCTTCTTCGCGCTCTGCGGGTTCTCGTCGAGCCAGTTCTGGAGCTGCTCGTTGACGATGCTCTCGACCAGCCCCTTCACCTCGCTGTTGCCGAGCTTCTGCTTGGTCTGCCCCTCGAACTGCGGCTGGGGGATCTTCACCGAGATGACGGCCGCGAGGCCCTCGCGCGCGTCGTCGCCTGACGGCTGCTCCTTGATGTCCTTCCACAGGTTGGAGCGCTCGGCGTAGGCGTTGATGCAGCGGGTGAGCGCCGCCTTGAAGCCCGAGAGGTGAGTGCCGCCCTCGGGGGTGTTGATGTTGTTGGCGAAGGAGAAGACCTTCTCGTCGTAGCCCTCGTTCCACTGCATCGCGATCTCGACCTGCACCTGGTCCTTCTCGCCCTTGAACGCGATCGGCTTGTCGTGCACCTGCGTCTTCGTCTTGTTGATGTACTCGACGAAGCTGACGATGCCGCCCTCGAACTTGAAGTCGTGCGACTTGCCGCTGCGCTCGTCGGTGATGACGATGTGCAGCCCCGCGTTCAAGAACGCCAGCTCGCGCAGGCGCGTCGAGAGCGTGTCGAAGTCGTAGTCCTTCACCTCGAAGATGGTGGGGTCGGGGTGGAAGCTGACCTTCGTGCCGCGCTTCTCGGTGACGCCGATCTCCGCGACCTGCTGCTGCGGCACGCCCCGCACGTACTTCTGCTGGTAGACCTTGCCGTTGCGCTGCACCTCGACGTGCAGCCAGTCAGACAGCGCGTTGACGCACGAGACGCCCACGCCGTGCAGACCGCCCGACACCTTGTAGGCCGAGTTCTCGAACTTGCCGCCGGCGTGCAGCTTCGTCAGCACCACGTCGAGCGTGTCCATGCCCGGCACCGACGGGTGCGGCCCCACGGGGATGCCTCGGCCGTCGTCCATCACGGTGATGGAGTTGTCCACGTGGATGAAGACCTCGACCTTCGTCGCGAAGCCCGCCAGCGCCTCGTCCACCGAGTTGTCGACCACCTCGTAGACGAGGTGGTGCAGCCCGCGCACGAACGTGTCGCCGATGTACATGCCCGGCCGCTTGCGCACCGCCTCGAGCCCCTCCAGCACGGTGATGCTCGACGCGTTGTACTCCGCCTGCTTGCTCGCTTCGCCCGTGGGCGTCGGGGTGTCCATGTGACCTCTTTCTGGCTCGCTGCTGCGCGGCGCAACCGCGCGAAAATACAGGCTGTCGATGTACCATGTTTCACCCTGTCGCAGGGCCCTTTCTCCGGGCTCCAACGGGCTGAAAACACTGTTTTTTTGCCCCCTCCCGGCGCGCCTTCCGAGGCCTCGTTCAAGAGGGGCTAGGGTGCGAGCCCATGAGACCGCTCGAAGAGGTCCTCGCCACGCGCCAGACGCGCTTCTACGCGCAGGCCGGGCTCACTGCGTTTGCGGGCACGGTGCCGTTTCGGCTGAGCACCTCGCGCGCCATGGCGAGCGTCGTGGCGCACGCGGCGCACGCCTTCGCGCAGCGCCTCGGGCGGCCGCGCGTGTGCGTCGTCGACGTCGGCGCTGGCACCGGGCGCCTCGCGTTTCAGCTCCTCGCGGGCGGTGACGAGCGCCTGCGCGTGGTGGCCACCGATGCCTCGGCAGCGCTCATCGACGCGTGGCGCGCGCACCCGCAGCTCGCGGCGCTCCTCGCGTCGGGGCGCCTGACGGCCCACCATGCGTCCGCGACCGCCCTGGGCCACGCGCTCGCCCGCGCGCCCGACGAGGCGCTCGTGGTGTGCGGCACGTACCTGCTCGACACCCTGCCCCACGCGCTGCTCGAGGCTCCAGGCCGCCGGGCCCTGGTCGACGCCGCGGGCGGCCTGCACTTCGCCGAGGCGCCGCTCGATTCCTTCTCGCGCGCCACCCTCGCTCGCCTCGGGCACGGCCGCGTCTTCCTGCCCACCGGCGCCTTCACCTTCCTCCGCGCCACCGAGGCTGTGCTGGGCGAGCCTGCGCTGCTGCTCGTCGCCGACAAGGGCGCGCTCTCGCTCGACGACGCGCGTGAAGACGGGCCCCTGCGGCTGGCCCGCCACGGCGAAGGCGCGTCGGTGGCGGTCAACTTCGACGCGCTCCGCGCGTGGCTCGGCTGGCGAGGGTGGGCCGTGGCCCCGGGCAGCACGCGCGACTTCGTGGTGGCCGCGTCGGTGCTGCACGGGCGCGTGCCGCTGGCGGGCCTCTTCGATGGCGTCGGGCACCCGCTCGCGGCGCAGGGCGAGGTGACGGCGCTGCGGGGAAGTGGCGCCAGTGCGTCCGACGCGGCGACGGCACGCGACGACACCCACGCCTCGACGCGCCCACCGCCCGCTCGTCCTGTGGCCCCGCGGCCCGAGGAGAATGCGCCCGGTGCCCCAACGCACCCGCACGACGAAGGCGACGCCAGCCGGTGGTGGCAGCGCCTCGTCGACCTCCCGCCCGACGGTGACACGGTGCTGGAGCTCGCAGACGCGATGTGCGCGGCGCCGCTCCCCGAGGCGGAGCTGCGGGGGCGCCTGGGCGAGTGGCTCCTCACCGGCGTGCGCGAGGCCTTCTTCCTCCCCGCCGACGACGTCGCCTTCCAGGCCGGCCGCGTGCTCTACAGGATGGGCTTCGTCGGCGCCGCGGCGGCGTGCTTCTCCCGCTCCCTCGAGCAGCACGGCGAGACCGTGAGCGCCCGTGTGAACCGCGCGCTGTGCCTGGCGCAGTTGGGCGAGGTGGAGCTGGCGCGCGCGGACCTCGATCTCGCGCTCGAGGCCGAGCCGGGGCACGCCGGCGCCGCGGCGCTGCGCGCGCAACTCGA
>CAYUZK010000043.1:6005-12739 GCA_964449625.1 uncultured Archangium sp.
GCGCTGACACGACGCGAGCGCTGACACGACGCGAGCGCTGACACGACGCGAGCGCTGACACGACGCGAGCGCCGCCACGAGCTGAGCGTGCGCTCCGGGAGGGCCCGCCGCGTGCCCGAAGTCCTCGCCCGCCGGGGAGGAGGCCGCTGCGGGCCCCTCTCGCTCGAGCCGCGCGCCACACCGCCCGCGGCCAAAGCCCGCGACGTCAGCGCAGCCAGCGCTTCGACTCGACGATGCGGCGGATGTCCGGCACCCGGCGGGCGAGCTCCTCCGGGTCCTTCGCGGGGAGAAACCGCCCCTCGTCGCCCTCGCGTGGCACCTCCACGAAGCGCGTCGAGAGGAAGGCCGTCAGCTCGCCCACCAGCCGCTCGAACTGCAGCGCGGGGCGCCCGTCGACCTGCTTCTCGACCCGGTAGAACGGGAGCGGGAAGTCGCGGTCGAGGGCCGCGGCGTCGAGGAGGAAGGTGTTGGTGTTGAAGACGGGGATGCTGTCCTGCTCGAAGCTCGCCGGGAAGCGGAAGCCCTCGATGATCTGCGGCCGCCCGTCGAGGCGCGCGGGGGCGCCGCCCTTGTCGCCCGGGGCCTTGCGCACGACCTCCGCGGTGAGCTGCGCGCCCTGCTCGAGGTGCAGCCCCACCAGCGCGGGGTCGAGCGTCGCGCCCAGGTTGTCGACGTTCGACATGGCCAGCACCCGGCCGCCGCCGGCGCGGAAGCGCTCCAGCACCCCGTGGTGGCGCAGCGCGAAGGAGAAGTCGCCGTGGCCGGTGGCGTAGGGCGACGGGCGGCCGTCGGCCTCGAGGAACAGCTCGCCTCCCGGCGTCAGGCGCAGCGAGACGAACTGCGGAAAGACCTCGCACGGGCGGAGCGCCTGCGCCTTCACGTGCTCGACGATGCGCTCGTGCGTGGCGAAGCTGCTCATCACGTACACCGGCACGCGCGGCAGGTGCGCCACGTCGAGGAGCTTTAAGGCGAGGAAGCTCTGCGCGTCGAAGACCGGCACCACCGCCTTCACCACGCCCCCGAAGCGCGTGGCCATGCCGCCAGCGAGCACCACCACGCCCACCTCGCCCCGCTCCAGCGCCGCGCGCCCCAGGGCGAAGAGCCGCGCGTGCTCCGGGCTCCCCGCCGGCGGCAGCGCCACCACGTCGCCTTCGGCCGGCGGCGTCAGGGCGCCGGTGACGGCGTTGCTCGACGCGGGCGCGCCGGCGCGGGCAGCGAACTGCCCAAGCTGCGCGAGGTCGAAGCCGTAGGGCATCAGCTGCGCGAGGGTCGCGTCGTCGGGGCGAAGGTCGCTCATGGGCGCCGCACCCTAGCAAGGGCGCGCCTGCCCGAACGCCTCGCCACTTCCCCCTGACGGCCCGCGCCCAATCAGGCATCGTGTCGGCGCCCATGCTGACCCCGCTCCTCGTCACCACCCTGCTCCTCGCGCGCCTCGACTCGCCCCTCACCGACCGCGCGGAGGCCCTCGGGCGGGAGGTCATCCAGCAGGGGCACGACGCGCGCGCGGCGGCCCCCCTCATCCGCCTCCACCAGCTCCTCGACGAGGTGGACGACCTCAACCTCCTGGCCGACCCCTACGCCACGGTTCTCTGGCGACAGCGCACGGACCCCTTCGTGCGCGGGCTGGCCCGGCTCTTCCTGGCCGAGGTCGAGCGCGCGCGGGGCCGCACCACCAAGGCCAGCGAGCACGTCGCCGCGGCCAACTTCATCCAGGACTGGCAGGTCGTCGGCGCCTTCGACAACGAGGGCAAGGGCGGCTGCGACACCGACTTCGGCCCCGAGACCTCGCTCGACCTGCGCGCTACCTACCCCGCTCGCACCCGCGAGGTCGGCTGGCGCAAGCCCCACGCGAAGTCCCTCGACGGCTACGTGGACCTCTCGCTGTCCCTGCGGCCGGTCACCGAGGCGGTGGCCTACGCCGTCACCTGGCTCTTAGCCGACACCGACACGAAGGCCGTGCTCTCGCTGGGCACCTCCGGCGGCCTGCGCCTCTTCGTCAACAACCAGAAGGTGCTGGCCTCCGATCGCTACAACCTGCCGCGCGTCGACCAGCACCGCGTGCAGGTCAACCTGCGCAAGGGCCTCAACCGCGTGCTCCTCAAGGTCTGCCAGCTCGAGGGCCCCTTGGGCTTCTACGCGCGCGTGGACCGGGCCGAGGGCGCCCGGGGCACCATCACCGTCGCGCTCCCCGAGGTGGTGCCGCCGCTCGAGAAGGGCGCCGCGCCGCAGCCGCAGGCGCTCCCGACGCTCGCCGACACGCTCGAGAAGCGCCTCAAGGCCACGCCCAACGACGCGAAGCTGCGCGGCGACTACGCCACGGTGCTCGCCTGGTCGCGCGCGTGGCCGGCGAGCGAGCAGCTCCCCGCGGCCGAGGCCGAGCGCGCGGCCCTCAACGCGCCCACCGACGTCGAGCTGCAGCTCCTCGCCGCGGAGCTCCACACGGCTGACGTGAACGACCGGCGCCGCTTCCTCGAGGCGGCCCTCGCGCTCGACGAGGGCCACGCGCTCGCCCGCGTGCTCCTGGGCCAGCACGAGCTCGCCGCCGAGCGCCCCGCCCGCGCCCTGGCCCACGCGCGGCTGCTGCGCGCCCGCGCCCCGCGCTTCGGCCCGGGCCTCGTGCTGCACGTGCGCGCCCTCGACGCCCTCGGGCAGAAGGCCGCGGCGCACCGGGTGCTCGAGGAGGCGTACGCGGGGCTGCACCACCTCCCGGCCGTCGCCCGCGAGGCCGTGGCGTCGAGCCGGCGCGCCGAGCGCCTCGAGGAGGCCATCGGCCGCGCCCGCGGCGTCATCGCCCTGCGCCACGACGACCTCAACACCCGTCGCGGGCTGGCGAGCCTGCTGGCCGACGTAGGCCGGGTCGACGACGCGGTCGACCAGTACCGCAAGCTCCTCGCCCTCGACCCCTTCGACCAGGGCGCGCTGCTCAAGCTGGCGGAGCTGCTCTCGGCCAACCGCCGCCTCGACGAGGGCCGGCGCCTCTTCGAGCAGGCGCGCGTCGCGGCCCCCGACGACCCCGAGGTGCTCGAGCGCGAGGGCCGGGCGCTGCTCCACGGGGGCCAGCGCGACGCGGCCCTGGCCTCCTTCCAGCAGTCGCTCCAGCTGCGCCCGCAGAACCCGGCCTTGAAGGAGATGCTCCGCACCCTGCGCGGTGAAGACACCGCCGCCGCCGCGCCCGAGGCCTTCGCCCTGGCGAAGCTGCTCGAGGAGGCGAAGGCCTCGAGCGCCGAAGACGCGGTGGTGCTGGCGGAGGTGACGCACGTGCGCGTGCAGGCCTCGGGGCTCTCGAGCCGCTTCCAGCAGGCGGTGGTGAAGGTCAACACGCAGCGGGGCGTGGAGGCCTGGCGCGCGCTGCCCATCACCTGGAGCCCGGACCGCCAGGAGGTCCGCGTGCTCAAGGCCCGCCTCACCAAGCCCGACGGCAGCGTGGTGGACTCCTTCGGCGAAGACGAGCGCAACATCAACGAGCCGTGGACGGGCATGTACTACGACGCGCGCGCGCGGGTGCTCTCGTTCCCCGCGCTGGCGCCAGGCGACGTGCTCGAGGTGCAGTGGCGCCTCGACGACACCTCCACCGAGAACCTCCTCTCGGACTACTGGGGCGACGTGGACTCGGTGCAGGGCGTCTTCACCAAGCGCCACTACCGCTACGTGGTGGACATGCCGAAGGCGCGGCCGCTCTCGTGGAACCGCGAGACGCTGCCGAAGGGCCTGCGCGTGGAGCGCGTCGAGCAGGGCGACCGCGCGCTGTACCGCTTCGAGGCCGACGACGTGCCGCGGCTGGTGCCGGAGCCGAACATGCCCGGCTGGGCGGAGGTGGCCCCGCCGCTGCACCTGTCGACGTACCAGAACTGGGAGCAGGTCGGCCGCTACTACTGGGGCCTGGTGCGCGAGCAGCTCGTGCCCAACGACGAGCTCAAGCGCGCGGTCGACGCGGCGCTCAAGGGCGTAGACCGCAAGGACCCGTCGAAGGTGGTGGCCGCGCTCTACGGCTACGTCGTCACCAACACGCGCTACGTCGCGTTGGAGTTCGGCATCCACGGGTACAAGCCGTACCGGGTAGACCGGGTGCTGGCGCGCAAGTTCGGCGACTGCAAGGACAAGGCGTCGCTCATCCACGCGATGCTCAAGGTGGCGGGCGTGGACTCGCGCCTGGTGCTGCTGCGCATGCGGCACCTGGGCAGCCTCTCGCCCGAGGTGGCTTCGCTGGCGGCCTTCAACCACGCCATCGTCTACGTGCCGACGCTCGACCTCTTCCTCGACGGCACGGCGGAGTTCCACGGCAGCCGCGAGCTGCCGAGCGCCGACCGCGGGGCCAACGTGCTGGTGGTGGAGCCCGAGGGGCCCAGCCGCTTCTTCACCACGCCCGAGGGGCAGCCCGAGGACAACACCACCTCGCTCTCGCTCGACGTGACGCTCAAGCCCGACGGGAGCGCGGGAGCCCGCGGCACCGTGAGCGCGCGGGGCCAGGCCGCGCCCGACATGCGGCGCACCTACCAGACGCCGGCCACGCGGGTGTCGGCCTTCGAGCAGCAGTGGGCGCAGAGCTACCCCGGCCTCGCCGCGAGCGAGGTGACGGTGAGCGACGTCACGGACCTCGAGGCGCCGATGTCGGTGCGCTTCGCCGCCACCATGCCCCGCTACGCCGAGGTGGGCCCGGGGCTCCTGCGCTTCTTCCCCTTCGGGGCCGGGCGGGCCTTCACCCAGGCGCTGGCGCCGCTCACCGAGCGGGCGACCGACGTGCACTTCCCCGGGGTGTGGGTCAACGAGCTCGAGGTGCGCTACGCGCTGCCGGCGGGGTGGACGGTGCCGGAGCTGCCGCCCGAGGTGCTGGAGGAGTCGCCCTTCGGCTCGCTGCGCGTGGTGGCCGAGAAGCGCGAGGGCCTGGTGGTGCTGCGCGGGCGCCTGGTGATGAGCCGCGCCCGCATCGCCGCCAAGGAGTACGCGGCCTACCGCGCGTGGCTGATGAAGGTCGACCAGGCCTTCAGCCGGAAGCTGGTCGCCCAGCAGGGTGGCCAGACGGCGTCGCGCTGACGGCGGCGGCTACTCGGCGATGACGCCGGGCTGCGTGCCCTCGTCTTCGCCGTCGGGCTCGAGCGTGTGGCCGACCTCGAAGTACTGCCACAGGCGCTGGGCGCAGGCCTGGTCCACGTCGAGCAGCTCGGCGCGGCGGGTGGCGTGGTCGAGCATCGAGTCGGCCAGGCCCACCACGTCGTCGAGCTTCTCGGCGACGGCGCCCAAGAAGGCCGCGTGGGCGGACGACTCCACGAGGCCGGCGAAGACGAGGAAGGCCCAGGCGCGCTCAGCGTCCTCCGTGTAGCGGGAGTGCGTGAGGGCCGTCTGCAGGAGCGTCGGTTCTTCGGGCAACGACATGACCCACGCGGCCTAGCACACGCCCGGAGCGGCATTGCCACAAACGATGGCGCCCATCGTCAGGGCGTCGCGGCGCGCGGCGGCTCGACGAGCTTCACCGACACCGAGCCGCCCGCAACGAGGACGTCGTCGGGGGCCAGCAGGGTCCAGCCCTCGAGGCGCTCCCTGGGCGTCGCGCGCCACGTGCCCCCGGGGCTCCCACAGTCGGCGGCCCAGAGGCGGCCCCGCCAGTCGATGAAGAACTCGGTGTTGCGACGGGCCAGCACCCCGACGGGGAGCCGCAGCACGTTGAGGTCGTGCCGGCCGAGCGAGAAGACCTCGCCCGTGGCGCGCGTGAAGGTGAAGCACTGGGTGCGCTCGCCGGTGCCGAGCTCGAAGGCGAGCCCCCAGCGGGCCAACGTCACCGGCGGTCGGCCGGCCTCGAGGTGCGGGGGCACGTGGAGCGCCAGCCAGCCCTGCCCGAGGTGAAGGACCGCGCCCGGCTCGAGCCCGGCATCCAGAGGCGCGCCCTCGACGAGGGGCACCACGTCGACGCTGCCGCGCGGGGACACGGTGACGCGCGCCAGGGGCGCGTCGCCGCCCAGGGTCAGCGCCTCCCCGTCGGCGAGCGTCACGGCCCGCCCCCCTTCGTCCGCGGAGGAGCTCAACGTCATCGACCAGCGAAGGGGCGGCGGGGCCATGGCGCGGCTTCGTAGCGCAGATGGACCGAGAGCCGTCGGGGCAGTGCGCACCGACGGCTCTCAGTGAGACACGACGCGGCGGCTCCTACTTCGAGCTCGTACCGCCCTCTTCACCGACGGCCAGCGTGGTGGCGCGCCCGGGGCCGGGCAGGCCGCCTTCCTCGCCGACGGCCATCGTCGTCACGTCGGGCTTCGGGCGCGGCTTGGTGCCGCCCTCTTCGCCCACGGCCATGGTCGTCACGTCAGGCTTCGGGCGCGGCTTGGTGCCGCCCTCTTCGCCGATGGCCAGGGTGGTGGCGCCGCCGACGCCGGGCGGCTTCGAGCCCTCTTCGCCCACGGCCAGCGTCGTCACCCCGCCGCCGGGCGGCTTCGAGCCCTCTTCGCCCACGGCCAGCGTCGTGACCCCGCCGCCGGGCGGCTTCGAGCCCTCTTCGCCCACGGCCAGCGTGGTCACCCCGCCGCCGGGCGGCTTGACGCCACCCTCTTCGCCGAGCGCTCTGGTCGTCACCCCGCCACCGGGCGGCTTGACGCCACCCTCTTCGCCGAGCGCCTTGGTCGTGCCCCCGCCGCCGGGCGGCTTGACGCCACCCTCTTCGCCGAGCGCCTTGGTCGTGGCACCGCCGCCGGGCGGCTTCGAGCCCTCTTCGCCCACGGCCAGCGTCGTCATGCCGCCGCCGCCGGGGG
>CAYUZK010000043.1:12839-33464 GCA_964449625.1 uncultured Archangium sp.
TGCCGCCGCCGCCGGGGGGCTTCGAGCCCTCTTCGCCCACGGCCAGCGTCGTCATTCCCCCGCCGGGCGGCTTGATGCCACCCTCTTCACCGACCGCCTTCGTCGTCGCGCCGCCGGGCTTGCCGGGCTTCTTCCCGCCCTCTTCGCCCACGGCCAGGGTGGTCATCTTGCCTTCGTCCTTCTTGGACTTGGGCAGCTCGTACTTCACGAAGGGCCGCTTGGGGCCCCGTGGACCGCTGATGGACATGGGTTTTCCTCCCGCTTCGGGTGCGTTTCGACATTATCGGCCTTCTTCGGCCGCAGTTGTGGAGGAGTCTGTCATGCGGGTTGGCATCTTCGGAACTGACGACGACCCCCAGGTGGAGGCCGTGGCGAAGGCGCTGCGGGCCCTGGGCGCCGAGGACGTGCTCTTGCGCGCCGACTCCCTCGACGAGGGGCTGCCCCTCTCGGAGCTCGACGGGCGGATGATCTACCGCGGCCTCGACGTGACGGACCTCGACGGCATCTACCTCCGCTCGGTGCCCGCGCCCTACGCCCCGTACCTCGAGCGCGACGACGACCTCGTGCTCTACGAGGACTGGTTCACGCACTACATGCAGTCGCGAGAGCGGGCCTCCTTCTACGTCGCCTGGCTCCTCTCGCTGGCCGACCGCGGCGTGCGCCTGGTCAACCCGCCGCAGGCCGCCAGCGTGCTGCAGTACAAGCCCTTCCAGCTCCACGCGCTGCGCAAGGTGGGCGCCGCCGTGCCGCGGACGTTGATCAGCAACGACCCCGAGGCCGTGCGCGCCTTCCACGCCGAGGTGCCGCAGGTCATCTTCAAGCCCATCATGGGCGGGGCCATCACCCTGCCCCTCGACGAGCAGGCGCTCGAGCGGCTGGGCGACGTCGCGCAGTCCCCCGTCATCTTCCAGGAGCGCGTGGACGGCGACGACCTCCGCGTGATGCTCGCGGGCGACGACCTCGTGTCCTGCGTGGCCATCCGCACCCCGTCGCAGCACCTCGACTTCCGCGCCGACCCCGCCTACTCGGGCGGCGACGCGCAGTACGAGGAGGTCACCCTGCCCGACGCGGTGGTGGCGCAGTGCCGGGCCGCGGCGCGCCTGTGCGGGCTGCGCTTCGCCGGCCTCGACATCAAGCGCACGGCCGACGGCCGCTTCGTCTTCCTCGAGCTCAACAGCTCGCCCATCTACCTCGACGTGGAGTGGAAGCTGGGCCACCCCATCAGCCGCGCCATCGCGGAGCTGACCCTGGGCCGCCGCTGACGATGCGCCCCTCGCGCCTCACCTTCTTCACCGAGCTCGACGAAGGAGACTTCGTCGCCCTCGTGACGCGGGCCGACGTGCAGGGGCACCTGCGCGCGCTGGGCGCCGGCGTGACGGTGGGCCTGCGCGACCTGGGGGCCGGTCGCGCCGCGGCCATTCGCGGGCTCGCGGACGCGGGCATCCCCGTGGGGGCGTGGCTGCTGCTCCCCGAGCCGCAGGGCTACTTCGCCACCTACGACAACGTCGCGGCCGTCACCGACCGCGTCACGGCGCTGCGTCGGTGGGTGGCCGAACACCACCTGTCCTTCACCTCCCTCGGCCTCGACTTCGAGCCTGACCTGCGCGAGCTCCGCGGCTTCTTCGACGCGCCGGTGGCGACGCTCGCGGCCTGGGCCGTGCGAGCGCGAGACCTCTCCCGCTGGCGCTTCGCGAAGGCGAGCTACCAGGCGCTCATCGACGAGCTGCGGGCCGAGGGGTGGTCCATCGACGCCTACCAGTTCCCCTTCCTCCTCAAAGACCGTGCGGTGGGCGGCACCTTCCTGCAGCGGCTGGTGGGCGGCCTCGACGTGCGCGTCGACCGCGAGGTGGTGATGGCCTACTCCAGCCTCCTGGGGCCGCTCGGCGAGGGCCTCGTCGCCGCCTGGGCGCCGCGGGCGCGCGCCATCGCCGTGGGCAGCACCGGCGGCGGCATCGACCCGCTCCCCAAGCTCTCGTGGGCGCAGCTCGAGCGCGACCTCCTCGTCGTCGCGCGCAGCTGCCCCGACGTGCACGTCTTCAG
Organism: uncultured Archangium sp.; assembly: GCA_964449625.1. GTDB lineage: Bacteria > Myxococcota > Myxococcia > Myxococcales > Myxococcaceae > Archangium_A. The sequence continues at coordinate 14,880 of CAYUZK010000043.1, forward strand.
CCTCGAGGGCTGCGTGGCGCACGGCCACCTCGCGCGCCTGGTCGACCTCGACTGGGCACGCAAACCCTCGGCCCCGGCGGTGCAGCGCGGCGCGGCGACGGTAGCGACGGGCCTGGCGCGGGTGCTCTCACGGCTCTGACCGGAGGCCGGCACTCAGCGAACGACCGTTCAAGCGGGCACGCGGCGCGTGTCCCAGTGAACGGTCACTCCCGGCGGGCTCGTTCAGCGCGTCAGCCGATGGTGATGCACGTACCCGCTCCGCCATCATTGCTGCTGCACAGGCCGGAGCAGCACTCCCCGAACTGGGTGCAGGTGGCGCCGAGCGGGCGGCACGGCGGTGGTCCGGCGTCGACCGGCGTCGTCCCCGCGTCGAGCGGCGAGCCGCCGTCAGCGGGAGGCACGCCCGCGTCGTTCACCACCACGCCCTGGCACGCCCCGTTGACGCACGAGAAGGTGCAGCAGTCGGCGCTGGTGGTGCACGCCTGGCCATCGACGACGCAGGCCGAGCACTCGAGCCGCGCCCCTCCATCAGGCTGCGTCTTCGGCGCGCAGATGCGCGTGCAGCACTGGTCGGCGATCGAGCAGGCCTCTCCGCTGCCGAGGCACCCGCCGTCCGTCGGGCCCACGACGCCGAAGCAGCGCGAGACGCCCGTGATGGTCGGCCGGCAGGCGGCCGAGCCGCCGCAGCAGCTGTGCACGGGGTTGCCCGAGCTCTCGCAGATCTCCCCGACCTCCTTGTCGGTGGGCTGCAGGCGGCAGCGCTTGAGGCCAGTGACGCCCGCCACGGTGGCGCAGACCCCGGGGCTCGGCGTGGCCGTGGTGCAGGGGCTGGAGAGCTCCAGGTAGCCGCAGCACTCGTAGTCTTCGCTGCAGACCTCCTCGGCCGGCCGGCACCCACCCAGGTACTGGCAGACCTTCGGCCCGCCGGGGAAGTTCGACGCGCACGCGTACGAGGCGCAGTCCGAGTCGGCGCGGCACGGCTCGCCGACGAAGAGCTTCTGGCCGAGCTGCGCCTGCGACGGACAGCGACCGCTGGTGCAGGTGCCCGCGCAGCAGTCGCTCGGGTCGGTGCAGATCTCTCCGCGCGCGCGGCAGGTGCTCGACGGCGCGCAGCGCAGGTCGGTGCCCGCATCGCCGGCGTAGTTCACGCAGTACTTGCTGCAGCAGTTTGCGTCGTAGCCGGGGTTCGCGCACCGCTCGCCGAAGGTCGCGCAGCCCGCGCCCGCCGACACGCAGGTTCCGCCGGTGCAGTTCCCGCTGCAGCAATCGGTGTCGGCGCCACACGCAGTGCCCGCGACGCGGCACAGAGTGCCCGACTCCTGGCAGCTACAGCCGCCACCGTCCGAGCCGCAGGCACCGCAGCTGAAGCCGCAGCACTCGCTGGCCGCAGCGCACGCCTGCCCCCCGGCCTTGCAGAAGGACTCGTCGACGCAGCGCTTCACCCCGGTGCCATCGGCCGCGCAGGTGCGCCCTCCACAGCACTCGACGTTGCTCTGGCAGGTCTGCCCGATGGCCTGGCAGGCGCCCGTACCCGTCGTGCAGGTGTTGGTGAGAGGATCGCACCGCGCGCTGCAGCACTCGCCGTCGGCCGCGCAGGCCTCACCGTTCCCCTTGAGCGTGCAGGCCCCGCCGTCCGTGGTCCCACCGCCACCGCCACCAGTGCCATTCATGCCGCCACCACCGGCACCACCGTCTGCGTCGCCGCCACCACCGCCGACCCCTCCGCCGGAGCCCCCGTCCAGGTCGCCGCCGCCGCCGCCAGCCCCGCCGTCAACGACCGCGCCGCCACCACAATCGCAGCCGAAGATCATCGCGCAGGCCAACAACCCGGCGACGCGCCACGCACCAGACACCGCCATGATGACCTCCATCGGTAGGAACCACGAACGCTAGGGTCAGCAGCCCGGTGGCTACAACTTCAGCGCGCTTGAGCCGCGAGGGGGAAGCCGTCACGCTCTCTTCGTGAGCGCCGCGCGGCTCCGCCTCTTCGTCTCCCTTGGCCTGGCGGCCGCGCTCGGCGCCTGCACCTCGACCCGGCCGCTCACGAGACTCGAAGCGCGCGAGCTCGCCGAGCGCCGCCACGACGCCCCTGCCGACGAGGTCTACGACGCGACGTGGCTGGTGCTGACGCGGCAGGGCTTCCGCGTCACCGCCAGCGATCGCCAGGCCGGCACCTTCTCGGCGCGCCACGCCGATGGCCGGGGCTACGACGTCGAGGTGGCGGCGAAGGGTGACGCGGAGCTCGTGCGCGCCGTGCCCACGGGCCCGGTGACCTACACAGCCCAGCTCGACGCCTGGGACATGCTGGAGGCAGACACGCGGCGGCTGCTGCGCGCGTGGGGCACGGTGCCGGAGTGGACCTTCGACGCCCGGCGCTCGACGCTGGCGGTGCCCGGCTTCTCCCTCGCCCTGCCGCGCGACTGGGCGCACCTCGACTTCTCGGTGAACCGCCGCCGCGTCACGGCGCAGCTGCGCAAGCCGAAGCTGCCCGGCTTCAACCCCACGCTGCTCGTAGAGCTCGACCGCCGGCGGCACCAGGACCCCGCGCTGCGCCTCGGGCAGGCCGCGGTCGGCCTCGCGCTGACGGCGACCCAGCGTCTCGTCTTCCCCGACGAGGTGCAGGCCCGGGAAGACGGCGCCGGCGCGCACGCCGCGCTGCGGGTGCTCGACGGCAACCTCACGCACGAGGTGACGCTGCACCTGTGGAGCGCCGCCGACGCGACCTGGAGCTACCGCCTCGCCCTCGCGTGCCCTGGCACGGAGTCCGCCGCGGCGTGCGAGGCCACGTGGCTCGACCTGCTCCGCTCGCTCGTGGCGCCGGAGGCCCGCCGGCAGCCGCTGGAGTGAAGAGCCCTCGCAAACTCCCCCGACCGAGACCCGCCATCAGGCCGGGGGGCCGCGCCGTCAGCGACCTCCGACGACCGCGAGCTGCTGCGTCAGGGCCGTGGCGACGACGGCGGCCACGTCACCGCCGCCGTCCACGACGGGCGTCAGGTCGACCATCACGTGCGGCGGGTACGGGTGGCCCCAGCGCGCGAGCTCCATGCGCAGGAAGAGCGCGACCGTCGGGCAGCCAACCGCGGCGGACAGGTGCATGGGGCCGGTGTTGTTGGTGACGCTCAGCACCGCGCCGCGCAGGAGCGAGGCGAGCTCGTCGAGGCTGGTGGGCGGCGCGCGCACGGCACCGGGGCACGCGGCGCACAGCTGGTCTACCAGCGGCTCCTCGCCGGGCCCCCACGTCACCACGGGCGTCACGCCGCGCGCGAGGAGCGTCGAGGCCGCCACCGCGAAGAGCTCCGGCGCGACGCGGCGGAAGCCCAGGCGGCCGCCGGGGTTCACCACCGCGTAGCGGCCCTCCACGACGCGGAAGGGGGGCGTCTCGCGAAAGGACAGGCGCGCGGGGCCCAGGGCCGGCGCGAGCGGCGCGACGAGGTGCGCGCGCTGCTCGGCCTCGGCGCGAGTGCCCGGAAGCGCCGGCACCGGCACGTCCATGAGCCAGCCAGAGGGAAAGTTGGCGGGGCCGAGCACGGCGCCAGCGCCGCCGACGAGGCGCGCGACCACCGCGGAGGTGACGGCCTCCAGGTCCCAGTTGCCGCAGTTGACGACCGCGTCGAAGCGCTCGGCCCGCAACGCCCGCAGCACGCTCCAGCGCTTCTCGAAGCTCCACAGCCGCGCCACGTGGGGGTGGCCCTCGAGCACCCGGCGCACCTTCGGGTGCACCAGCACGTGCACCTCGAGGCCGCGCCCGGCAAGCCGGTCGATGACGGGGGTGGTGAGGAGCGCCTCGCCGACGCGGTTGTCGATGCGCACCACCAGCACGCGCCGCGCGGTCCCGAGCGAGGCCCGCGCCCGGGCGCGACGGCCGGGGCGCCACGAGAGCGCGGCCACGCCCACGGCGAAGAGCACCTTGCCCAGCCACTCGACCCGCTTGAGGAACCCCGTGCGCACCAGGGCGCGCACCATACCCGCGGGGGCGTCAGCGACGAGGCTTCTTGGCGCGCACCGGCACAGGCACGGGCCCCGGCCGCTTGAGGAGCTGCCCGAGGGCAATGCCCCCGAGGATGATGGCTCCCAGCACCGGCAACACGTTCGCGAGTTCGGTCATTCGCGCTCCTTCGACAGCAGATGGTGTGAGCTAAACACGATCAACCTCCCGGCCCCAAGCCCACCGCCGCTGGTGCAGGCAGGTATGCGAACGTGTCATGGTGTCGGCACCTGTTTCGCTTCCAGGAGTCGCCATGCCCCGCGTCGCCGGTTGGAGCCCCGTCAGCAGCCCCCGCAAGCCCGCGCCCCTCACGGCGGTCGCGCGCTTCGAGTATCAGGGCAGCGTCAAGACGGGCGTGCCCGAGGCCTCCGACGTGGTGGCCCTGCCCGGCGGGCGCTTCGCGGTGGTGAGCGACACGAAGGCCGCCCTGACGCTGGTGGACGCCAACGGCAAGGCCGTGAAGCTGGCGCTGCCGGGCCTCAAGAATGGCTCCAGCCAGCTCGAGGGCGTGGCCTACGATCCGGTGAAGAAGCGCCTCTTCGTGTCGCGGGAAGAGAAGGGCGAGCTGCTGCGCTACGACTGGGACGCGACGAAGAAGGGCGCCGTACCGGTGCTGGATCAGCGCATCGAGCTTTCTGGGCTCACCGGCCCCGCCAACAAGGGCATCGAGGGCCTGGCCTACATCCCCGGGGAGCTGAGCCCCACTGGCCAGCCGCAGCTCCTGTTGGCGAAGGAGGGCAAGCCCCGCGAGCTCCTGCTAGCGCGCGAGTCGGGCAAGGGCGACCTGCTGCCCATCAAGCTCGACAAAGAGGCGCTCGCCGTGTGCCGCGACTTCTCGGCGGCCACCATCGACCCGAAGACGGGCCACCTCTTCGTCAGCTCCGACGAGTCGGCGAGCGTCGCGCAGATCAAGCTGAGCCGTGACGGCAACAAGGTCATCGGCCGGCTGGTGCAGTCGCTCCCGCTGCGCGACGAGAAGGGCAAGCCCATCGCGCGCGTGGAGGGCCTCGCGTTCAACGAGCGCGGCGACCTCTTCGTCCTGTCCGAGAACACGGGCCGGCTGCACCAGCTCGCGCGCCGCTGACGGGTCGACCGCGCAGCGCCCTCGCCAGCCTCGGCGAAGGCGCCTCCTGCTCAGCCCTCTTCGCCCTCGCTGCCCGGCTCGGTCGGCTCCGGCGTCTCAGCCTCCGGTTCCGGCGCGACCTCGGGGGGAGCGGTGGCGACCGGCGCTGACGAGGCCTCACCCTCGCCAGCGACGGCCTCGGGCGCCTCCACGCTCTCGTCCTTGGGCAGGTGCGAGATGCCGACGACCTTCTCCTGCTCGTCGTCGAGGGTGATGAGGCGCACGCCCTGGGTGTTGCGGCCGATGACGGAGATGTCGTTGACGCCCATGCGAATGAGCACGCCGCCGGAGGTGACGAGCATCGCCTCGTCGTCGTCCTTCACCTGCACGGCGCCCACCACGCGGCCGTTCCGCTCGGTGGTCTTGATGTCGATGATGCCCTTGCCGCCGCGGCCCTGCACCCGGTACTCGTCCTCGAGGGTGCGCTTGCCGTAGCCGTTCTCGGTGACGGTGAGCAGCATGGTGCCCTTCTCGACCACCTCGGCCGAGACGACCTCGTCGCCGGCCTCCAGGGTGATGCCCTTCACGCCGTAGGCGGCGCGCCCCATGGAGCGCACCTCGGTCTCGTTGAAGCGGATGGACATGCCCTGCGAGGTGCTGATGAGCACGTCCTTGGTGCCGTCGGTGATCTTCACCGCCACCAGGGCGTCGCCGTCTTCGATGCCGAGCGCGCGCAAGCCAGAGCTGCGCACGTTCGAGAAGGCCGTCAGGTCGGTGCGCTTCACCACGCCGGCGCGGGTGACGAAGAGCACGAACTTGTTCTCCTCGAACTCGCGGGTGACGAGCACCTGCGCGAGCTTCTCGCCTTCCTGGAAGTGCACCAGGTTGACGATGGGCTTGCCCTTGCCGGTCCGGCCCCCGATGGGGATCTCGTGCACCTTGAGCCAGTAGAGCTGGCCGCGGGTGGTGATGGGCATGAGGTAGGCGTGGGTGCTGGCCACGAAGAGGTCGGTGACGAAGTCTTCTTCTTTCGTGGTGGCGCCCGTCTTGCCCCGGCCGCCGCGGCGCTGGGCGCGGTACTCGGTGAGCGGCGTGCGCTTCACGTAGCCGGCGTGGCTGAGCGTCACCACCATCGGCTCGTCGGCGATGAGGTCCTCGTAGGACATCTCGCCCACCTCGCCGGTGATCTCCGTGCGGCGCGGGTCGGCGAAGCGGTCGCGCACGTCCTTGAGCTCGAGCTTGATGACGGCGAGCAGCGAGCTCTCGTTGCCGAGGATGTCCTCGAGCTTGGCGATCTCCCGCGCGAGCTCGAGCATCTCCTTGAAGAGCTCCTCCTGCTGCAGCCCGGTGAGCCGCTGGAGCCGCATCTCGAGGATGCTGCGGGCCTGCGCCTCGCTGAAGCCGGGGTCGTAGGCGCGGCTGATGCCCAGGTACGCGGGCTCCTCGGCCTTGGCGCGGGCCACGAGCGCGTCCATCGAGACCTTCGCCGAGCTGAAGTCGACGCGCTTCAAGTGCTTGAAGCTGGGCGCCTCGTAGAGCGCCGGCGAGACGATGTTCATCAGCGCCCAGCGGGCCTCGTCAGGGTCCTTCGACGCGCGGATGGTGGCGATGATGTGGTCGAGGAAGTCCTTGCCGCTGGTGGCGACGAGCAGGCCCTCGACGAGGTGCAGGCGGTCCTTCGCCTTCTTGAGCTCGAAGCGGCTGCGCCGGGTGACGACCTCGCGCCGGTGGAGGATGAACTTCTCGAGGATCTCCTTGAGCGAGAGCGTGCGCGGCTGGCCCTGGTCGATGGCCAGCATCACGATGCCGTAGCTCACCTGCAGCGAGCTGTTCTGGAAGAGGTTGTTGCGCACGATGTCGACGATGGCGTCGCGCTTGAGCTCGAAGACGATGCGCACGCCCTGCATCGACGACTCGTCGCGGATGTCGCTGATCCCCTCGATGCGCTTCTCGCGCACCATGGCGGCGATCTGCTGCACCAGCACCTCTTTCTTGAGCTGGTAGGGGATCTCGGTGACCACGATGCTCTCGCGGCCCGACTTCTTCTCGGTCTCGACCTCGGTGCGCGCGCGCACGGTGATGGAGCCGCGGCCCGTCTCGAACGCCTTCCGGATGCCGTCGCGCCCCGCGATGATGCCGGCCGTCGGGAAGTCGGGGCCCTGCACCCAGCGCATGAGGTCGAGCACCGTGGCCTTCGGGTGGTCGATGAGGTGCACCGTGGCGTCGATGATCTCCCCCATGTTGTGCGGGGGAATCTTGGTGGCCATGCCCACCGCGATGCCGTCGCTGCCGTTGACCAGCAGGTTGGGGAAGCGGGCCGGCATCACCGCCGGCTCCTTGAGCGAGTTGTCGTAGTTGGGCGTGAAGTCGACGGTGTCCTTGTCGAGATCGTTGAGCATCTCGTCAGCCAGACGCTCCATGCGGATCTCGGTGTAGCGCATGGCGGCGGGCGAATCGCCGTCGAGGCTGCCGAAGTTGCCCTGCCCGTCGATGAGCGGGTAGCGCAGCGACCAGGGCTGCGCCATGCGCACGAGGGTGTCGTAGACCGCGCTGTCGCCGTGCGGGTGGTACTTACCGATGACGTCGCCCACGATGCGCGCCGACTTCTTGTACGGCCGGTTGTACGTGTTCGACAGGTCCTGCATCGCGAACAGCACGCGGCGGTGCACGGGCTTCAAGCCGTCGCGCACGTCGGGCAGCGCGCGCCCGACGATGACGCTCATCGAGTAGTCGAGGTAGCTCTTGCGCATCTCGTCTTCGATGGAGACCTGCACGAGCTGCCCGATGCTGCCCGCAGGCTGCGGCGCGGCAGGCGCGGGCGGAGGCGGCGCGGGGGGATCCTTGACGTCGTCGGACATGGCACACCTCGGGGGGAAAGCGGCCCCCCGAGGTACCTCACCGGCGATCCCGTGGCAATGCCTGAAACAGGCCCGTAGCGGCCTGTTTCCTCAAGAAGTCCAACCAGTTGGGCGTCTGTTCAGCGGGCCCGGCGGAAGGTCGAGACGTTGGTGTACTGGCGCTTGTCCGGCAGGGTGCCGACCTGCACGAGCTCGAGCGTCTTGCCGTCTTGCGAGACCGTGCGCCGGGTGCGCGCGACCTCGACGCCGTCCTGGGTCATCACGGTCTCGAGGGTGTGCTCATCGGGCACGCGCAGGGTGACCTCGACGCCGTTGACCAGCACCGGCTTGTCGAAGGTGAGGGAGTGCTCGAGCTCGCCCAGCTTGTCCTCGGGGTCCACCCACTCGGTGCGCATGAAGACGCCGCCCTTCTCGGCCGAGAGCGAGAGGGTGGCCCGCCTGGGCGGGTTGTCGACCTCGAACTTCGAGGCCCCCGCGTCCAGCGTCCAGGTGCCGATGAAGCGCTTCGCCACGCTCGTGTTGCTCATGGCTCACCTCACCACAGCGGGTTCAGATCGACCTTGTAGCCGCCGACGCTGAACTCGCCGTTGGTGAAGTTGGCCACGGAGTTGACGGCGCCCTTCGCCACGCGGCCCACCTCGCCGCCGAAGTCGGCGAGCTTGCCCAGGGCCGTGCGGGCGGCGCTGACGCCGGCCTTGGCGAGCGACTCGAGCTTGCTCACCGCGTACTTCGCGGCGTCGCCGCCGAGCTTGGCCAGCTTGTCGAGCTGCTCCACGCCGGCCGAGCCGAGGTCCTTGAGGCCGTCCATGAAGGCCTTGCCGCCCTCGGTGAGGTTGTCCTTCCAGGCCTTGGCGACGTCGAGGAAGGCCTGCGAGCCCTCCTTGAGGAGCTCGCGGCCGAACTTCATGGCCCAGTCGGCGCGGGCGTCGATGAAGTCCTTCACGGCGGTGGCGGCCTTCTTCGCGGCGGCGCCGCCGGCGGTCACCATGTCCTTGAGCGTCTGGCCGGCCCAGTCGCGCACCTTGGTGGCGGCCTCGCCCGGGTTCTGGATGACGTACTTGAGCGTGTCGACCGCGGCCTCGCCGGCGTTCTTGAGCGACTTCACCGCCGACTCGGCGAGCGCGAGGCCGTCGTTGCCCAGCGCGCGGATGCCGTCCCACGTCTTCTTCGCCAGCTCGCCGCCCTTCTGGAGGAAGTCGGTGACGGCCTTCTTGGCGAGCGCGCCCACCTCGCCCGGGTGCGTCGCCGCCCAGGTGACGAGGTCCACGGCCTTCTCGCCCATGGCCACGGCCTTGTTCACCGCGTCGGTGAGGCCCTGCTTGGCGCCGGCGATGAGCTCCTTCGCCTTCTCCTTCGCGGCCCCCTTCAGGTTCTGCCAGCCCTCCTGCATCGTCTCGAGGGTGGTGACGGCCTGCTTGTAGAGCGCCTTGCCGGCGGCGGTGGTGAGGTCGACGCCCTTGTTGATGACGTCCTTGACGCCGTTGAGCGCGAGCTGTGCGGCGGGGCCCGGGTTCTTCGCGATCCACGCGAGGGTGTCGAGGCCCTTCTTGCCCAGGGCCTTGGCCTCGGTGACGACGTCGGTGACGACCTGCCGGGCCTGCCTGGCGAGCTCGCCGCCCTTCTCCATGGCGGTGTTGAGCGCGTCGCGCGCGGAGTCGGCGACGGCCTGGCCGTACTTGCCGGGGTTGCGCACCACGTCGGCGAGCCCGTGCATCATCTTGCCGGCGAGCGTGAGGCTGTCGCCCACGGCCTCGGCCTGGCTGACGCCGGCGAACTTCGCCACGTCGATGGCGCCCTTCACGCCCTTCTCGATGCCCCACTGGGTGAGCTGCGCGGCGCCCTCGGGGCCGTAGTAGGCGGCCAGCTCGACCATGCCACCGGGGCCCTGCGCGGCGGCGGCGCCCAGGTTGACCGCCTTCATCCAGTCGGGGGCCTGGTAGTTCTTCGGGTCGGCCAGCATCTTCTTCTTCTCGGCGTCGAAGGCGATGTCGCCCGCGAGCTCCAGGGCCGAGAAGCCGACGCCGACGCCGATGTTCACCGCCGCGCCCACGCCGGTCAGGTCGAGGGCCGTGCCCACGACGCCGTCGAGCACGTTCAGCTTGGCCATGTTGGCCGCGAACATGCCGAGGTCCTTGTTCTGGTTGCGGAGCTCCAAGGCTTCTTTGCCGTACTTCACGGCGTCGATGGCGTTGGGGATGGCGCCCGCGAGCGGGACGATCTTCACCAGGTTCTTGAGGACCTTCTCGGCGACCTCGCCGGTGATCGCCACGCCCATCTTCAGCAGCGCGCTGTCGAGCACCTTGAGGGCCTGGCCGGCGAGCTTGCTGCCGCCCTTGTCGGCGATGGGGCCGAGCACCTTCACCGCGTTCTTGAGCGCGTCGGGGCCCAGGTTGTCGGTGAGCTTGGTGAGGGCCTTGAGGCCGGCCTCGTCGAAGTCCTTCACCAGCTTCGAGACGACCTTGGTGCCGGCGTCGTCGAGGTTGGTCGCCAGCTTGCCGAGCGACTCGGCCAGCTCCGGGTTCTTGAGGGCCTTCTGGAGCACTCCCTGCTCGAGGCCGCCGAGGGTGGACACGAGGCGCCTGGCCGCCGCGTCGTCGAGCTTGCCCAGCTGCCCGGTGAGGGCCTCGAGGGCCTGCTTGTCGCTGACACCCTTGAGGAGCGCCTCGAGCTTGTCGGGGCCGACCTTCGTGGCGAGGTCGCCGAGCTGCTTCGTCTGCGCCTCGGTGAGCGTGCTCGCCAGCTTCGGGTCGAGGCCCTTCACCGCGACGTCGGCGGCCTTCACGCCAGCCTCGGCCACCTGGGCTGCGTCCTTCACGCCGGCCCTGGTGAGGAGGTCCTTGAAGGCGGTGAGGTTCTGCTTCAAGTCGGGCAGCTCGGCGGCGAGCTGCGCGGCGGCGAGGGCCCTGTCCTGCGCGCTGGCCTTGGGGTCGAGCAGCTTGAGCGCGGCGCCGGCGGCCTTGAGCGGCCCGTCGAGCGCGCGGAGCTCGTTCGCCAGCCTGGGGAACTCGGCGCCGGTGAAGTCCTTGAGGGCGCTCGCGAGGTCCAGCGTGGCCTTCGCCTTGTCGAGGCCCGACTTGTTCGGGTCGGACCAGGTGGCGACGGCGGAGACCAGCTTCTCGGCGGCCGGCAGCGAGCCCAGCGCCGTCTTGAGCGTGCTGCTGAGCTCCTCGGGCTTGAGGGTGCTGCCCGCGGCCTGCGCGAGCTGCAGCGCCGCCTGCGCCTTGTCGGCCGCGCCCTTCTTGGGGTCAGTCAGCGTCGACAGCGCGCTCAGGGCCTTGGGGTTGGTGGCCAGCTTCGCCAGCTTGTTGTCCTTCACGCCCAGCTTGTCGAGCACGTTGCCCACGGTGGTGGGGAACTGCTTCGAGAGGTCAGCCAGGCCCTTGAGCTGCTCCGACGGCGTGCCCGACGCGACCTTGTTCATCGCGTCCCACGCCTTCTTGACGGTCTCCTTGTCGGCGCCCTTGAGCTCGGGGAAGTACTTCGGCAGGTCCTCGGGCTTCTTCGCGCCCGTGGCGCCCAGCGGCTTGTCGGTGGTGGAGGGCGTGGCGCTCGTCGACGCGGTGATGGCGGCGGCCGAGGGCGCGGTGGGCTTGCCGTCGAGGGCCACGGGCGTCTTCACGCCGGCCTTGAAGGCGTCGTTCTTCTTCGCGGCCTCGTCGATCTTCTTCTGCTCGGCGGCCTTGCGCTTCGCGGCGGCGGCGGCCTCGGCGCGGGCCTTCGCCTCAGCGGCGCGGCGGGCGGCCTCGGCGCGGGCCCGGGCGGCGGCTTCGGCGCGAGCCTTGGCGGCGGCAGCAGCGGCGGCGGAGTCGTTGCGGACAGTCATGGCAGACCTCGAGTGAGCGCGGCGAAAGGGGACTGCGTGGGGATGAAGGCAGTATCGGCAGGACCCCCCGCCGAGGTGCGGAGTGGGAGAATGCCCGAGCAGGCCCGCGGATCTCCAGCCCCCTCCCAGCAGGGTCACCTGCGCGTGACACCCACATAGGCGCAGAGGCACCGCCATCGCTGGCGATGCCTCCGGGGTAAATCAGCCGAGGTGGGGCCAGGGTCAGCCGAACGCCGCCTCGAGCTTGTCGAGGGTGCGCTGCTCGGCGTCCGACACGCGCCAGGCCAGGCCGAGGAAGCCGCCGGAGGTCTCGGCGACGACACGGGCGCGGCCCAGCACCGTGGCCTTGAGGAGCGCCTTGTCATCGGCCTTCATCTTCTCGACGAGGGCCTTCACGTAGTCCGTCCACAGCTCGTGCCAGTGGAGCTCGGGCTTCTCGTCGAGCCACTTCGTCAGGTAGCCGTGGGCGTCGGTGCCGGCCTTGAGGCCGATGGTGGCCGAGAGGTCGAGGATGACCTGCCGCTCCTTGGGGTCGATCTTCCCGTCGGCCCAGGCGACCGCGATGATGGGGTAGAGCGACATCACCAGCGTGGCCGCGCCGCCGAGCTTGAGGGCCGCGAGCGCGTCGAGCACCTGGTCGTTGCCGATGCCGGTGAGCTTCTGCAGCTCCTCGCGGGAGTGCTGCTTGTCGGCCTCGTCCTTCAGCTTCTTCACGAGGGCGTCGTTGTGGTCCTTGAAGAACTGCTCCTCGAGGGCCTTGCGTCGATCTTCCAGGGCGTCATGCGACATGGGGTGCCTCTTGCCAGCGGTGCTGCGGGACTTCAACCAAAGTCAGCGGCGCGCGGCCGGCTTGCCTCGCACGTCGACGGTCGACCTGGCGAGCCAGAAGCGCAGGTCCTCCGTCAGGGCGCCCTTCTCGCTGGCGGTCTCGGGCGTGGTGGCCAGCCCCAGCACGAACTTGGGGCGCTCCTCGCGCTCGCGCAGCACGCGCACCAGGGCCCGCTGGGCGTCGGCCGGCAGCGCCGCCACGTCAGGCACGTAGACGACGGCGCGCGCCTGGCTCGCCGACCGCAGGAGCGCCTCGGCGTCGCGGGCTTCGACGAGCCCCGCGCCCGGCAGCTCGAGCGCCGCGGCCTGGGCCAGGGCCCGGCGATCGGCCTCGCTGCCGCCCCAGGCCAGCACCGAGACCCGGTTCTTCTTCAGCGCGTCGAGGGCGTAGCTCGTCATGGCGGGGCTCCTGGAGAGGGTCCGGCGAAGCGAGAGGCTACCCCAGTCGGCGGGCGCTACGCGCGCCGCCGCGCCTCGAGGAGCTCGGCGAGCACCGCGTTCGCCCGGAAGAGGGGCACCGGCTGCTGCTTGCCCTTGAGGCGCACCGGCGGCAGCGCCTCGAGGCCCAGGGGCGCGTCGAGGGCCAGGGCGGTGGCCTCGCCCAGGAGCACCTCGCCCGGCTGGGCCTGACCGCACAGCCGCGAGGCGACGTTCACCGTGTCGCCGATGACGGTGTACTCGGTGCGCCGCGCGCTCCCCACGCTGCCCGAGAGCACCGGGCCGGTGTTGAGGCCGACGCCCAGCTCGAACTGCGGCTCGTGGGGGTGGGCGGCGTTCCGCGCGCGCACCTGGGCCTGCAGCTCCAGGGCCGCGCCCACGGCGAGCTCCGCGTCGTGCTCGTGCTTGAGCGGCGCGCCCCAGACGGCCATGAGCCCGTCGCCGAGGAACTTGTCCAGCGTGCCGCCGCGCTCGAGCACCACGTCGGCCAGGCGCCCCAGCACGTCGTTGAGCAGCCGCATCACCTCTTCTGGCGGTGAGGTCTCGGCGAAGGCGGTGAAGTTGCGCAGGTCGGCGAAGAGCACCGTCACCTCGCGCTTCTCGCCCGTCAGCACCACGTCGCCGGCCCGCAGCACCTCGTCGACGATGGCGTCGCTGGTGTAGCGCGCGAAGAGCCGCCGCATGCGCTCAGTCTCGCGGGCGCGCCGGAGCACCGTCTCGACGCGCGCGCCGAGCTCTTCCATCGACGCGCCCTTGCTCACGTAGTCGTCGGCGCCGGCCTTGAGCCCCGAGACGCGCTGCGTGTCGGCGTCGTTGGCGGTGAGGATGATGACGGGCACCGAGCGGCGCGGGCCGTCCTTGAGGCGGCGGCAGACCTCGCCCCCGTCCATGCCCGGCATGTCCAGGTCCGTCAGCACGAGGTCGGGCTTGACCACGTCCACCTGCTCGAGGGCGAGGAAGGGGTCGTTGAAGACGCTCACCGCGAAGCCCTGGGCGCACAGGCCCTCCTGCACCAGGGCGCAGGCCAGCTCGCTGTCGTCGATGACCATCAGCGTGAAGCCGTTGGTGCCCACGGCGCGCGTCTCGCCGGTGGCGGTGCGCGCGGGCTCCTGGCCCCCGGCGCTGGACATGCGCTGCTGCAGCCCCAGGGCCTCGTAGAGCTGCCGGTGCGTGACGGCGCCCATCTCCACCAGCACCTCGCCCAGGCGCCGGCCCGAGCGCTGCTGCGAGGCGAGCGCGGCCTGCACCTGGGCCTCCTCCACGTAGCGCAGCCCCAGGAGGATCTCGCCCAGCGGCGGCCGGTCGAGCACCATCGCCGCGCCGGTGGTCACCGCCAGCGAGAGCGCCCGCTGGAGCTGCGCCCGCGTCAGGTAGCCCAGGGACATGAGCGACTCGCCCACGCGCGTGCCGGTGAGCGGCTGGAGCGCCAGCGCCTCCTGCACCTGGCCCTCGGTAACCAGGCCCAGCTCGATGAGGAAGGCGCCGAAGCGGCGGACGGTGTCGGTCATGATCAGCGGGGCGCGCCGGAGTGTAGCCGAGGCGCCGGGCGGATCACCTTTGCGGCCGCTGCTTCTCCCACGCCGCGAAGCAGCGCTCGACCCAGTCGCGCCGACGCTCCGCCGCGCCGCCGCGCCCGACCCTCAGGTCAGCCCGGTGGGCAGCGCGCCGCGCGAGAGCAGCGGGTCACCCCAGCTCGTCACGTCCGAGAAGCCCATGTAGCGGAAGAGGTGCAGCTGCAGGTCTGAGAAGCTGTTCGACGCGTTGCCGGCGAGGCTCACGTAGCGCCCGGTGCGGAAGTACTTCTTCGCGCCGCCGCCGCCGAACATCACCAGGTTGTTCGAGTTGCTGTGCGTGTCGCCCTGGGCCAGCTCGCTCCAGTGCATGACGAGCGTGTTGTCGTAGACCGAGCCGCCGCCTTCGGGGATGGCCTTGAGCGCGCCGTAGAGGTCCGTCACCGACTTCTGGTGCAGCAGCCGGAGGATGGCGCGGATCTTCGTGAAGGCGTCGGTGCTCGAGTCGTGGCTGATGGTGTGGTGGCTGTCGGCGTGGCCCAGCTCCCGGTACACCCGGCCCGAGGTGTTGCCCGACCAGTTGAAGGCCACCACGCGCGTCAGGTCACAGGCGAAGGCCATGGCGGTGATGCGCGCGAAGAGCTGCCCCACGTCGGCCCAGCGATCCTGGTTGAAGACGTCGAAGGTGCTGCCCATGGCCAGCGTGGTGCAGGCCGGCACGTCGGCCGCCAGCGCCGAGAGGCTGCGCTCGATGTCGCGCACGCTCGCCTCGTGCTGCTCGAGGCGCCGCACGTCGTCGGCCGACACGCGCCCCTTGAGCGAGGCGAGCTCGCCCTTGACCACGTCGAGCGACGACTGGCGCAGCGTGAGGCGCTTGAGCGCCGCCTCGCGGGCCGCCGGGTCCACGTCAGAGAAGATGCGCGTGTAGGCCGTGAAGGGGCTCGTCTCGGGGGGAATGGGGCTCTGCGTGCCCACCGGCCCCGCGTGCGAGTGCGTGTTCCAGATGTTGTTGGTGCGGTCGCCCACCCGGTAGCTCAGGAAGCCGTGGCGCACGTTGTCGCGGGCCTTCACCAGGTCGCCCAGGCGCTTGTCGAGGCTCGGCCCCAGCACGTAGCCGATGGTGGCGCCGTTGCCGCCGCCGATGGGGAAGCTGCCGCTGCCCGAGCGCCAAGGGGCCAGCGCGCTGCCGCCCTGCTGGTGCCCGTCGGAGCGCTCTCCCGAGGGGAGCCGCCCGTGGTACTTGTCCACGCCCTCCACGAAGAGCATGTCTTGCCGCTGGGCCTCGTAGGGCTGGAGGAAGGGCCCCAGCACGAAGCCCGTCTCGGCCTTGGTGGTGAAGCGCTGGGCGATCTGGTCGCCGTTGGCGGTGAAGACGGTGATGAGGCGCCGCGGCGCGCTCGCCGTCTGGCCCCAGGCGCTCCGCGGGAGCAGCGACTCGAGCAGCGGCAGGGCGAGCACCGCCCCGCCGGCCTGGAGGAAGCGACGTCGATCGAAGGGGCGCGTCATGGCGTCACCGCGGGCTTGAAGAGGAAGTCGTCGGTCTGGGTCATCGCCACGAAGAGCTCCTTCACGTTCCACCCGGAGTCCTTGAAGGCCTGCAGCGTGCGCTGGCGGCTGCAGAGGTCGGCGGGCTCCTCTTCGCGGCCGTGGCTGAAGCGGAACAGCTGCGTCACCACGCACTCGCGCACCTCGTCGGCGTTGGCCAGGCGCTCCATGAGGTCGAGGCCGTGGGCCACCTCGCCGTCGAGGGCCTGCGTCGCCACCACCTCACCCGCCGTCTTCACCGGGTGGCCGCCCTCGTCGACCAGGCGCTCGCGGCCCACCGCGTCGATGTGCTCGAAGGGCTCGCCCAGCGGGTCGAGGAGCGCGTGGCAGCCCGCGCACGCGGCGTTGGTGCGGTGCTGCGCGAGGCGGTCGCCCTGGCTGAAGCTCGAGTCGATGGGCCCCAGGTTGAGCGGCACGTCGTCGGGCGGCGCGGGCACCGTCTGGCACAGCAGCAGCGTGCGCACGCGCACCCCGCGGTTGACGATGGAGGTGCGCGCGGGCTTGTCGTGGCTCACCAGCGAGCCGGAGCTCATGAAGAGGCCGCCGCGGCGGCCGCTCGACCAGGTCACCTTCTGGAAGCCGCTGCCCGTCGGCGGGGCGACGCCGTAGTGCTGGGCGAGCGCGGGGCTGACGTAGCTGTAGGGCGCGGCGAGCACCGCCGCCAGGCTCGCGTCCCCGCGCAGCACCGTCTGCTTGACGAACTCGCGGGCCTCCTCGCGCAGGGCCTCGCCGAGCGTGGGGCTCAGGCCGGGGAAGGCCGTGGCGTCGCGCGTGAGCGGGCTCACCTCGTCGACGTCGAGCCACTGCTCGAAGAACTCGAAGAGCCGCTCGGCCTTCGGGTCCTCCAGCAGCCGCCGCGCCTCGCGGGCCACGTCCTCCTTCGTCGACAGGCGCCCCTGCTCCGCCGCCGTCAGCAGCGCCTCGTCGGGCACCGAGCGCCACAGGAGGAAGGACAGCCGCGAGGCGAGCTCCGTGGGCGAGAGCGCGCGGGCCGAGAGGTCGCCGTCCACCTCCGGGCGGTAGAGGAACTGCGGCGCCTGGAGCGCCGTCACCAGCATCCACTCCACGCCGGTCTTGAAGTCGGCGCCCGTGGCGCCGGTGCGGTACAGGCGCAGGTAGGTGGCCTGCTCGTCGGCCGTCAGCGCGCGGCGGTAGAGGCGCCGCAAGAGCCCGTCGATGAGCGTCTGCGCGCAGGCCTCGCCGCCCGTCGTCGCGCACGGCACCAGCGCGGCCAGGTTCGCCACCTGCGCGCCGGCCACGAGCTCGGCGGCCTTCAGGTATTCCTGCGCCTGCACCAGCTTCACGTCGAGAAAGCGGGCGCTGTTGCGGAAGCCCAGCGAGGCCGTGTCTTGCGCGAAGTCCTTCGTGGCCTGCCGGGCGAGGGCCGCGTCGCCGAAGAGGTCGGTGAGCGCGTTCTCGTACTCCTCGTGCGACAGGCGCCGCAGCGGGGCCGAGCCGGGCACGGGCATCGCCTCGCAGGCCGTGACGATGGGCTTCGGGGCGGGCGTGCCCGTCGGGTCCACCGGCGTCACCGGCGGCAGGCCCGGCATCGCGCCGGTGATGGCGCCTTCGCAGGCCGCCAGTACCGCGAGGGCTCCCAGGGCAATCAGGCGACGCGTCATGGGTCGGGAGAATCGCCGGGTGAATTGATCTCGCGCAAGATGGGAACTGGAGT
Source organism: uncultured Archangium sp. (assembly GCA_964449625.1). Classification (GTDB taxonomy): domain Bacteria; phylum Myxococcota; class Myxococcia; order Myxococcales; family Myxococcaceae; genus Archangium_A. Next base: position 32,606 of record CAYUZK010000043.1, read on the forward strand.
GCACAGGGGGGCCGCCCACGTAGCCCCTCGGAATGACTCAGTGGCGAGGCGCGAGAGGGCCCCGGCCTGGCACCGGGCGTTGTGCCATGCTGCCCGAACGCATGTCGACTCGACCCTGGCGGTTCGCAGCGCTGTTCCTCGCGGTGGCGGTGTCAGGGTGCCGGTGCACTGAGGAGTCCATCGAGCCCCTGCCCACCGACGGCATGGTGACGCTGGGCTGCAGCACGAGCGCGGAGTGCGGCCTGGGCGAGAGCTGCGTCGAGGGCCTCTGCCGGGCCGCCACGGTGGAAGATGACGCCGGCATCGAGTGCACCACCGACGAAGACTGCGGCCTGGGCCGGCGCTGTGTGCCCTCCACGGGCCGCTGCCTCGACGTGACGGGCGAGGACGGCGGCGAGGCCGACGCGGGCGTGGTGCTGGTGAGCGTCTGCAACCCCGGCGAGACGCAGTCCTGCGGCTCGAGCAAGCTGGGCGAGTGCCGCCTGGGCGTCTCCGTCTGCGGCGAGACGCAGGGCATCTGGAACTGGGGCGAGTGCGAGGGCGCCGTCAACCCGACGGCCGAGGTCTGCAACGGCAAAGACGACGACTGCGACGGGCAGGTCGACGAGGGTCTGGGCACCCTGAGCTGCGGCGTGGGCGAGTGCGCGCGCATGCTCGAGGCCTGCGAGGGCGGCGTGCCGCAGACGTGCACCCCCGGCACTCCGGCCGCCGAGCAGTGTGACGGGCGCGACAACGACTGCGACGGCGACGTCGACGAGGAGCTCGGCCTGGCCACCTGCGGCGCCGGCGCCTGCGCCCGCACCGTCACCGCCTGCGTCAACGGCGTCACCCAGGCCTGCACGCCCGGCACGCCCACGCC
>CAYUZK010000044.1:0-33356 GCA_964449625.1 uncultured Archangium sp.
GCCCGTCGCGGTGCCGCCGCCGGTGCCTGTGCCGCCGCCCGTCGCGGTGCCGCCGCCGCCGCCGGTGCCACCGGTCATCGCGTCGAGGGTGAAGACGCACTCGCTCCAGGCGGTGATGTTGACGCCGTCGAGGGCGCGCACGCGCAGGCGGTAGCTCGCGTCTTCCGTCCACGCGACGCCGGCCACGGCGATGGTGGTGTCGGCGGTGCCCTGCTGCGACACAGTCTGCGCGAAGAGCGGCGTCGCCGTCGCCGGGTTGTCCTGGGCGTTGAAGAGCTGGAGCTCGAGGAGGATGGCGTCCATCTCCACGTCGCTCACGTTGAGGACGGTGAACGAGGTCGGCGCGGTGGTGACCGTGAGGCCCGAGCTGCCGCAGCTCGCCAGGGGCGCGCCGAAGGTGGGCGGCGTGGGGCTGGAGTTCGCGCGAATGGTGAAGGCGTTGACGTTGCTCGCGGGGCTCACGCCGCCGCGGTCGTCGGCGGCCGTCACGCGGGCGAAGTACGCGCCGCCCCACAGGAGGTCCACGGGCACCGTGTACATGGTGTGCGACGAGCCGGTGGTGAGCGCCGTCGCCGGGCTGGTGTGCACCACGCTCGTGAAGGCGATGTCGGCGGCCACCTGGAAGGTGAGCGTGACGGCGTCACCCTCGGGGTCCACGGGGTTGGTGGCCTCGAGCGTCGGGCGCCGCACCATCAGCTCCTCGCCGTCGGTGGGCTTGGTCAGCACGGGCGCCGGCGGCGGATCGTTGATGGAGTCCACGAAGAAGGTCCACGCCGCCGTCCACGGGCTGTAGCCGTTGGCCACGTTGCCGTCGAAGGCGCGCACGCGCCAGGACACGAGGCTGTTCTCGGGCAGCGCGGCGGCGAGCAGCGCCACCTCGGGCGCGGGCGTGCCGGCGTCGGCGAACCAGCCGCCGTCGAGGCCCACCACCGAGGCGCTCTGCACGCCGCCGTCCTCCCAGGTGAGCTCGAACTCGTAGGTGAGCGTCTCTTCGTCGAGGTCGTACGACTCGGCGCACACCAGCGTCGGCGTGCGCGTGGCCACCGTCACGCCGGAGTCGGGAGTCAGCAGCGTGGGCACGCCAGGCGCCAGGTTCACCGCCGTCACCTCGATGACCACCGAGATCGTGCGGGTGAACTCGCCGTCGGTGACCTGCACGGTGAAGGTGTAGGGGCTCCCGCGGGCGCCCGTCTGCGGCGCCGTCCACGAGAACGAGAAGGTGCCGGTGGCGGTGTTGACGCTCCCGGCCGCGACGACCTGGTTCTGCGCGTCGCGCAGCTCGAAGGTGCCGCCGGTCAGGTTGTCGTCGGGGTCCGAGAAGGTGGCCTCGAGCGTGACGGTCTCGTCCTCGGCGATGGTGAGCCGCGCCGGCGGCACGGGCGCCGGCATCGACGCGGAGGTGACGGCGAGCGACGGCCCGCGGTTGCCCATGGCGATGCGCAGGGCGTAGCTGCCCGCCGAGCCCTGGTTCTGCCCCGCGTACGCGGTGTCACCGAAGGCCGTCACCGCCACGCAGTGCCGGCCGCCCTCGTCGAGCTCCCCGGTGTCGACGCGCGCCGCGCGGCCGGGGCCGGTGTCGTCGTCTTCGGCCAGCTTGAGGCCGCCGTCTTCGCGCCAGAAGGCCGCCACGGGGTCGAACCACGGGCCGGCCACCACGCCGCCGTCCTCGAGCGTCAGCGTCGGGCCGACGTCCACCACGTAGCGGTCGCCTGCGAGCGCGTCGAAGCAGAAGTAGTCCACGTCGCCCGAGTTGCGCGGGCCGATGCTGCCCGTCGTCTCGTAGGCCACCGGCGGCGCCTCGCGGAAGCCGCCGCCGTCGATGCCGGCGTTCGCCGCCGCCGGGGTGTCGTTGGGCTCGCCGGGGTCGACCGGGGCCGGGCCGATGGCCACGTCTCCGACCCACGGCGCCGTGTTGGCCACCACCGTGTAGCCGGGCTGCACGAAGTCGCGCAGCACGTAGTTGGGGTCGTGCGTCACCAGCCGCGTCGGGCCGGGCACCAGCCCGCGGAAGCTGTACTGCCCCGGGCGGATGGAGTCGGACTTGCTCACGTCGTTGTGGTGCACCCGCCGGTCGGCCATGAGCTCGGCCCGCGCGAAGAAGCCGCCCAGCGTCTGGCTCGTGGCGTTGAGCAGCCGGCCGTCGAAGCCGCCGAGCACCTCGAGGACGATGTCCACGTTCGTGAGCGCGTCGGCCGCCGCCAGCTCCAGCACGTCGGCGTCGCCCGGCACGTAGCCCAAGCCGGTCGGCGCGGCGACGTCGTACCAGCGATCGCCCCAGTTGCCCGTCACGCCGTTGGGCATGCGCGCGTCCACCTTGTACCGACCCGCGGGCACGTTGGTGAAGGCGTAGGTGCCGGTGCCGGTGGTGAGCACCACCTGCGCGTTGGGCGAGTTCAGGCTGAACCCCTTGGGCGTCTCGGCCCACAGGCGCACCTGCATGCCGGACAGGCCGACGGTGCCGGTGGTGATCTGCCCCGACACCGAGGCCGCCGAGGCGACGACGGGCAGGCAGGCCAGCGCCACTGCGAGGGGGATTCTCATGGTCGAGCTCCAGGTGGGGGTCGCGAGCCTAGCGCGGGTCGCCGGCTGAGCGGGCCCCGCTCAAGGAATGAAGTTGACGGACGTCAAGAGTGAGGCGCCGCCGACGGTGGCGGTGACGGTCTTCGCCTCGGCGACGGTGGACGAGAGGGTGGTGGTGAAGACGCCGCTCGAGTCGGTGGTGCCGCTGGTGGCGCCCAGCGTGTTGCCGGAGCCCGACACGGTGAGCGCGACGGCCTGCCCCGCGAGCACGTTGCCGCCGGTGTCCTTCGCGGTGAGCGTGAGCGTCGAGGTGGCGACGCCGTCGGCGACGACGCTGTTCGCCGGCGTCGCCAGGAAGGTGCTGGTGCCGCTCGAGAGGTCGCCCAGGGTGACGTCGAAGAGCACGCTCTCGGCGGCGGCGCCGTTCGACATCTCCGCGCGCAGCGCGTAGCCGACCTGCGGCCGGTTGATGACGAGCGCGTCGAAGGTGAAGCCACCGTCGACGGCCGCGCGCGCGGTGGCGCCCGCGACCGTGCCGCCGCTGCTGCGCACCAACCGCATGCTCAGCCTCAGCGTGCCGTCGTCCGTCGCGGGGTTGCCGTTGCTGTCCTCGAGCCGCAGCGTCACCGGCGGCGCCATCACCACGCCGGCCTTCGTGGTGCTCGGCTGCGTGACGAAGGCGACGGCAACCGCGGGGCCGCCCACGAAGGTCGCCGTCACCGTCTCCGGCAGGGCCACGAAGACGCCGTCGATCTCGACCGACGCCGTCACCGACTTCGCGCCCGCGCGGGTGGCCTGCACGAAGGTCTTCGAGACGCCCACCTCGTCGGAGGCGCTCGCGTCAGACACCGCGTTGCCCTCGCCTGACACCGCCACCTGCACCTTCGCGCCGCGCACCGGCGCGCCCTGCCCGTCACGCACGGTGACGAGCACCTCGATGGACTCGGCGCCGTCGGCCACCGCCGACGCGCGGCTGAGCGCCAGCGTGCACTGGCTCACGTCGATGCCGCCGGGGCTCCCGCCGTCCGGCCCCGGCCCACCGCCCGGGCAGCCAGGGAGGACGAGCGTGAGGGCACAGAGGGTCCAGGCAGAAGCGCGCATGGCGGCGCGCTCTACTCCAGTCTAGCCCCGGTGCGCGAACTAGCGCCTGCGTTTCCAGCCCCTTGGCACTCTTCGGGGGTGGCGCGCCCGGTCCACCCGCCTGTCGTCGCTGCTCGCCCCGCCGGCCGACAACCCCGGCATGTCCTCCGACGACGTCGTCACGCGCTACCGCCGCTTCGGGCCGCTCCTCTTCTCCCACTTCCTCCGTTCGCTCGGCGACGAGGGCCGCGCGATGAAGGCCACCCGCTACGCCTTCGAAGAGCTGGCCCGCCGGGGGCCCAGCGACGAGCTCGCCACGGTGCGATGGATCCGCAACCTCGGCACCCCCGCGCAGGTGGCGCAGACCGACTCGATGTTCTGACGAGCCGAGGCGGCGAGGCTCACCTCATGCCGACGAAGAGCGTCTGCACGTCGTCGTCTTCGTCCATCTCCGCGAGGAACTCGTCGACCTCGGCGCGGTGCTCCGGCGCGACGGTGACGGGGTTCTTCGCGCGCCACACCAGGGCCGCCGACTCCACCTTCCAGCCGGCGCCTTCGAGGGCCTTGCGCACGGTGTCGAGGTCCGTGGGCGCCGTGTAGAAGTGCGTCACGCCCTCGTCGCCGGGCTCGAGGTCCTGGGCGCCGGCCTCGATGGCCGCGGTCTCCGGGTCGGCGCCTGCCGGGGCGCTGGCGTCGATGGCGCCGAGGCGGTCGAAGTCCCACGTCACGGCGCCGGTGGCGGCGATCTGCCCGAGGCGAAAGTGCTGCCGCACGTTGCTCGCCGTGCGCGTACGGCTGTCCGTGAGGCACTCGACGACGACGGGCACTCGGTGCGGGCCGAAGCCCTCGTAGGTGACGAGCTCGTAGGTGACCTGCTCGTCGAGCAGCCCCGCGCCCTTCTTGATGACGCGCTCGAGCGTGTCCTTCGTCATGTTCGCCTTCTTGGCGAACTCGATGGCCAGGCGCAGGCGCGGGTTGCTCTCGGGGTCAGGGCCACCCTTGGCGGCCATCAGCACTTCCTTCGCGGCCTTGCTGATGAGCTTGGCCTTCGCCTTCGAGTTGGCCTCGCGGCCCTTCTGCTTCCATTGAGCGCCCATGCGCGCCTCGACCTAGCACGAAGGCCCGCGCCCGACGCGGCCTCCCGGCCGGCGGGCTACCAGCGCAGCGCGGCGCCGAGGAAGACGAGCTGGAAGACCACCTGCGGCACGTTGAGGGCGAAGGTGAGGCGGTTGATGCGGCGAAAGCGCGCCTCGGCCTCGCTCGCGAACCACACGCCGTCCTCGCCCGTCGTCTTGCCCTGCACGGCGCGGAAGAAGAGCAGCGCGTAGGCGATCTCCACGCCCAGCGAGAAGAGCAGCATGCCCACCAGCGCGGGCGCGAAGAGGCCGAAGGGCGCCGTCGGCCCCAGCCCCTCCCAGCAGGCGACGAGCAGCGCGAGCACCGTCACCACGCAGAACACGTCGTGGGCGATGCCCATGGGCGGCCGCCAGGTCTTCGTCACGTGCAGCAGCACCAGCTCGACCGCGCCGCGCGCCCACATCGAGGCCGCGTGCACCCCGAAGATGACCCGGTAGCCCCAGGGCAGCGCCGGCTCGAAGGCCAGCGCCGCGCACTCGAAGAGCCAGAACCAGATGGCGAAGAACAGCCACACCAGCTTGGGGCGGCTGATGCGGCCGCCGCGCGTGCCAGCGCGGTTCTGCCGCGCCCCGAAGGCCACGGCGGCCACGAGGCACAGGCCCAGCGTCGAGAGCAACGCCAGGCCCGTGGCGCCCGTCACTTCTTCGGCTCGTCCTTCTTCCCGCCCGCGGGCGCGGGCTTGCCGCCGGCCACGTCGCCCTTCTTGCCGCCGGCCGGCGCCTTGTACTGCGCGTTGTACATGCGGATGAGCTCGTTGGTCAGGTCGAGCGAGGCCGGCGCCCAGGCCAGGCCCGAGCTGGAGCGGTCGAACACCATGGTCAGCCCCTCACGCTGGGCGATCTGCCCGAGCAGCTGCTCCAGCTTGGGGAAGATGGTGGACAGCTCGCGGCGCTCGCTCTCGCCGAGCTCGGCGCGGAGCTTCTCGGCCTTCTGCGCGAACTCGTAGGTCTTCTTCTGCAGCTCCATCTCCTTCGCCGCGGCCACCTTGTCGTCCATCGTGAGCTTCTGGCGCTGGTAGGCGTCGACCTCGGCCTTCAGCATGTTCTGCTCCTTCTCGAAGTCCTTCTGCTTCTGGTCCGCGAGCGACTGGAGGCGCGTCTTGGCGGCGCGGCCCTCGTCCACCTCCTGCACCGCCCGCTGGATGTCCACGAAAGCGGCCTTGAACTCCGCGGCCAGGGCGGTGCTGCTCACGAGCACGAGCGCGGCGACGAACGACTTGAACGACATGAAGCCTCCAGAGGCGAGAGATGACGGGGAATCTGCCGCGCCCATTAGTGGGCGGGGCTGGTGGGGTCAATGTGCACCGACGCCCAACGCGCGAGGGGCCCCGGCTCTTCACGGGCGCGCGCTTCGACCCTCGGCGCCGCCTTTCTCGCAGGAGCCCCTTGAGCCTCGACGCCCGGCTGTGGCCTCATGCGCTCTGGTTTGAGCACCTCGAGGGGGCAGCACCCGGAATGAGCGACGCGCGCACGTGGTTCGAGCAGAAGCTGCCGGCGCTCCTCGTGTCGCGCTTCGACGACTTCCTCGCCGTGTCCGGCGCCATCGCCTTCGAGGTCGGCGACGAGGCGTGGACCCTGACCTTCGCCGACCTCGACAGCCCCGTGCGCGAGGGCGCCGCGGCCGACGCCGACCTGCGCCTGCGCTTCACCCCGCCCGCCTTCGCGGCCTTCGTCGAGGGCACCCTCGACCCGGTGGCCGCCATCGGCCAAGGCCAGGTGAAGGCCAAGGGCGACCTGGAGCTCCTGGGCACCCTGGGCACCATCATGATGCCGCTCCAGCGAGACCTGGGGTGGGACGCCAGCTAGCGCCCGCCCGCCGCCGCACCGCCGTACCCCGAGCAGTCCCCCCCAACCAAGGAGTCGCACAGATGGCACGTATCGCGAAGGCCGACGTCAACCGGGCGCTGGAGCACGTGGCGCAGAAGCTCCTCATCGCGGGCGGCGCCGATGGGCGCGTCTCGCGCGCCGACGTCAAGAAGGCCCTGCCCGAGCTCACCACCGCCGAGCGGAAGCTCGCCGACATCTTCTTCAAGTTCGTGGACCACCGCGACTGGAAGAAGGGCGCCACCGTCACCGCGAAGGACATCGACCGCGCCGTCGCCTACGCGAAGAAGTCGATGATCGCCAAGTACGACGTCAACACCAACGGCCTCTCGAAGGACGAGATCGCCAAGATGAGCCTCACCGGCCAGCGCGCGGTCGACCTCGCCAAGGCCCTCAAGGCCGCCGCGGCCGCCTCCGCCGACTGAGACTTCAGCCAGGCCGTCACCGTCGCGCCCTGCTTCCGGTGTCGCGGGAGGCAGGGCGCTTCCGTGTCAGGGCGCGCAGCTGTCGACGGCGACGCTCTGCCCGCGGCTGCCCACGGCGAGGCCGCCCGGCCGGCAGGTGAGGTTCGGCCCGCAGCTCGTCACGCCGGTGCACGCCTCGAAGCACGCGCGCCCGCTGCCCACCGAGGGCGCCTGCAGCGTGCCGCAGGCCCCGCTCTGGCAGTCGAGGTCGGCCACGCACGGCTCGCCGCCGCGCAGGAGCCCCGCCGTCGGCGGCCGGCAGCGCTGCGCGAGGCCCGAGAGCGACGGCGCCACCTCCAGGGTGCACACCGCCGCGCCGCCGTCGGGCCGGCACTCGGCGTCGTCGAGGCACGGCACCCCGCTGCACAGCCGCGGCGCCGCCAGCACGTCGTCGGCCGTGTTGGCCACGAAGTCGAAGCCGCGGCTGACCAGCACCGCCGTGCTCTGGCAGGTGACGGGGAGCGTCGCGCCGCCGTCGGCCTCCCCGCAGGCGGGCTCGTCGCGGCAGGGCGTCACGCAGGTGCCGCCGTGGCGCACGCCGCGCGTGTCGTCGAGCAGGCAATAGCTGCTGCGGCACTGGCCGTTGACCGTGCACGGGGCTCCGGCGGGCAGCGCCCCCGACGTCGGGCTGCAGGTCGTGGTGAAGGCGGGCGCCGAGGTGGCGGTGACGACGCGCACCCGGCACGTCACGCCCGCGTCGTAGCCCGCGCAGTCTGCCTCTTCTTCGCAGCGCGGGCGGCAGCCCCGCATGAAGCCCGAGGTGTCACCCGGCGCGGTGAGGAGGAACTCGGCGTCGCACACGCCCGCGTCGCCGCAGTCGGCGTCGGCCGCGCAGGCCCCGAAGCAGAAGTAGGGCGGCGTGGTGGCGGAGGGGGCGAGCGGGTCCTTCACGCAGCGGCCGCTGCGGCAGGCGCGGTCGGCCGGCAGGGCGCCCCCGTCGGCCAGCGGCTGCGGCGCGCACGGCGCCAGCGCCCCGCCATCGCCGACGGTGAACTGGCACACGCCGCCCACGAGGTCGTCGTCGGAGGGGATGTCCCACGGCTGGCAGGAGAGGCCCGCGCGGCACGGCGCGTCGGCCTCGCAGCGCACGCCGAAGCCGGTGTCGCCGGTGCACAGGCCGTACTCGCGGCCGCTGTAGTCGCCGACGAAGGGCGTGCAGCGCTCGCCCACCGGGCAGGTGCCCGAGGCCAGCGGGTTGCAGTACCCGCGGCACAGCGAGAGCGTCGCCGTCTCGGGCACGCACTGGAGGTTGGGCTGGCAGTTGCTGCCGGTGGCGGTGCGGGTGCACGGCTCGCGCGGCCCGCGCAGGCCCGCCTGCGGCGCGAAGCACACCCCGATGGGCCCCATGGCCTCGAACACCAGCGAGGTGGTGCTGGAGTACGAGAGGCTGAAGCAGATCTGCCCCGTGGGGCACTGCGGCTCGTAGAGGGCGCAGCTCTTGAGGCAGATGTTGTTGTTGTTGAGCGTCACGCAGGCCAGCCCCGGCCCGCAGGCGGTGCCCTCGGGGCACGGCGCGTTCTCGGCGGCGCCCACGCAGAGGTTGCCGCTGCTGCACGACAGGCCGTTGGGGCAGTGCGCGTCTTCGAGGCACGCCACGCACTGGCCCGAGCTGGCGCAGTGCGCGTGGCCGGGGGCCTGGCAGTCGGCGTTGGCGGTGCACGAGACGCACTGCGCGATGGCCAGGTCGCAGCGGGGCCGCTCGCGCGGGCAGTCGGGGTCGACCCCGCACTCCGCGCACGAGAAGGCGCGGAGGTCGCAGCGGCCGGTGCTGCACTCCTCGTCGGCGACGCAGCCGCGGAAGCGACAGGCGCCGCGCACGCAGCGCTCGCCCAGGCCGCACTCGAGGTCGTCGCCGCAGGGCACGTCGGTCTCGCAGGCGCCCTCGCGGCAGACGGCGTCGAGGGCGCGGCAGCCATCGGGCGCGCCACAGGGCACCGGCACGCCCGCATCGGCCTCACCGCCCGCGTCGACGGGCCCGGCCGCCGGCGGGCAACCGAGGAGCAAGAGCACGCTGAGCAGGCCGAAGACGCGCACGGGAGCGGGAGCATACCCACCCGCGGTACCAAAACCCTACGAGCTCCTGCACGGGCCGGCCGTCAGGCGCAGAAGCGCCGCACCGCCGCCTCGAGCACGTCGGCGGCGCGGTGCAGCTCGGCGCGCGGCACGTGCTCGCCGGTCTGGTGGGCCACGGTGATGTCGCCGGGCCCGAACACCACCGGCACCGCGCCGAGGGCAGCGAGCTGCGGCCCCTCGGTGCCGAAGGACACGGTGTCGGCGGCCTTGCCCGTCGTCTCCACGAGGAAGCGCACCACGTCGGCGTCGGCCGGGGTGTCGTAGCCGCGGTCCATGCGCAGGGGGCGCACGGCGGCCACGAAGCCCGGCTCCTCCGCCACGCACTCGGCGATGAAGCCCTCGAGGGCCCTGAGCACCAGGTCGGTGGGCTGCGAAGGGATCGGCCGCCACTCGAGCGTGAAGCGGAACTCGCCGGGGATGACGTTCTTCGCCTTGCCCCCCGAGGCCATGCCCACGTTGACCGTGGTGAAGGGCGGCCCGAAGGCCCGGTGCCCCTCCTCGCGCAGCGGCCCGCGGGCGTAGCGCTCGAGCTTCGCCAGCAGCCGCGCCCCGCGGAAGATGGCCGAGGCGCCCGTGTCGGGGTACGCGGAGTGGCCCTCGCGGCCGCCCACCGTCACCTCGGCGAGGCAATAGCCCTTGTTCGCGCGAATCGGCCGCAGCGAGGTGGGCTCGCCGATGATGGCGCGGCGGGTCTTGCCCAGGCCGGCCTCCACCAGCTTCTTGGCGCCCACGCAGCCGAGCTCCTCGTCGGCGGTGAAGACGAGCGCCAGGGGCCGCGTGCGCGCGCCGTGGGTGCGGGCGGCGGCCGTCAGCGCGCAGGCGATGAAGGCCTTGGTGTCACAGGCGCCGCGACCGTAGAGGTTGCCGCCGCGCTCGGTGAGGGTGAGGGCGTCGGTCCACGCCGCGTCGAAGGGCACGCAGTCGGAGTGGCCCACCAGCGCCAGCTCCGGCAGCCCGTCACCGGACAGCGCGACGAGGTTCGCCTTCTCGACGCCCGCGTCGTCCACGTAGCGCTGGCGCTCACAGCGGAAGCCCAGGGCCTCGAGCCGCGGCTCCAGCGCGTCGAGGATGGGCCGGTTCGTGCGCGTGGAGGTGGAGTCGATGGCCACCAGGTCGGCCAGGAGCCCCTCGAGCGCGTCGGGGGCCGTCACGGCGCGAAGGTGCCCAGGGAGATCGTGCGCCCGTCGGTGCCCTGGGCCAGGTAGCCCGCCGCCAGCGCCTGCGAGCCGACGAAGGCGGTGGGCGTCGCCGTGCCGTCGAGGACCTCGATGGCGACGTTCTGACCGTGCACGAGCGCGAACGCGTCACCGCCCGGGCTGCGGTCGAAGATGGCCAGCTCCACCGCGCCGCTGCGCAGCCCCTGGGTGCCGCGGCCCAGGGCCAGGTTGCGCACCGTCATCGCGCGCTCGTCGATGACGTACGAGGTGGTGGTGTCGAAGGACACCGTGCCGTAGTCGGTGACCGTCTCGGTGCCGCCGAAGAAGCGCGCCGACGACATGGTCACCGGCCGCGTCGTGGCCACGGGCACCGCGCGGGTGGGCTTGTCGCCCAGGAAGGCCTGCCAGCGCGTGGTGGACGCCTTCGGGTAGACGACGAGCGGTCCGGTGACCGTCACCCCCTGCGTGCCCAGGTCGTTGTCCGTCGAGAGCACGCCGGCCTTGAAGTCGAGCAGGGCGCGGGGCGTGCCGCCCGTCTCGTAGGCGATGCCGCGCGTGGGCGAGACCCAGTGCGCCGAGTAGCCGAAGGTGCTGCTGGCCGCCGACGAGGTGCCGGAGCTCGGCGGCATCGCCTCTTCGCGCACCGCCGTGCCGCTCCCGCCGGGGAAGACCATGATGACGCGGTCGCCCGCGGCGTTGAGCTTGAACTGGCTGGGCACCGCGGGGAGCGGGTAGCGCGTGCCGTCGGTGGCGCGGGCGCAGAACGCCGAGCCGCCCGCGTTGAAGCACGGGTAGTCGCCGCGGCTCTCGAGGTTGCCGCCGGTGAAGGCGCTGATGCCGCCCACGTTGGGGCTCACCCCGGCCACGGCCACCGCCGCCGTCGCGGTGGGGCCGACGACGCGCAAGGTGCAGGTGAGGCCGCCGACGCAGTCCGTGAGCGCCCAGGCCGTCGGCGTGAGGGAGAACTGCGAGATGTTGGTGAAGATCTGCGCCACGTCGGTGGTGGGCGTGACCAGCCGCGCCTCGCTGCCCTCGCGGACGAACCAGCGATCGAAGCTCTGGGCGTCGATGGCCACCGCGCTGCCCGCCGCGGGGAAGGTGACGGCGCTCGCCGGCGAGGCCAGGGGAATGCGGGTGAGCGTCCGGTTCGAGCGCTGCACGAAGAGCACCGACTCGTCGGTCGAGAACTCCGCCCGCTGCACCAGCGGCGTGGCCGCGGCCGTCATCGGCGTCGGGAAGGCCGTGACCTGGCCCGTCGCCACCTCGTAGAGGAACGTGGTGCTGTTGATGAACCAGGCCGCGTACTTGCCGCGGCTCGAGATGCGGGCCTCGGAGGCGAAGTTGACCCCCACCGCGAGGATGCGGAACTCGAAGGTCTGCACGTTGAGGAGCGCCAGCCGCACCTCGGGCTCCCGGAAGAGCACCAGCGCCCACGGGTGCGCGTCGATCGAGGGGAGGCCGACGACCGTCGTCACCTGGCCGTTCGAGCGCCACACCGGCCGGTACCAGGACAGCTCCGCGCCGGGCAGCGCCACCGACTGGCCTTCCGTCACCAGCACGCGGCCCAGCACCATCTTCGGGTGCATGGGCGCGCTGGCCACGATGTCCCACGCGCCGACGGGCACGGCGAGCGAGTAGGCGCCGTTGAGCTGCGGCGTCGCGGTGACGCCCGCGCCCTCCACCGAGACGACGATGTCGCGGGGCGAGCGGTTGCCGCGGAAGGTGACGACGCCGGTGACGGTGCCGGTGCGCGGCGGCTCGGCCGTCAGGGCCACCAGGAGCGCCGGGTTCTCGCCGCGCACGACCGTCACCATCTGCGTCGCCGACTTCACGAAGGGCGAACTGCCCACGCGGGCCAGGAGCGTCTGCGCGCCCGTGGGCACCATCGTCAGCTCGAAGGCGCCGGCCGCATCGGTGAGCGCAGAGACCGAGGTGCCGGGCACCGTCACCTGCACGCCGGCCACGGGCATGCCCGACTCCGTCACGAGGCCCTGCAGCCGCCCCACCGGCGTCAGGCGCAGCTCGCCCACCTCCGTCGCGCCGGCGGCCGCGGCGCCCACGCTGACGCGGCCCTCGCGGGTGTCGCGCGCCTCGGCCGTCACGAGGTAGGCGCCACTCTTGAGGCCCTCGAGGCTGAAGGCGCCGCCCGAGACCGTCACGGTCGCCCGGGTCTGCTCGCCCACCGCCGTCACGGAGACGTTGGCGGCGTCGGAGCCGTCGGCGAACACCACCCGCCCCGAGAGCTTCGCGTTGGCGACGCGGAAGGTGAGCTGCGGCTCGGGCGAGGCGGCGCCGTTGGTGACGACGGTGGCCACGCTCTGCTCCTCGACCTCCGCGCCGCGCACGGTGGCGCGCAGCACGTAGGCGCCGTCGGGCAGGCCCGTGAGCGAGAAGGTGCCGTCGTCGCGCGTCACGCCCGCGCCGCTCTGGGGGCCGAAGAAGAAGACGGTGAGGTTCCCCGCGCCGCCGCCCTCGACGTTGACCCGCCCCGAGATGACGCCCGAAGGGCCACAGGCCGAGAGGAGCAGGAGAGATGCGAGGAGCCAGCCGCCGTGTCGTCGAGTCATGTTGCCTCCGAGGGAGCGCAGCCTATTCGCTCACCCGCCTCCGGCGCCGCTTTTTGAGCGGTAGGGCCGGGCGCGACTCAGGGGCCCGCGGCCCGCAGGAGGTGCTCACGCAGCGCGGCGAGGGCCTGCGCCTGCGGAGGGTGCACGCGCAGCAGCCGCTCGGCGTGGGCTCGCACCAGGGTCGGGTCGAACGCGACCGTGTAGGCGTTGCGGAAGAAGTGGCGAAACTTGCGCAGCTCATGCACGTCGCCGGCCTCCGCGACGGGCAGCACCGCCGGCCGAAGGTCCGGGACGGGGGTCTGCATCTGCGAGAGCAGGTCGGTGTGCCAGCTCGCGCCGGTGGGGACCTCCTCGTCGAGGAGCCTGGCCACGCGCTCGAAGAGCGTCTCGAGCGCGGTGTAGTAGCCGTGCAGGTTGACGGTCACCGCGAGGAGCACGAGGCGGTCGACGGGCCCCTCGGCAGGCCAGGCCTCCAGCAGCTGCGCGACCTCGGTCGCGCGGGCCTGCAGCGCGTCGCGGTCGACGTCGAGCTCCCGCACGAGCCTCGCGAGCCGGGTGCGACTGGCCGCTTCACGGACCACGGGCGGGCACCCCCTCCTCGAGGACCCGCGCCCGGAAGTCCGCCGGCAGGCTGTCGAGGTCGAGGAGGTCGACGGGGGCCTGGGCGGCGCGGGCCAGCTCGCGCTCCAGGCGGACCGCCTGCGCCGGCTCGAGGCCGCGGACCACGACGTCCACGTCGCTTCGTTCGCCGAAGCCCCCCCAGGCGAGGGAGCCGATGAGCCACGCCGAGGCCTCCGGGGGCAGCGTCGCCCGCAGGAGCGCCAGGACCTGCGCCCGCGTCGCGGCCTCATGCGCTTCGCGCCGGGCCCGGGCCTCTCGCGCGCGGGCGTCGAGGCGCGCTTGCGTCGCGGACGTGGAGATCACGAGGAGAATGGTCGCACCGCCCTCCCCCCCAGGCAAGCGAGCCCGCCGCCCGGTCGCTCAGGCGCCGGGCAGGCGCCGCAGCGTCGCCACGAAGTCGCGGCCGATGGTCTCGGCGCCCGCGTGCCGCCCGTCGCGCACGATGAGGCGCCCGCCCACGGCCACCTCGCGCACGGCCGCCGACGGCGCGCCCAGCACCACCGAGGCCAGCAGCGCGGCCGGGGCGCCGAGGAGCGCGGGGTGCGAAAGGTCGAGGGTGCAGAAGTCTGCGGGCGCGCCGGGCCCCAGCGCGGCCCCTTCGAGGCCCAGGCTCTTCGCCCCGGCCGAGGTCAGCGCCGCGAGCAGCCGCGCCGCGAGGCCGTCGGGCTGGCCGCCGCCCGGATCGAGCACGTTGCGCCGCAGGCGGAGCAGCCGCAGGTGCCCCTCGAGCTGCCGGGCCTCGTCGAGGAGGTCGATGTGCGCCTGGCTGTCGGAGCCCAGGGCCACGCCCACGCCCGCGGCGAGGAGCTCGTCGGCCTGCACCACGCCGTCGCCCAGGTTCCGCTCGGTCGACGGGCAGGCGCAGACGCTCGCCCCCGCGGCGCCCAGGCGTCGCACCTCGGCAGGCTCGAGGTGCACGGCGTGCACGGCGGTGAAGCGCGGGCCCAAGAGCCCCACCTCGTCGAGGAGCTCCACCGGGCGGCGGCCGTGCTCGGCGAGGCAGGCGGCGACCTCCGCCGGCTGCTCGGCGACGTGGGCGTGCACAGGCCCCTGGGCCCAGCCCCGGGCCACCGCCTCGAGCCAGGCCCGCGGCACGGCGCGCACCGAGTGGGGCGCGAGGCCCACCGTCACCAGCGGGTCGCTCACGCGGGCGCGCAGGTCGGCGGCGCGGCGCAGGAAGGTGTCCACGTCGGGGTCGAGGAAGCGGCGCTGCCGGGGGTTTTCGGCCAGGCCGAAGCCGGCGCGCGCGTAGCCCACTCGCAGGAGCACCACGCGCAGGCCCACCTCGCGGGCCGCGGCGATGACGCGCAGCGCGAGCTCCTGCTCGTCGGCGTAGGGCGCCCCGTCGGGCTGGTGGTGGAGGTAGTGGAACTCGCCCACGGTGGTGACGCCGGCGAGCGCCATCTCGAGGAAGGCCTGGCGCGACACCGCGAAGACGCCCTCGGGGTCCAAGGCCGTGGCCGCGCCGTACATCGCCTCGCGCCAGCTCCAGAAGTCGTCGCGCTCGTGGCCCGCCGCGAGGAACTCGGTGCGCCCGCGGAGCGACCGCTGGAAGGCGTGGGAGTGGGCGTTGACGAAGCCCGGCAGCAGCACGCGCCCCGGCAGGCGCAGGAGGTTGGCGGTGCTGACGTCGGCGTCGGGCGGCAGCACGCGGCCGTCCTCCCCCACCACGAGCTCCGCGTCGGCGCCGCGCAAGACGCGCCCCTGCGCCACGCGGGCCTCGGGCATGTACACGGTGGTCGCCATGGCTGGCTCCTCTCGTCAGGCCGGGTAGTAGGGGCGCAGCATGAAGTAGACGACGACGCCCGTCACCGAGACGTACAGCCAGATGGGGTGCAGCCAGCGCGTCACCTTGACGTGGCGGTCGAAGGCCTGCTTCCACGCGAACCAGAAGGCCGCGAGCGCCAGGGGCACGACGCCCACGCTCAGGAGCACGTGGCTCGCCAGCACCGCGAGGTAGACGACGCGCACGGCGCCGGTGCCCCCGAACTTCGTGTCGCCGTGCACCGCGTGGTACGCGAGGTAGCCCACGAGGAAGAGCGCCGAGGCCGCGAAGGCCAGCACCATGAGCGCCCGGTGGAGCTCGACCCGCTTGCGCGCGATGGCGAGCCGGCCCGCGATCAGCAGCGTGGCGGCCGTGGCGTTGAAGGCCGCGTTGACGCCCGGCATGAAGCGCAGGTTCACCTCGCTGCCCTGCAGGCCGCCATGAAAGAGGAGCAGCCACGAGAGCAGCGCCAGGGCCCCCACCGAGACGACGGCGTTGAAGAGGAAGAAGGTGCGGTCGGACGGAACGGCCATGTGGGTGGGTGTAGCCGCTCCGGGTCGCGTGGCGACGGAAGATCGAGAAGGGGGCGGCAACTCCATTGCGTTCGCCTGATGGATCCCTTGAGAATCGTCAAGACTTGCTGCCCCCCTTCCCGACGAGGTGGACGATGCGACACTCCCGTGTCCTGGCTGCGGCCGTTGCGCTCGTGTGCGCCGGCTCCGCGTGGGCTGACGCCCCGACGTGCTCGACGACGCCCTCTCAGGTGTCCCTCGAGCGGCGCCTGCGGCAGGTGTACCTGGACCTCCTGGGCCGGCCGCCGACGCTCGAGGAGTACCGCTTCATGCAGAGCAAGGGCGACATTCTCGAGGAGGACCTGCGCGAGCTCATGGGCCGCGAGGAGTTCTTCGGGCGCCTCAAGGGCTACCACCGGGCGCTGTTGCGCTCGAACATCAGCGCCTCCATCTTCGCCAACAGCGACACGCGCCTGCAGGCGACGACCGACGGGCAGCGGCCGCTGGAGATCCGCGGCAACCCCTCGCGCGCGCTGCGCGGCCGCAACAACGAGGGCTGCAACCACTTCATCGCCCAGGACTCATGCAACGCCACGCGCGAAGACGCGCACGCCGAGCCCGCCACCAAGAGCTGCCGCGACAGCCTCGGCGTGCCGCTGCCGGTGAGCTTCGACTACTCGCTCGACAACTACGCCTGCTCGCGGCTCGACGCCTCCGACGCCACCATCACCGACTGCGCCGTGGCGGTGACGCGCGGCAGCATCCCCGACAAGCACCTCTACTTCTGCGACATGCGCCGGGTGACGGGCGGCACGCTCTCGCCGCACCTGTGCCTGCCCAACCCGGCCAACACCATCACCGCCGCCCTCACCGAGGAGGTGCTCGACGGAGACAGCCGGGTCATCGCCTTCCGCAACCCCACGCCGGTGACGGGGCAGCTGGGCCGCCTCGACCGCTGCGGCCTCGACCTGCTGCTCAACGGCGGCGTGCGCGGCCGCTACCAGACGCAGCCGGGCTGCGTGCAGCGCGAGGGCGTGGTGACGGTGCCCGCGCCGTCGTGGCTGGCGGGCGCGGCGAGCGTCAGCATGTGCGCCATCGAGGCGCAGGACCGCGCCGTCAACCCGTGGACGATGGAGACCTGCGAGACGACCCGCTTCCTCTCCGACCGCTCCTGCGGCTGCGGGGTGGGGAGCCGGCGCTGCGAGTCGGGCACCGGCGCCATGCACAGCGCGCGCATCGCCGCCATCAACGAGGAGCCGCTGGTGCTCATCGACTCGGTGCTGCGGCGCGACGAGGGGTACTTCAACATCCTCACCACGCGGCGCGGCTTCGTGAACGGGCCGCTCTCGCAGCTCTACCGTGAGCAGGCGAGCCCCACGGTGTGGCAGGTGACGCCGCCGGCCACGCCCGCGCTGGTGCCCAGCGTGCCGATGACCGAGGCCAGCACCTGGGTCGAGTACACCCGCGACGAGCAGGCCGCCGGGGTGCTCACCACGCCCTCCTGGCTCTACCGCTTCCCCACGCAGCGGGCCCGCGTGAACCAGTTCTGGGAGGTGTTCCTCTGCAAGCACTTCTCGCCGCCGGCCGGGGCGCTGGTGCCGCCGCCGGAAGACAGCTGCAACCGCGACAACAACCTCGCCACGCGCTGCGGCTGCTCGTACTGCCACGCCACCATCGAGCCCACGGGCGCGCACTGGGGCCGCTTCGGTGAGCGCAACGCGCAGTACCTCGAGCCCGCGCAGTTCCCCAAGGTGTCGGCCAAGTGCCGCGACTGCGCGCTGGCCGGCAACACCACCTGCGACAACGAGTGCGGCAACTACGTGATGCAGGCCTTCGACGGCGAGGGCGCGCAGTCGCTGGGCCTGCTGCGCACCTACCTCTACCGCACGCCCGACGAGGAGCCGAACATCGTCGGCGGGCCGCGCCTGCTGGTCGAGCGCATGATGCAGACCGGCGACCTCGAGAAGTGCACGGTGCGCAACATGTGGAACCACCTCCTGGGCCGCCCGATGACGGCCGAGGAGGAGCGGCTCTACCTGGGCCGGCTGGTGGACCAGTTCGCGATGAACAACCACAACCTCAAGCGGCTGATGCTGGCCATCGTCTCCACCGACGCCTACCGGAGGGTCGACTGATGCTTCGGCTCCTGTGCACCGCCTCCCTCGCCCTCGCGCTCGCTGCCGCGTGCTCGAAGGCGCCTCCGCCGGGCAGCGTGACGCCCGGCACCCTGACGCCGGTGGAGCTGCCCACCGAGCACCCCACCCTCACCCCGCTGCCTGACCCGGAGCTCAACGGCGGCCACGCCGGCCGCGCGCCCCGCCGCATCTCGGTGCCGCAGCTCAAGCAGAGCATCCTCGTGACGACGGGGCGGCAGTGGTCGCAGATCGACAACCTCGCCGCCTCGCTGGGGCAGGCCGACTTCGCGCTCACGGTGTCCGACGCGACGGAGCCCAACCTGGTGTTCGCCAAGTTCCTCGAGGACGGGGCCCGCGAGGTGTGCATGGCCACCGCGGCGGCCGACCTCACGCGGTCGCAGGCGCAGCGGGTGCTGTGGCCCGAGGTGCCGGGCACGAGCAACGACTTCACCACGCTGGACGACGCCACCATCCAGGCGAACCTGGCCACGCTGGCGGTGCGCTTCTGGGGCTCGCCCTTCGACGCCGCCGAGCTCACGGCGTGGACGGACACGTTCAAGAAGGTGGCCGCGCGCGCGAAGACGGTGAACAAGCCCCGCGAGGCCTGGGGCTCCATCTGCGTGGCGATGATGACCGACCCGCGCTTCATCACCTACTGACGGGAGCGCCGACACCATGAAGAAGACCCTCGCCCTGCCCCGCCGCACCTTCCTCAAGGCCGCCGCCGGCTTCTCTGGCGCCACCCTCTTCGGGGGCCTGTCGTTCAAGGCCTTCGCCCAGGCGACCAACCTCGCGCCGGCCGACCACTGCTTCGTCTTCGCCTACTTCAACGGCGGGTGGGACGTGCTCCTCTCGCTCGACCCGCGCGACCCGGCGGTCTTCACGCCCGAGCGCATCAGCGAGACGCGCATCCTCCCTGGCTACAACCTGCTGGCCAACGACGCCTCGTTCCCCACCAACGTGGTCAAGCCCCAGGGGAGCAACATCGACTTCGGGCCGGCCATCGGCCGCATGGCGAACCACTTCGACCAGGCCGCGGTGATCCGCGGCATCAACATGTCCACGGTCGCGCACGAGGTGGGCTTCCGCTACTTCCTCACGGGCAAGGAGCCCAACGGCTCGGCGGCGCGCGGGAGCACCACGGCCACGGAGATCGTCGGCCAGATGAAGCCGAACGTGCCGGTGCCGAACATCGCGTACAACATCGAGACCTACAACGACCGCTACCCCGGCTACGCCAACGCGCTGCGGGTCTCGAGCTCCAACGACCTGCTGCTGACGCTCGCGCCCAGCCCCACGGCCCTCGACAGCGAGATCGAGCAGGAGCTGGTGGACATGCACGGGCGCCGCATCTCGTGCGAGGCCGACCTCTACGACTCGCGGGGCCTGGTCACGCAGTACCGCGAGAGCCAGGCGCAGATGCAGACGGTGCTCTCGGCGCAGCTCGACCGCTACTTCCGCTTCGAGGACAGCACCAGCGACACGGCGGCGATCCGCGCCGAGAAGGCGGCGCTGCGGCAGCTCTACGGGCTGCGGCCCGAGGGCGGCAACGACCCGCGCAGCTCGGCGGCGGCGCGCGCGGCGCTGGTGGCCACGGCCCTCAAGCGGGGCGTGAGCCAGTGCGTGTCGATGAACATCTCGGGCGGCCTCGACACGCACTTCGGCACGCAGCTCACCCACGCGCAGAACCAGCGCACCGGCTGGAACGCGCTCGCCGACCTGGTGACGGACCTGAAGCAGTCGCCGCACCCGTCGGGCGGCTCCTTCATGGAGCACACCACCATCCTCATCTTCTCGGAGTTCTCGCGCACCCCGCTCATCAACGCGGCCGGCGGGCGCGACCACCACATCACCAACAGCTGCATGCTGCTGGGCAAGGGCATCAAGCACAACACCGTCTTCGGCAAGTCGGGCGACGTGGGCCTCTCGGCCGGCGTCATCGACCACCGCACCGGGCAGCCGGCGAGCGCGGGCTTCCAGATCCTCCCCGACCACGTCATCGCCACGGTGCTGGCGGCGGCGGGCCTCGACTACTCCATCACCCGCGTCGAGCCCCTCACCGGGCTGTTGACCACCTGACGCCCTCCGCCGCGGGCCGCCGGCCACTCGAGCGCGCACACGTCGCGCCGGGTGGCCGCGTCGCCTCGGCGTACACTCCCGAGCCGACCATGACGCTCCGCCCGCTGCTCCTCCTCGCGCTGGTGGCGACGGCCTGTGACGAAGGCCCCACGTCCGAGCCGCTCGCCGCCGACACCTTCACGCCGGTGACGCAGGCCACGAGCCTCCAGCTCTCGGCCACGCCGTCCTTCGCCGACGAGCGCGGCGGCGGCATCTTCGTGGACCTCGCCGGCCGCGTGGTGCGCGTGCGGCCCAACGGCGAGCGCGGCGTGCTCGAGTCGCACCCGCGCAACGCCGTCTTCCCGGGCCCCGCCACCGCCGTCTTCCCCCTGGGGCCCTACAACGCGCTGGTGGCCACCACCCGCGGCGTCTTCGTGGTGGACCAGGGCTGGCTCATCGCGCCGTCGTGGCAGGGGCAGCTCGACGCGGCCGGCCTCACCGGCGCCGCGCTGGGTGAAGGCGGCGTGGCGTGGCTCTCGCACGCCGACGGCCTCTACCGGCTCGAGGGCGGCGCGCTCACGGAGTTCAAGCTGAACGGCGAGCGGCTGGCCGGCGTCACCGCCCTGGGCCTGGCGCCCACGCTCGACGGCACGCCGGGGCTGTGGTTCGCGCGCGAAGGCAAGCTCTACGCCGCGGCGCAGACCTCGCGCACCGAGTTCCAGGTGCGCGAGTCGGGCCTCGACGCGGCGCTGCTGGCCGGCGGCGTGCTGGGGCTGGCCGGCATCGCCCCCTCGCGCGACTCGGGCGGCGAGCTGTGGGCCATCACCGCCCAGGGGCTCCTGCTCTACACGGGCACCGCCTGGCGGCACTACACCCTGCCGCAGGCGCCGCGGCGGCTCGCGGCGGCCGGCCGCTTCGCGTGGCTCCAGGCGGGCGACGCGCTCTACCGCTACGACGGCGACACGCGGCGCTGGGCGGCGGCCGAGGGCCTGGCCTCCACGCCCGCGCTCCTCGGGGTGGACAGCGCGGGCGCGGCCTGGGTGCGCGTGGGCACCGAGGCGATGCTGCTGAGCCGCAGCGCCGCGCCGCGGCTGACGGGGCTCTACCAGGGCGCCCGCGTCTTCGAAGGGCAGCTCGTGCTGCAGGCCGTCGTGCCCAGCGCCGCGCCCCTGGGCGGGCTCACCTGGGCGCTCGACGACGAGGCGCCGCAGGCCCTCGACCTGGCGAAGGGCACGACGGGCGAGGGGCCCACGGCGGGGCAGGCCTTCCACAGCCTCGGCGGGGTGGAGGCCGGCGGCATCTTGCGGCCCATCTCGCTCGCGTCGCTGATGAACGGCCGCCACGTGCTGACGCTGACGGCGACCGCGGGCGAGGCGAGCGCGACGCGGCGGGTGCACTTCGAGTTCCTCGGCGCGGCCGGGGCGACGGTGAGCTGGGAGGCCGACGTGCGCGCGCTGGGCGAGGCCCGCTGCGGCAAGTGCCACAGCACCGGCACCGAGCCCGAGCTGACGACCTACGAGCAGTGGAAGACGCACGCGGCGGCCATCGCCGCGGCGGTGCGCGATCGACGCATGCCCGCCGACGGGCCCCTCGACGAGGGCGCCATCCAGGCGATGGTGCGCTGGGTCAACGGAGGCGCCCTCCCATGAGCGCGGCCCGTCACCTCGCCCTCGCCCTGGCCCTGGCCCTCTCCGGCTGCGACGCCATCATCACCGCGCCGCCGCCCCCGCCCCCGCCGGTGGATCCCTGCGGCGAGCTCCCGCCGCTCCGGGCCTCCGTGGTGCCCGACACCGTGCGCGTCAACGGCGCGGCCACCGTCTCGGCCACCGGCGGCAGCGGGCGCTTCACCTACTCCCTCAGCGCGCCCCAGAGCGGCGGCACCCTCTCGGGCACGCGCTTCGTCGCGGGGCTGACGCCGGGCACCGACACGGTGCTGGTGGCCGACGACTGCGGCAACAGCGCGCTGGTCTCCATCTCGGTGACGGCGGCCTTCCTCGTGCAGCCGACCCGCGCGACGGTGGCGCCCGCGGCGAGCTTCCCCATCCGCGTGTATGGCGCGCAGGGCCCGGTGACGGTGACGGCCCAGGGCGGCGCGCTCCCCTCTGGCGGCGCGGTGACCGCCGGCGTCGAGGCGGACAACGTGGTGGCCCGCTACACCGCCGGCCCCACGCCGGGCAGCGACGTGCTCCTCGTGCAGGACACCACCACCGGAGACCAGGCGGCCGTCGTCGTCACCGTCTCGACGAGCGCCGCCTTCCGCGCTGCCTCGCCGCGCCTGGCGCTGCCCACGGACAGCTTCGTGCCGCTCGAGACGCTCGACGGCACCGGCGTGGTGAGCTGGTCGCTCGCCGCCGGCGCGCCGGGCAGCCTGGAGCAGCAGGGAGGCCAGCTGGTGTACCGCGCGGCGTCTACCGGCGGCACCGCGGAGCTGACGGCCCGCGACGAGCTGCTCGGTCTGACCACCACCGTGCGCGTGCGCGCGCTGACGGAGCTGACGCGCCCGGGGCTCCCGGCGCAGGGGCGGCGCAGCGACCTGGCCACGCTCCTGACGGCCGACTTCGACGGTGACGGCCTCGACGACGTGGCCCTGGGCGTGCCCGAGAGCGACCTCGCCCGCCCCCAGGGCGGCGCCGTCTTCATCTTCAAGGGCACCCCCGCGGGGCTGCCGGCGACCCCGACGTGGATCATCACCGGCCAGTCGGACACGGCGCAGTTCGGCGCGGTGATGGCCGCCGGCGACCTCGACGGCGACGGCAAGGCCGACCTCGCCATCGCGGCCCCGGGCGACGACGTCACCATCGCCGACTCGGGCGCCGTCTACCTCTACGCCATCGGGCCCAGCGGCCCACGGCAGCTCCGGCCGCCGCTGACGGGCCTGGGCCGCGGCAACTTCGGCGCCGCCCTGGCCATCGCCGACGTCGACGGCGACGGCGACAACGACCTGGTCGTCGGCTCGCCCGGCGCCGACATCGCCCCCGGCGCGGGGTTCACCGCGCGCGGCGTGGTGGACATCTTCACGCTGCAGCCGGGCGAGCGCATCGCCGACCTGGGCGCGGTGCGCCTCTCGGGGCAAGACCTCGACGCTGACGGCGGCGTGCGCCGCTTCTCGAACCTGCGCGCCGGCCGCTCGCTCGTGGCGGGCGACCTGAACGGCGATGGCCGCGTCGACCTCGCCGTGCTGGGCTCCGTCAACAACACCCTGGGCGCGAGCGCTGACGGCGGCACGCTGGCGCGCAACGTCATCGCCGCGCAGGTGCACCTGGGCCGCAACAACCCGGTGAAGCCCTTCGAGGACACGCCGGATCTCTACGTGCTACCCGCCAACACCGCCGACGGCGACGAGGGCAACTGGAAGCTGGCCTTCGTGCCCGGGGGCAACGGGCGTCCGCCCCTGCTGGTGGCCGCCGCGGACCGCGCCGACGCCCCCGACCTCCGCGCTGCCGACGCAGGCACGCAGGGCGGCAGCAACGCCGGCGGGCTCCTGCTCTTCGACCTGACGGCCTACGCCACCGCCAGCGCGGCGCCCGCTCGGCCTCCGCAGGTGCGCCGCCTCGACGCGTGGGCGCGCGTCTACGGCGACCAGGCCAACATCCAGGCGACGCGCGGCCTGGCCATCGCCGACCTCGACGGCGACGCGACGCCGGAGCTGCTGCTGGGCGCGCCCTACGCCGCCACCGTGGACGCCGGCGTGACGACGCCCAACGCCGGGCGCCTCTCGCTCTTCTCACTCGCGCGCCTCACCCGCGGCGCGGTGGTGAACCGGCCCGACCTGGTGCGCCCGGGCACGGGCCGCGCCGACCTCCTCGGCACGGCGGCGACGGTGTGGCAGGGGCGCGCGGTGGGCTTCTCCGCGCGGGCCACCACGAGCCTGGGCGACTTCACCGGGCGCCTCGATCTCTTCTCCACCGGCGCGGACCCCGCGGCGTGGACGGTGGAGTCGGCGCCGCTCCCCGGCAGGCCCGCGAGCCAGCAGTTCGGCGTTGGGCTCGACGTGGGGCCGCAGGGCAGCGAGCTCCACGCGGTGGTGGGCGCGCCCAACGTACCGGGCGCAGCGAACGACAGCTCCGGCAACGAGGTGGGCGCGGGCCAGGCGATCGCCTTCCGCGTCGCGGCGCCCGACCAGCCGCGCGTGGTGCACGAGGGCGCCAACACCGCCTACGTGACGGACGGCGGGTGGCGGGCCTTCGGCGGCCGCATCGCCGGGGCCGACGTGGCCATGACGGACTTCGACGGCGATGGCCGCCTCGACCTCGCCATCGCGGCGCCGGGCTTCGGGCTCCCCACGCGGCTGGGCGACGGCGGCATCAGCTCCACCGAGTACGCCCTCCCCCGCTTCGAGTGCGCGGCGCCCGCGGCCCAGTCACCCGGGGCGGTGCTGGTGCACCTGGGCCAGGCCGACGGCACGTACAAGGAGGCCTTTCGCCTCTGGGGCCTGCGCGACCTCGAGGGCTGCACGGTGGCCGACGGCGGCGCGGCGGCGAGCTGCCAGCGCAGCCAGCTCGCGCGCAACGGGCTGACCGGCGGCCTCGACTTCAACGGCGACGGCGTGGGCGACCTGGTGATGACGCGCGCCAACGGCCTCGAGGTCTTCACCGGCCGGCCACCCGACGACGCGCAGCTCGCGAAGCCTTCGATGGCCTGCGACCCGCTCTTCTCGCTGCCCTTCGTGACGCAGGCGACCAGCATGCCCACGGCCCTGGGCGACCTCGACGGTGACGGCTGCGACGAGGTGGGCGTGCGCTACTCCGACAACGCGAACCGGCAGGGCGTCATCATCGCCTTCGGCTTCGACCCGGGCGGCACGCGCTGCGCAGGCGTCACCGCCGCGCGGTGGGTGCGCATCTCGGGCGACACCGAGACGGGCGTGGCGACGATGCGCCTGGGCGTGGCCCTGGCGCGGGCGAGCGGCGTGCTGGCCGACGGCACCGACGCCGTGGCCATCACCGCGGACCTCTACCCCTACCAGGGCTCGGCGCAGCCCACGGTGCTGCTGGTGCCCGTGGCGCAGCTGGTGGCCAAGCGCCCCGCCTCGGGTGGCGTGCTGGTGAGCATCCTGGGCGACGGGCTGACCCCTGTTCCGCTCGTGCCGCAGCGGCGGGTGCTGGGCTTCGGGCGCGCGCTCGCGGGCAACGTGGACCTCGACGGCGACGGGCGGCGCGACCTCGTGGTGTCGGCGCCGGGCGCGAACGTCAACGGCGACGGCACGGGCGCGGTGTACGTCTTCAAGGGCGGCACCGTGGTGCCCGGGCCCAACCAGCCCTTCATGCTCATCGCGCCGGACTTCCGCGAGCGCGGCGCCTTCGGGCAGGACCTGGCCATCTCTCCCGCGCGCGGCGGGGCGCCGGCGGCGCTGGGCATCGGCGCGCCGCTCAGCTACCGGAGCGGCACGGCCAACGGCGCGGCCTTCGTGCTGCCGATGGACTTCGTGCCGTAGCCATGCGCTTCCTGCCGCTGGCGATGGCGATGCTCCTGAGTGCCTGCCGCGCGACCGCGCCGGCGCCGCCCGACGCCGGGTGCCAGCCGAGCGGCGCGGGCAAGCCCGAGCAGATCGTCTTCGGCGGTGACCGGCCCGTGACGCTGTCGGTGCCGCGCGCCTACGACGCGGCCTGCCCCGCGCCGCTGCTGCTGCTGCTGCACGGCTACGGCGCCGGCGGCACGCTCCAGGAGCGCTACCTGGGCCTGGGCAGCCTGGTGGACGGGCGCGGCGTGCTGCTGGCCTCGCCGGACGGCACGGTGGACGCCGACGGCAGGGCCTTCTGGGACGTGGGCATCGACGCCTGCTGCAACTTCGGCGGGCGCCCGGTGGACGACGTCGCGTACCTGCGCGCGCTGATCGAGGAGATCCGCGCCGTGTACGCCGTCGACGCGCGCCGCATCTACGTGGTGGGCCACTCCAACGGCGGCTTCATGGCGCACCGGCTGGGCTGCGAGCTCGCACCCACCGTCGCCGCGGTGGTGAGCCTCGCGGGCACCGTCTCTCAGGAGCCCATCGCCTGCCGACCGGCCGTGCCGGTGAGCGTGCTGCAGATCCACGGCGACCAGGACGAGGTGGTGCTCTACGACGGCGGCACCAACGTCGTCGGCAAGGGCGGAGGCGCCTACGCCAGCGCGCCCGCCACGGTCGCGCGCTGGGCGGCGCAGAATGGCTGCCAGGCGACGCAGACGGCCGGCGCGCCGGTCGACCTCGAGACGACGCTGCCCGGCGCAGAGACGACGAGCTCGAGCTTCGACGGCTGCCCGAGTGGTACCGACGTGACGCTGTGGACCATCGAGGGCGGGAGTCACCTGCCCACCGTCGCTGGCAAGTTCCCCGCGCTGGTGTGGCGCTGGCTCGACGCCCACGCCCGGCCCTGACTCAGGCCAGATCGAAGAGCAGCACCTCGCCGGCCTCGACGCCCTCGACGCGAAGGACGGCCTCGTCGGAGAGCGCCGCGCCGTCGCCCGCGCCGAGCGCCTGCCCGTTGACGCGCACCGAGCCCCGCGCGACGTGCACCCAGGCGTGGCGCCCCGGGGCGAGGGAGAGCTCCCCGCGCGCGCCCTGCTCGAAGCGGCCGGCGTAGAGCGCCGCGTCGGTGTTGATGCGCACGCTCCCGTCGCGGCCGTCGGGCGAGGCGACGAGGCGCAAGCGCCCGTCCTGCGCCCTCAGGTCGAAGGCCTTCTGCTCGTAGCTCGGCGTCAGGCCGCGCTGGCCCGGCACGAGCCAGATCTGCAGGAAGTGCACGGGGTCCTCCTTCGAGGCGTTGGCCTCGGAGTGCAGCACGCCCGTGCCGGCGCTCATGCGCTGCACGTCGCCCGGCTTGATGACGGAGCCGTTGCCCATGGAGTCCTGGTGCGCGAGGCCTCCCTCGAGGACGTAGGAGATGATCTCCATGTCACGGTGCGGGTGCGTGCCGAAGCCGCGCCCCGGCGCCACGCGGTCCTCGTTGATGACCCGCAGCGCGCGGAAGCCCATGTGGTTGGGGTCGGCGTAGTCGGCGAAGGAGAAGGTGTGGTGCGTGTCGAGCCAGCCGTGGTTGGCGTGGCCGCGCTCAGCGGCGGGTCGCAGGGTCATCATGGAGGGGCCTCGGTCTGCTCGGGTGACGGGGTCGGCGGTCTGGCCTGGCACGCGGCACCCGACGACCCCCAGGGCCGCCGTCGTGCCTCCCAGCAGGGTCTCGCGTCTCGTGAGAGGTCGTCGACTCATGCCTCGAGCATGGGCTCGGAAGCGCGCTGGCACAACCCGCCGACCCTTGCCGACTCTGTTCCACCAGCGAGACAATGCGGCATGGACCTCAACGAGCTCGCGGTGTTCGCCCGCGTGGTGCAGGCCGGCAGCTTCACCGGCGCGGCGAAGGCGCTGGGCATGCCCAAGTCGACGGTGAGCCGGCGGGTCTCGGAGCTCGAGGCGCGGCTGAAGACACGGCTGCTGCAGCGCACGACGCGGCGGCTCGGGCTCACCGACGCGGGCCGCACGTACTTCGAGTACTGCGCGCGCATCGTGGCCGAGGTCGAGGAGGCCGACCGCGCCGTGAGCTCGCTCCAGGAGCGCCCGGTGGGCACGCTGCGGGTGACGGCGCCGCTGGGCTTCGCCTTCCTCGGGCCGATGGTGGCGGGCTTCCTCGAGCGCTACCCCGAGGTGGGCGTGGAGCTCATCTGCACCGACCGGGTGGTGAACCTGGTGGAGGAGCGCTTCGACGTGGCCGTGCGCGCGGGCGCCATGAAGGACTCGAGCCTCATCGCGCGGCACCTGGGCACGTTCAGCCGGCCGCTCGTGGCCTCCGCGGGGTGGGTGAAGCGCCACGGGAAGCCGAAGCGCCTCGAGGCGCTGCGCGAGCACGCGTGGCTGCTCTTCGGCGCCGGCGCCCGCCCGGTCACCGTGCAGCTCGAGCGGGGCCGGGAGCGCGCCGAGCTGTCGGTGCGCCCGCGCCTGCTGACCAACGACGTCGACCAACTGAGGAGCGCGGCCCTGGCCGGGGTGGGCGTCGCGCTCCTGCCAGACTTCGACTGCGCCCGCGACGTGCAGGAAGGAAAGCTCGTGCGGCTGTTGCCGGAGTGGAGCACCGAGCAGACGCCCATCAACGCCGTGTACCCCAGCACGCGGCACCTCTCGCCGAAGGTGAAGCTCTTCGTCGACCACCTCCAGGCGGAGCTCGCGAAGACGCCCTGGGCCCGGCGCAGGCGCTGACTGCCGCCGTCGGCGCCCCGACATCCTTTGCGATGGCCCCGAAGACGGGCTAGCGCCCGGCGGCATGAGGCTCTCGTTCGTGCTGTGCGTGGTTGGGCTGTTCGGTTGCGAGAGTTCCCCCTCGACGGCGCCGTTGCCCGAGGTCCGGGAACTCGACGTCTCGTCCTTCATGACGCCCGCCGGCTCGCCGGTCGTGCTGCGGCACGCCTGGGAGGGCTTCGCGGTGCCGTTCGACAGCAACGGCTGCTCGGCCGTCGTCGCCAACGCGGCCACGGCCGGCCGCCCGGAGTTCGACCGCGCCGTGCTTCGCTTCGACGTCTGGTCGCGGCCTGGCGCGCCCAACGGCGGCCTGCTGCGCAACCTGGTGACGGAGCGCTACACCCCAGACACGCAGGGCGCGACGAAGGTGCCGCTCGACCCGCAGGCGCTGTGCGCGGGCGCCGCCTGCCCGGACTCGCTCCGCGCCGACTGCCGGAACCCCGCGCCGCTGGCAGACGAGGGGCTGCTCGTGGCGGGCCGACTCTCATCCTGGTCCGCGTCTGACCCACCCTTCGGGCATTTTCTGCTGCGCTTCCGCCGCACCGGCGAGCTGGCCTTCAGCGTGCCCCTGCCGGCCCAGCCGTTTGCGCAGGTGGAGCGCAGCGTCGTCACAGAGCTGAAGAGCGGCGCCCTGGCGGTCAGCTACGACGCCGACGCGGGCGTGGTGGTGGAAGTGCGCTCGGCAGAGGGCGCGGCGCAGCACACCGGCCTGTTGCCCGACCTCGTCGTCGCCGACAGCGGCGATGGGCTGCCCGCGATGGGCGTGGCGTGGGTCTCGCGCCTCAAGCCCAGCCGCGAGGGCGGCTTCTTTGCCATCGGCTTTCGGTTCTTCACGCGCGACATCGCGTGCGGCTCGCAAGAGAAGCCGCGGCCCCCCGAGGGCACGGTGTGCACGCAGAGCACCAGCCACTCGATGCTGGCGCGCTACGCCGCCGACGGCACGCTGCAGTGGGTGCGCGACTTCGCTGACGACTTCTCGACGCCGCCATCAGCGCTGTACGACCTGGTCGAGCTGGCCGATGGCTCGCTGGTGGCTACTGGCGCCCTCGCGAAGCGCGGCGCCCGGGTGCTCGAGCCCCTCCTGGGCGCCGGGCTGGTGCGCCTGACGGCTGAGGGCCGCGTGACGTCACGGGTGCGCGTGTGCCCCTGCGACACGCTGCTCAAGCTCTCGGCGCAGCCGAAGCTGATGACCCCCCTCGAGCGCGGCAACGGCGTGGTCGACGTGCTGGGCAGCTGGGGCTCACGGGCGCCCCTGCGCCTGCTGCGCTTCTCGGCCGACGATGAACTCGAGGTGGTGCGCGACTTCGTGTCGTCTTCAGGCGCGGCGGCTTCCCTGCCCCCCCCGATGGACTTTGGGCAGGCCTGGTACCTGAATGACGCCAACCAGGAGATGCAGAGCTTCCGCCTCGAGCCGTGACGGCGCTGCGGCGTGGGCCCGGGCGAGCCGGCACGCCTCTCGAGTGAGTCCCGCTGCCTGAGGGGCGTCAGCTCCGGCCTGTTCGAGCAGGCCCCTTTCCGGAGGGCCGGCCCTACACTTCGAGGCGTGTCCAAGGCCTTCACCAGCGAGGAGACGGAGGACGCCCCGGTGCTGGGCCGCCTCGTCGTGCGCGCGCCGCGCGGCCAGGAGCGGCCCATGACGCCCGCCGGCTACCGCGCGCTGGTGGCCGAGCAGGCGCGGCTCACGGGCGAGCGCCTCGACGCGAGCGACGAGGGCCGCAAGGCCCAGCTCGAGCACCGGCTCGCCGTCGTCGCCGCGACGCTCGAGAGCGGGCGCGTGGGGGAGCCGCGGCGCAGGCGCTGATCGGCTGACGATGCGCTCGAGGTGGCGCGAGGGTTCGTCACGTCAGCAGGCCCGAGGCGGCAGCGAGTACGAGACCTCATGCCTGCCATCTCCAGTCGAGCATGCGGCACGGACCGAGCTGAGCGCCCGGACAGCGTGGAGGGCTATTCTCCGGGCCGTGCTGCCCTGTCTTCCTCCTCGTCACGCCCTGTCTGCCCCGTCGCCATGGCGCTGACTCCGCCCCTGCCCATGCCTTCGGCGACGCTGGAGGACTGGGGGCGCACGCTGGCCGAGCTGGGCATCGGCGCGTCGCTGGTGGATCGCCACCTGCGGCTGAGCTGGTGCAACCGGCTGCTCCAGGAGCAGGTCGAGGAGCGCAAGGGCGATGGCGGCGAGCACTGCTTCGCCGTCCACTGGGGTCGCCAGCAGCGGTGCGCCGACTGTCTGCCGCTGCTCGTGTTCCAGACCGGTGAGCCGCACCAGGGCTACCGCGAGCGGCATCGCCCCGGCCAGCCGCGGAGGATGTTCCGGGTGGGGGCCACGCCGATCCGCGATCCGGCAGGGCAGCTGACGCACGTGATGGAGACCGTCGTCGACGTCACCGAGCTGGGCGCGGCGATCGTCTCTGCCCGGCTGGAAGACCGGCTCTCCACCTCGCTGGCGGCCGCCGGTCACGGGGTGCTGGTGGTCGACCCGCGGGGCCGCATCGTGAGCTGGTCTACCGGAATGGAGGCGATCCTCGGCCACCGGGCGCTCGACGTGTTGGGCACCGGCGCGACGTCGCTGCTGCCGGCGGAGGCGGGCGGCGCGGTCTTCTGGAGCCAGACCCGACGGGAGCTGCGCGACCTGAGGGCGAAGGACGGCCGGCGGGTGCCCGTGGCGCTCACGCCCTCGTCCATCGGCGATGACCAGGGCGAGCTCTGCGGCTACCAGGTGCTGGTGGAGGATCTCAGCGAGGTCTCGCGCCTGCGCGGCGAGCTCGACGAGCGGCTGCGGGAGCGCGACCGGTTCGAGCAACAGCTGGTCCGCTCGGAGAAGCTGGCCGCGGTGGGCAGCCTGGCGGCCGGCCTGGCCCACGAGATCGGCACGCCCCTCAACGTGATCTCCGCCTCGGCGGAGTACGCCCTGCTCGATCTCCCCCCGCAGGCGCCCGGGCGCGCCGAGATGGTCGCGGTGGTCGAAGAGGTCGACCGGATCCGCGGGCTGGTCTCGGAGCTGCTCGGCTTCGCCCGGGGAGGCCAGCCGAGCGGGGAGACCACCCGGCCCCACGAGGCGGTGGGGCGCATCCTCCGGCTGCTGAAGGGCTCGCTCGACAAGCACCGCGTGAAGGTCGAGGTCGACGTCGGCGAAGACCTCCCCCTGGTCCGGGCGGGCAGCGACGCCGTCCACCAGCTCCTGCTCAACGTCCTCATGAACGCCGCCTCCGCGGTCGCCGACGGCGGGCGTATCTCCATTCGTGCCCGGTGCGGCGTGCTCCCCCTGCTCGATCGCCGGTCTCCCTCGGTCGACTTCTCCATCGGCGACGACGGCCCGGGCATTCCGCCCGCCCTCCGCCAGCGGGTGCTCGACCCCTTCTTCACCACCCGCCAGCACGGCACCGGCCTCGGGCTCGCCATTTGCAATCGGATCGTCACCGACCATGGGGGGGCCCTCCACATCGGGGAGTCCGTCTGGGGCGGGGCGCTGGTCGAGCTCTCCTTGCCGATCACTGAGGACTGACCTTGGCTGAGCTGGCCGACGCGGTAGTGCTTGTCGTCGACGACGACCGCAAGCTGGTCGAGATCCTCGAGAAGTACCTCCGGCGCCTGGGCTACCAGGTGGTGACGGCCCTGGGCGGCGCGGAGGCGCTGGCGCTGCTCGATGCGGGGACCCGGGTCGACCTCACGCTCTCCGACGTGCAGATGAAGGGGCTGGACGGGCGCAGCCTGATGGCCGAGATCCACCGGCGCTCTCCCGAGATCCGCGTGATCCTCATGACCGCCTTCGGCGCCGTGAGCGAGGCGGTCGAGGCGATGCGCGAGGGCGCCTTCTGGTACCTCACCAAGCCCTTCAAGATGGAGGAGGCCGCGCTGGTGCTGCAGCGCGCCGTGGCCGAGGCGGCGATGGGCCGGCGAATCGAGCAGCTCGAGCGCTCGCTGCGCGCCGAGTACCGGCCCGAGCGCTACCTGGGCCGCTCGGAGCAGGCGCAGGCCGTGCGACGAGATCTGACCCGGGCCGCCGAGCTGCGCAGCGCGGTGCTGCTGCTGGGGCGCACGGGCACGGGCAAGGAGCTGGCGGCCCGCATCATCCACGCCTGCAGCGGTCGCGCGGCGGGCCCCTTCGTGCCGGTCAATTGTTCGGCGATCCCCGAGGCGCTCTTCGAGTCTGAGCTGTTCGGCCACCGCAAGGGCGCTTTCACCGGCGCGGTGCAGGACTCGCGCGGCCTGGCCGAAGAGGCCAACGGCGGCGTCCTCTTCCTCGACGAGCTCGGTGAGCTCCCGCTGCTCCAGCAGCCCAAGCTGCTGCGGCTGCTGGAGGAGTCGCAGATCCGCCGAGTCGGCGATCGGGTCGAGCGGAGGCTCGACGTGCGCGTGGTGGCGGCGACCAACCAGCCGCTCGACGAGCTGGTCAAGGCCGGCCGCTTCCGCGAGGACCTCTACTACCGCATCGCCTCGCTGGTGGTGTCGTTGCCCTCGCTCTCGGAGCGCCGCCAGGACATCGCGGTGATCGCCGAGTCGCTGCTGGTCGACTGCGCGCGCGCCGCGGGGGTCCGCGCCAAGGGCTTCACCGCCCCGGCGCTCGAGCGGCTGGCAGAGCACGGCTGGCCGGGCAACGTGCGCGAGCTGCGCAACGCCATCGAGCAGGCGCTGTTCCGGGCGCGCGGCTCGGTGATCGACGAGGGCGACCTCCCCGCCTGGGTCACGGGCAAGGCCGAGCAGCCTGCGTCAGACCAGCCGGGCGAGCGCGCCACCCTCGACGAGGTCGAGCGGGCCCACGTGCACCGGGTGCTGCTCGCCACCGGCTGGAACCGCTCGCAGGCCGCGGAGATCCTCGGCATCGACCGCCGCACCCTCTTCACCCGCCTCCAGCGCTATGGCCTGGTCGAGCCGGCCACCTGACCCACAGGCCGCAAGAACGCCCCAGTCGCCAGGCAAACTCGCCCCACCTTCCCCGGCAGACCCGCGCCGCCTCGGGGGCTGAAGCCACCGGCACGCCGTTCGCACCGGCCGCGCGGCCATGACGACCCGTATCGAGCGCGTCGAATACGATGACGCGACTGTCCGCAAGTTCATGTTGGCCTCGGTGCTCTTCGGCGCCGTGGGGATGACCGTCGGCCTCTGGGTCGCCCTGCAGCTGGCCTGGCCCGAGCTGAACTTCGGCATTCCCTACCTGACCTTCAGCCGCCTGAGGCCGCTGCACACCAACGCGGTCATCTTCGCCTTCGTCGGCAACATGATGTTCGCGGGCGTCTACTACTCGAC
>CAYUZK010000045.1:0-33120 GCA_964449625.1 uncultured Archangium sp.
CCGAGAAGACCGGCTACCCGAAGGAGATGCTCGGCGGCCACATGGAGCTCGAGGCTGACCTCGGCATCGACTCCATCAAGCGCGTGGAGATCCTCTCGGCGATGCGCGAGCGCGCGCCGGGTCTGCCCGAGGTGAAGCCCACGGAGCTGGCGACGCTGCGCACGCTCGGGCAGATCGTCGCGCACCTGCGCGCCGCGAGCGGGCAGGGCGCGATGTTGGCCGCGCCGCTGGCCATGGTGCCCAGCGCCGCGGCGCTCGCGTCCGTCGCCGCGCCCCACGCCACCGCGCGGCTCTCGGTGCGTGAGGTGCCGGCGAGCCCCGTCGGCCTCGCGATGTCCGGCCTCCTCGGCGCCAAGCACCTCGTGGTGACCGACGAGGGCACCGGCGTCGCGCAGGCGCTCGTCGCCGCGCTGGCGAAGCACCACGTGCACGCCACGGTCGCCTCCGTCGCGCCCCCCGAGGCTGACGCCGTCATCTTCCTCGGTGGCCTGCGCGCCATGCGCACCGTCGACGACGCGCTGGCCGTCAACCGCGAGGCCTTCCACGCGGCGCGCGCCCTCGCGCCCCGCTTCGGCACCACCGGCGGCGCCTTCGTCGCCGTGCAGGACACGGGCGGCGACTTCGGCCTCTCGGGCCGCGCCGGCGTGCGCGCCTGGGCGGGCGGCATCTCGGCGCTCGCCCGCACGGCGGCGCTGGAGTGGCCGAAGGCCTCGGTGAAGACCATCGACCTGGAGCGCGGCGAGCAGGACGCCGCGACCGTCGCGCAGCGGCTCGTCACCGAGCTGCTCACCGGCGGGCCCACGCTGGAGGTCGGCCTCCACGCCGACGGCGTGCGCACCACGCTCGCCTCGGTGCCCTCGAAGGCGCCCGCGCCCACGTCCACCTCGCTCTCGAAGCAGTCCGTGGTGGTCGCCTCCGGCGGCGCGCGCGGCGTGACGGCGGCGTGCCTCGTGGCCCTGGCGAAGGCGAAGCAGCCGCGCATCGTGCTGCTCGGCCGCACGGCCCTCGAGGTGGAGCCGGCCGAGGTGGCGTCGGTCACCGACGAGGCGGGGCTCAAGCGGGCGCTCCTGCAGCGCGCCCAGGCGGCGGGGAAGGCCATCACGCCGGCCGAGCTCTCGGCCCAGGTGTCGAAGGTGCTCGCCACGCGCGAGGTGCGCGCGACGCTCACGGCGCTCGAGGCCGCGGGCTCGCAGGCGCGCTACCTGCCGGTCGACGTGCAGGACGCCACGGCCCTCACGGCCGCCCTCGACGGCGTGCGGCGCGAGTGGGGCCCCATCACCGGCCTCGTGCACGGCGCCGGCGTGCTGGCCGACAAGCGCATCGCCGAGAAGACTGATGAGCAGTTCACCCGCGTCTTCGACACCAAGGTGGCCGGGCTGCGCGCGCTGCTCGCCGCGACCGCGAACGACCCGCTCGCCGAGCTGTGCTTCTTCTCGTCCGTCGCCGCGCGCACCGGCAACCCTGGCCAGTGCGACTACGCCATGGCCAACGAGGTGCTGAACCAGGTGGCCTGCGAGGAGCGGGCGCAGCGCGACGACGCCTGCGTGGTGCGCTCCATCGGCTGGGGCCCGTGGGAGGGCGGCATGGTGACGCCGTCGCTCAAGGCGCACTTCGCGCAGATGGGCGTCAGCCTCATTCCCCTCGAGACCGGCGCCCGCATGCTGGTCGACGAGCTGCTCGGCCGCGGTGACGACGTGTCCATCGTCATCGGCGGGGAGCTCGGCACGCACACCGTGCCGCAGGCCACGCTCGAGGTGCGCGTCAGCCAGGCGTCGCACCCGTACCTGACCGACCACCGCCTCGGCGACGTGCCGGTGGTGCCGGTGGTGCTGGCGGTGGAGTGGTTCCTCCGCGCGGCGCGCGCCTGCCGGGCCGACCTCACCTGCGCCACCGTCAGCGAGGTGAAGGTGCTGCGCGGCATCAAGCTGGAGCGCTTCGCCGGCGCGGGCCACCTCTTCGTCGTCACCGCGAAGCAACTCAGCAACGGCAACGGCGCCGAGCTGGCAGTGGAGCTGCGCGGCGAGGGCGGGGTGCTGCACTACAGCGCGAAGGTGAAGATGCTGCCAGGCGCCATCGCCCAGCCCGCAGCGACGCCGAAGCCCGCGCTCGACCGATGGACGGAGCCCTCCGTGTACGACGGCCACGTGCTGTTCCACGGGCCCAGCTTCAAGGTCATCCGCTCGGTGGACGGCGTCTCTCGCGCGGGCATCGCCGGCATGCTCGCCGGTACCCGGGAGCTGGCCTGGCCGGCCGAGGCGTGGCGCAGCGACGCGGCGGCCTTCGACGGCGGCCTGCAGCTCGCGCTCCTCTGGTCGCGGCACGTGCTGGGCGGCGCGGTGCTGCCCATGGCGCTCGGCGAGTACCGCAGCTACCGCGACGGCCTCGGTGAAGGGCAGCTGCACGGCGTGGTGCACGCGCGGAAGATTCACGACGAGCGCACGGTCTGCGACATCGCCTTCTCCGACGCGAGCGGCAACGTCGTCGCGGAGATGATCGGCGTCGAGACCGTGCTGCGGCCCGGCGAGGCGAAGGCTCCGCTCCCGCGCGCGTGACGGGGGCCGCCATGCGCTTCGAGCCCATCGCCATCGTCGGCCAGTCGTGCACGCTGCCCGGCGCGCACGACCCGGCGACGCTGTGGAAGAACGTCCTGGGCGGCGTGAGCAGCCTCTCGCGCGTGCCCGAGGGCCGCTGGGGCCTGCCCGCAGCGCAGGCGCTCGGCACCGTCGCGCAGTCGGCAGATCGCACCTGGTCTGACGTCGGCGGCTACGTCACCGGCTTCGAGGCGCGCTTCGACCCCACCGGCTTCCGCGCGTCGCCCGACGAGCTCCGCGCGCTCGACCCCGTCTTCCAGCTGACGCTCCACGGCGTGCGCGAGGCGCTGCGCTCCGCCGGCCTCGAGGGGGCGGGCCGCGACGCGGGCCTGGTGCTGGGCAACCTGTCGTTCCCCTCCGTGGCGATGGCGCGCTTCGCCCAGGCGGTGTGGTTCGACGAGGCGAGCCGGCCGCACGCGAAGAACCGCTTCAACTCGGGCCTGCCCGCGCACCTCGCCGCGCGCGCCCTCGGGCTCGAGCGTGGGGCCTTCGCCCTCGACGCGGCGTGCGCCTCGTCGCTCTACGCCATCAAGGTGGCCTGCGACCGGCTGCACGATCGCGCCGCTGACGTGATGGTGGCAGGCGCCGTCAACCAGGCCGACGACCTCTTCATTCACGTCGGCTTCTGCGCGCTCTCCGCCATGAGCAAGACGGGCCAGAGCCGCCCGTTCCACCGCGACGCCGACGGCCTCGTGCCCGGCGAGGGCGCGGCCTTCGTGGTGCTGCAGCGCCTGTCCGACGCGCTCGCGCAGGGCAAGAAGGTGCTGGGCGTCATCCGCGGCGTGGGGCTGTCGAACGACGGCCGCGGCCGCGGGCTGCTCGCGCCGGCGGAGGAGGGCCAGGAGCGCGCCCTGCGCCTGGCCTACGAGGTGAGCGGGTTGTCTCCTTCGCAGGTCGGTCTCCTCGAGTGCCACGCCACCGGCACGCCGGTCGGCGACGCGACGGAGCTGCGCAGCATGGCGAGCGTCTTCGCGGGCTGCCGCGACGTGCCTTTAGGCTCGCTCAAGTCGAACCTGGGGCACCTCATCACGGCGGCCGGCGCGGCCGGGCTCCTCAAGGTGCTCGCGGCGATGGAGCACGGCACGCGCCCGCCCACGCTGCACGTGGAGCAGCCCAACGAGGCCCTCGCGGGCACGCCCTTCCGGCTGCTGACGAAGGCGGAGCCCTGGAGCGGCCCGCGCCGCGCGGGCGTGAGCGCCTTCGGCTTCGGCGGCAACAACGCGCACCTGCTGGTGGAGTCGCTCGAGGAGACGAAGGCCGGGGCCGTGCACGTGGTGCCGGCGGCGCTCCGCGGCGAGGTGGCCATCGTCGGCGTCGGCGCTCGCGTGGGCCACGGGGACTCGGCGGGAGACTTCACGAAGAGCCTCTTCACCGGCGAGGTGTCGCGCGCGCCGCGGGAGACGGTGGCCGTGGCCCTCGAGGGGCTGCGCTTTCCGCCGAAGGACCTCACCCAGTCGCTGGGGCAGCAGACGCTGGTGCTCGAGGCGGCGCGCGAGGCAGCTCGTGGCGTGACGTTGCCGCGGGAGCGCACCTCGGTGCTGGTGGGCATGGGCTGTGATGCCGAGGTGGCCCGCTATGGCGCGCGCTGGCGGCTCGCGGCCGAGGGCGTGGACGCCACGTGGTTGGCGAAGGCTCGAGATGCGGTGGTGCCGGTGCTCCAGGCGCCCGGCGTGGTGGGCACGATGCCCAACATCCCGGCGAACCGAATCAACAGCCAGCTCGACGTCGCCGGGCCGGCCTTCACCGTGTCGGCCGAGGAGGCGTCGGGCGTGCGGGCCCTGGAGCTCGCGGCGCGTGCCCTGCGCGCGGGGGAGATCGACGCGGCGCTCGTGGGCGCGGTGGATCTCTCGCACGAGCCGGTGCATCAGGCGGCCCTCGCCGCCCTCGGGCGCTCGGTGGCCCCCGGCGACGCGGCGGTGGTGCTGACGCTCAAACGCCTCGAGGACGCGCAGCGCGACGGGGACCCCATCTTCGCGACGCTGGCCGAGGCGTCGGCGGTCGCGGAAGGCGGGAGCGGGCCGGGTGCTTCGGCGACGGGTGCTGAGACGACGCGCGCTGCGATCACCTCGCCCTCGTCAGAAGCGAGCGGCGCGCCGCTGCGGTTTGGTGACGCGAGCGGTGGCCTCGACCTCACCGCCGCCTTCGGTCGGCCGCACGCGGCCGCGGGCCTGCTGCACGTCGCGGCCGCCGCCGTGGCGCTTCGTCATGGCGCGCGCCCACGAGTTGGCGGTGCGGCGACGCCGTGGTTCGGCGAGCGACGCGCCGAGGTGAGCGTTTCGGTGCTCGAGGCGCCGACGTCCTCCATCGCGTTGCGCGGGCACGAGCCGGCTGCCTGGTGCTCTGAGAGGCCGGGGACGCTGCACGTCTTCTCTGGCGCCACTCGCACTGAGGCGCTCGCGGCATTCGCGGCTGGGCGCGAGTCAGACGCTCACCCCGCGCGGCTGGTCCTCGTCGCCGCCGATCCGCAGGAGCTCGCGACGCGTGGTGCGCAGGCGCGGGCGTGGCTCGAGGGCGGTGGACCCGTGCCCGAGGGCGTCGCCTTCCGCGACGCGCCCCTCGCCGGCCAGGTGGCCTTCGTCTTCACCGGCGCTGCGGCCGCGTACCCGGGCATGGGTCGCGAGCTCGCCCTGGCCGTGCCCGACCTGGTCGCCCGCGTGGCGGCCCGCTGCTCGGAGCTCGAGCGCGTCACCGCGTGGCTCTACGGCCCGGGCGATGGCACCCCAACGCACCCGCTGGACCAGCTCTGGGGCACGTCCTTCGTCTGTCAGCTCCACGCAGAGGTGACGCGCCGGCTGCTGGGCCTCGAGCCCGAGGCCACCATCGGCTACTCGTCGGGCGAGTCGAACGCGCTCTTCGCGATGGGGGTGTGGAGCGACCTCGGCGCGATGATGAAGGCGAGCCACGAGAGCTCCATCTTCACGCGCGACCTCGTCGGCCCCTTCGAAGCGCCGCGCCGCGCATGGAAGCGGCTCGGGGCTCAGGGCAGCACCTGGGCGAGCGCCGTCGTGCGCGCGCCCATCGACGAGCTGCGCGCCGCCCTCGCCGCGGAGCCCCTCGCCCACCTCACCATCGTCAACACGCCCGAGGACTGCGTCATCGCCGGCGAGGCTGCTGCCTGCGAGCGCGTGGTGGCGCGGCTCGGGAAGGAGAGGTCGCTGCCGCTCGGCTACGAGCTGGCGGCGCACTGCCCCGAGGTCGAGGAGATCCACGACGCGTGGTGGCAGCTCCACCACCGCCCCGTGCAGCCCGTGCCGGGCGTGCGCTTCTACACGAACGCCACCAACGCTTCGTACGTGCCCACGGACGCGAAGCAGCCGGCCGATGCCATCACCGGCCAGGCGCTCCGCACGCTCGACTTCGCGAAGACCATCGAGCAGGCGTGGGCTGACGGCGTGCGCGTGTTCATCGAGCACGGGCCGCGCGGCCTGTGCTCCGGGTGGATCCGCCGAATCCTCGGCGAGCGCGAGCACCTCGCGGTGTCCCTCGACGTGGCCGGGCGCTCTGGCGTGCGCCAGGTACTCAACGCGGTCGCGTGGCTCGTCGCCGCGGGCGTGCGCGTGGACAGCTCCGCGCTCGAGCAGACGCTCGCAAAGGGCGCTCCGAAGACGAGCGCGTCGGGCCCGATGTTGACGCTGGCCGCGCATGCGCCTCCGGTCCGAAGGGTCGCGCCGCCCCACGCGCGCACGCCTGAGGTGGTGGAGACGACTTCGAAGGCGCCCACGTCTACGTACGCCGCGGTGTTTGCGCCCGTGCCTGGGACCGAGTTCATGGCGCCCGCGCCGTTCCTCGAGCCGGTGCTGATCGGCACTCCGCGCCGCGCGGCGGTGACGGTGCCCGCACCCGTTGTGGCGTCGGCTGCGTCGGCTGCGTCGGTCGCGTCGGCAGCGTCGGTCGCGTCGGTCGCGTCGGTCGCGTCGGTCGCGTCGGCTGCGTCGGCTGCGTCGGCTGCGTCGGCTGCGTCGGCTGCGTCGGCTGCGTCGGCAGTTTCCGGAGCGCTGGCGAGAGTCGTTCCCGTCAGCGCTGCTGTGGCCCTGCGTTCGGCGTCGACACCCGCGAGTGCGAGCTCGTCAGCGGCCCCGAGCGGCGGTGCGCCGACGGCGATCATCGCAGCAGCGGGTGCGAGCTCGCCCTCGCTGCGCCCGGGCCTCGGCTCGTTCGCGTCACGCCGCCCGCTCCCGGCGACCTTCGCAACCTCGCGGCTGCTCACCGCCGAGCCGGGCACGCGCTCGACCTTCTTCACTGCCCGCGGCGCCACGCCGAAGGCGGTCACCAGCACCTCCGGGGTCGCGCGCGCCGTCGCGGCCGTACCTCGTGCCTCCACCCAGGGAACCCTCGTCATGAACGACCACCTCACCCGCCTCGCCGTGCAGCAGGCCCAGCTCGCCGAGGTGCACCGCCAGTTCCTCGAGCAGCAGGCCGCGGTGCACGAGGAGTTCCTCGCCACGCAGCGAGCAGCGGAGTCCGCGCTCCTCGGCGCCTACGCCGCGATGACGCAGGGCGGAGTGGCCCCGGCCCTGTCGATGCCCGCGCCAATGCCGGTCGCTCCGCAGGTGCCGGCGCCCGTCGCAGCGCCTCCGGTGGCCACGAAGCCGGCGCCGGTGGTGGAGGCGCCGAAGCCAGCAGCGCCGCCTGCGAAGACCGAGGTCGCCCCCGCGCCATCGTCGAAGCCGACCGCGCGCGTCACCACGCCGCCGCCCGAGGCGCTGCCGGGCCCCAAGTTCAGCCGCGCGCAGCTCGAGGTCCTCGCGAGCGGCAAGATCTCCTCCGTCCTCGGCCCGCAGTTCGAGGGCCAGGACGGCTACGCGCGCCAGGTGCGCATGCCCGAGCCGCCGCTGCTCCTCGCGGACCGGGTGACGGGCATCGACGGCGTGGCCGGCTCGATGGGCAAGGGCACCATCTGGACCGAGACCGACGTGAAGCCCGACAGCTGGTACCTCGACGACGAGGGCCGCATGCCGGCGGGCATCATGATCGAGTCGGGCCAGGCCGACCTGCTCCTCATCAGCTGGCTGGGCATCGACGCGCTCAACCAGGGCGAGCGCGTGTACCGGCTGCTCGGCTGCGACCTGACCTACCAGGGCGGGCTGCCGGTGCCGGGCGACACGCTCCAGTACGACATCCACGTCGATGGCCACGCGCAGCAGGGCGACGTGCGGCTCTTCTTCTTCCACTACGACTGCCGCGTGCGGGGCGAGACGCGGTTGACGGTGCGCAACGGCCAGGCCGGCTTCTTCACCGACGAGGAGCTCGCGAACTCCGCCGGCGTGCTGTGGGACCCGGTGGCCGAGCCGCCCGCGCCCGCGCAGGTCGACGCGCCAGCGGTGGTCGGCACGCGCCGCGCGCTCTCACCGGAGCAGCTGCGCGCCTTCGCCTCGGGCCGCCCGTATGACTGCTTTGGCCCGGGCTGGGAGCTGACGCGAACCCACGTGCGAACGCCGCGCATCACCGCTGAGAAGATGCAGTTCCTCCACGAGGTGACGGAGCTCGACCCGAAGGGCGGCCCGTGGGGCCGCGGCTACCTGCGCGCCGAGACGCCGGTGACGCCCGACGACTGGTTCTTCAAGGGCCACTTCAAGAACGACCCCTGCATGCCGGGCACGCTGATGTTCGACGGCTGCCTGCAGGCGATGTCGGTGTACCTCGCGTCGCTCGGCTTCACGGTGGAACGCGACGCCTGGCGCTTCGAGCCAGTGGCCGACAACCGCATCCCCATGCGGTGCCGCGGGCAGGTGACGCCTTCGAGCAAGCACCTCGTCTACGAGGTCTTCGTCTCGGAGGTCAGCGCCGGCCCCATCCCAACCGTGTACGCCGACCTCCTGTGCACGGTGGACGGGCGCAAGGCCTTCCACGCGAAGCGCGTCGGCCTGCGGCTGGTGCCCGACTGGCCGATGGAGCACTGGAAGCACCTGGGGCCCGTGCAGACGCAGACCACGGGTGGCATCGTCCCGCTGCGCTCGCTCTCGGGCCTGGTGGGCCACGAGGAGCCGAAGCCGGTGGCCGTCGTCGACGGCTTCCCCTTCGACTACCACTCGCTGCTCGCCTGCGCGTGGGGCCCGCCGTCGAAGGCCTTCGGGCCCTTCTACGCGCGCTTCGATGGCACGCGCCGCGCCGCGCGGCTCCCCGGCCCGCCGTACC
This sequence comes from uncultured Archangium sp., assembly GCA_964449625.1. Lineage (GTDB taxonomy): Bacteria > Myxococcota > Myxococcia > Myxococcales > Myxococcaceae > Archangium_A. The sequence continues at coordinate 8,727 of CAYUZK010000045.1, forward strand.
ACTTCATGTCGCGCATCACGAAGCTCGACGGCCCCATCGGCGGCATGAAGGCGGGCACCAGCGTCGAGGTCGAGTACGACGTGCCCGTCGAGCAGTGGTACTTCGAAGAGAACGGCGCGCAGACGATGCCGTTCTGCGTGCTCATGGAGGCCGCGCTCCAGCCCTGCGGCTGGCTCGCGAGCTACGTGGGCAGCGCGCTCACCACCGACGTCGACCTGCTCTTCCGGAACCTCGACGGCACCGGCACGCAGTTGGTCGACGTCCTCCCTGGCGCGGGCGCCTTCACCACGAAGGTGAAGCTGCTCTCCATCTCGCAGAGCGCGGGGATGATCATCGAGAACTTCGACGTGCAGTGCTCCATCGGCGGCACGCCCGTCTTCGCCATGAAGACGGTGTTCGGCTTCTTCCCCAAGGAGGCCTTCGAGAACCAGGTGGGCCTGCCGGTGTCGCCCGAGGAGCGCGCGCGCTTCTCGGCGCCGGCGACGCTGGCGGTGGACCTCACCGCGCGGCCCGAGAAGTACTGCGGCGGCGCCCCGCGGCTGGCGGGCGACATGCTGCTCATGGTCGACCGCGTCACCGAGTACTCGCCCACGGGCGGGAGCAAGGGCCTGGGCTACCTCCGCGGCGAGAAGACGGTGGACGTCGACGAGTGGTTCTTCAAGGCCCACTTCTTCCAGGACCCGGTGCAGCCGGGCTCGCTGGGCGTCGAGGCGCTCCTGCAGTTGCTCCAGTTCTTCATGCTGGAGCAGGGCCTGGCCGAGGGCCTCGAGAACCCGCGCTTCGAGCCACTCATGTTGGGCAAGCCGGTGACCTGGAAGTACCGCGGCCAGGTGGTGCCGAAGAACAAGGTCATCGGCTCGGAGCTCCAGATCGTCGAGGTGGGCCGCGACGAGAAGGGCGTCTTCGCCATCGCCGAGGGCTGGCTGTGGGTCGACGGCAAGCGCATCTACGCGACGAAGGACATGGGCATGCGCATCGTGTCCGGCCCCGCGCCCACGGAGCCGCCGAAGAAGCGGGCGCCGACGCAGGACGCGCTCGACCCCGCGCGCGACACCTGGCTGCTCGACCACTGCCCGACGTGGACGATGCCGGCGCTGCCGATGATGTCGATGGTGGACCGCCTCGTGGCCGCCGCCGAGGCGCAGGCCGGGCGTGCCGTCAGCTCAGTGCTCGACGTGCAGGTGCACCGCTGGCTGCCGCTGCCCGGAGGTCCGGTGCGGCTCGAGACGCAGGTGGTTGGCGAGGGTGACGAGCGCGCGGTGACGCTGCTCGCCTGGCGCGAGGCGCAGGACGCGGCGCTCTCGCGCTTCGAGCCCGTGGCCTCGGGCCGCGTCACCTTCTCTGCGCAGGTGCCCGCCCCGGCCCCGTTCGCGCCGCTCACCGACGCCACCCCGGAGGCCGATCCCTACGCCTCTGGCGCGCTCTTCCACGGCGAGGCCTTCCAGTACCTGACCACCGTCGCCTTCGGCGCGACTGGCTCGACGGCGACGCTCGACGCCGGCCGCGGCCGCGTGCCGCGTGGGGCGCTGCACCAGGGCCTGCTCGACGCGGCGACGCACGCCATCCCTCACGACTGGTTCTCGCGCTGGTCTCAGGAGATCCCCGGCGACCACGTGGCCTACCCCTACCGCCTCAAGCAGCTCCGCCGCTTCGCGCCGCTGCCCGACACCGGCACGCTGCGCCTCGAGACGCGCTTCGCGGGCTTCGACGGCGAGCCGCGCTTCCCCATGGTGGACGTGCAGGTGCTCGACGGCGCGCGCGTGCTGCTCGACTTCCGCCTCGTCGAGGTGCTGCTCCCGCGCGGCCCCATCGGCGCCGCGCCCCGCGACGCGCGCCGGGCCTTCTTGAAGGAGCGCCGCTTCGTCCCCGGCGTCGCGCTGTCGTCGGGCCATGGCGAGGTCACGCGGCTGTCGAGCGCGACGCTGCGCCAGAGCGACTGGCTGCCGGGCAACGTGGCCGCCATCTACGGCGTGCCGCCGGAGCGCCGGGGCGCGCTGCTCGAGGAGGTCGCCGTGAGAGACCACCTCGCGCGCCGGGCCTTCGTGCACCCCTCCACCGTGACGCTCGCGGCCGACGGCGCCCGCGCGGCGATGCGACCTCTGCGGCTGCACCCGCTGTCGGTGGAGCAGGCCGGCGACGAGGTGTCGGTGCGCGACGCCGCGCCCCCTCGCCAGGACCTCTCGGCCGTGAAGGCCTGGTGGCGCAAGCGCTTCAACGTCGGCGAGTGGCCGGTGGAGGACCTCTACTACGGCCTCGTGCAGCGCTTCGTCGGCGACGTGGTGCTGGCCGACCCGGAGGCCTTCGCGAAGGTGCGGGGCAGGAGCTGCCTCTACCTCGCGAACCACCAGGTGGGCGTGGAGTCGCTGCTCTTCAGCGTGCTCACCTCGGCGCTCTCGCAGACGCCGACCGTCACCGTGGCCAAGGCCGAGCACCGCACGAGCTGGCTGGGCACGCTCATCGCGCACAACTTCTCGTACCCGGGCGTGGTGGACCCGAAGGTCATCACCTTCTTCGACCGCGACGACAAGGAGTCGCTCCTGCGCATCGTCGGCGAGCTCGGCGCGGAGATGAAGGCCTCCGGCAAGAGCGTGATGGTGCACGTCGAGGGCACGCGCTCGCTCGCCTGCGGCGCGCCGGTGGAGAAGATGAGCAGCGCCTTCATGGACATGGCGCTCGCGGTGGGCGCGCCCATCGTGCCGGTGCGCTTCGTGGGCGGCCTGCCGCGGGAGCCCCTCGACAAGCGCCTCGAGTTCCCGCTGGGCCTGGGCCGGCAGGACTACTGGGTGGGGCGCCCCCTCTTCGCGGAGGAGCTGCAGTCGCTGCCGCTCAAGGAGCGCAAGGCGGCGGTGCTGGCGGCGATGAACGCCCTGGGCCCGAGCCTCGCCGAGGAGCAGCCCTTCGCCGGCGACGCGCAGTTCGCCGCCGACGTCGAGGCGTGGCGCCAGCGCACCGGCTGCAGCGAGGAGGACGCGGTGCTCTTCGTGTCGCTCGCCACCCAGCCGAAGCTCGGCGCGGAGGCGCAGCGGTTGGTGGACGGGGCCCGCGCGTGGAAGCTGCCGCTGGCCGGCGACGCGAAGTCGCGGTGGCTCGGCACGCTCGCGCAGCGCCTCTACGGCCCGAAGGGGCCCGCGGTGGTGGAGCCCGCCTGAGTGGCGGAGCTCTTCTGGACGCGCACCGAGGAGCTCCAGGCGACGCCCGGGGCCCTGGCGCTGCTCGACGAGGGTGAGCGGGTGGCGAACGCGCGCTTCCTCGTGGAGCGCAAGCGGCACGAGCACCTCGTCACTCGCGTGCTGGTGCGCACGGTGCTCGGCGAGCAGCTGGGCGTTTCGCCCGCGGCGCTGCGCTTCGTCGAGAACGCGCACGGCCGGCCGTTGCTCCCAACGCCAGCGCCGCTCCACTTCAACGTGACGCACACCGAGGGCTGGGTGGGCTGCCTGGTGTCGGCGACGCGCGAGGTGGGCTGCGACGTGGAGGCGCGCGCGCGGGCTCCGACGCTCCTGCGCCTGGCGCCGACGGTCTTCGCTGACGTGGAGCTGGCGGCGCTCCGAGCGCTGCCCGAGGCCCTGCAGCCCGAGCGCGCCGTGCGGCTGTGGACGCTCAAGGAGAGCTACATCAAGGCGCGCGGCCTGGGCCTCGCCTTGCCCCTCAAGCAGTTCGCCTTTCACCTCGACGAGGCGGGCGCTCCGCGTCTGGAGGTCGCGCCGGCGCTCGGTGATGACGGCGCGCGGTGGCGGTTCGAGACGACGCTGCGCGAGGGCTACGTCATCTCGACGGCGGTGGAGGCCGGTGCCGGCTCCGCGGTGGGCGTGCGACACCACGAGGTGCACCTGCCGCTCCTCGCCAGTCCGCCGCGGTGACGGGGGCGAGGTCGCCAGGGCCCAGACACGACCGCGCTCGCTGACGGAGGGCCGCCAGCGAGCGCGAAGACTTCGACGACGGTCCGACCGAGCTACGGCTCGAGGACGAGGGTGCTGACGCTCATCGCCGGCATCGTGTAGCGGAAGGCGTTGGCGCCGGTGGCCAGCACGTCGGTGCCCCGGGCCGGGCTCGAGGAGGCGGCGGTGAGCTGGTACACCTTCGCGCGGCTGAAGGCCGTGGTGTGGGTGACGCTCAGGGCAGCCGTCTTCGCGGTGGTGGCCTTGTTGATGACGACGAGGACCATGCGGTTGGGGTTGGCGGCGTCGACGCTGGCGTAGACCGAGGTGTCAGCGACGTTCGACGTGGAGGCCTGCACCGCGACGTCGCCGAAGCTGCCGCCCGCGCCGTCGAAGCTGCGGAACATGGCGAAGGCCGCCTTGATGTACGGCGTGTTGTCGCTCATCGGCCACAGGTGCGCCGCGAAGACGCCCTCGCGCCCGAAGATGCCCAGCACGTCGGCCTGGGCCACGCCGCCCGAGATGTGGTTGCCGCCGCCGTAGTAGTACTCGGTGAAGGCGAGCTCGGTGCCCGGGTAGTTGGCGGCGATCTTCGCCTTCATCGAGGGGATGAGGCGGATGCCCTGGCTGCCGGCGAACGAGGCGACCCAGCTCGACTCGACGTAGGTCGGGTCCCACAGCGAGCGGGGCGCCTGCACGCGGGCCGCGGCGACGGTCGCCGAGGTGTCCTCGCCGATGATGCGCACGTTGCCGCCGCGCGCCTCGGGGTACCAGTGCAGGTCGAGCACGTCGACCAGGCGCTTGCCGTGGGTCGCCTCGGCGTCGCGCAGGCTGCGGAGGAAGAAGTCGGTGAAGTCGCGGCCGCTGGCGTCGGGCGCGTCCTGCAGCGACACGAAGCCGTTGAAGCCGTAGCTCACGAAGCCGAACACCTTGCCGCGCGGGGCCACCGCCTTCACGGCCGCGGCGGTGGTGATGCTCTTGCTCACCAGCTCCGCGTAGGTGACGGCCGACGGGTGGATGACGGGGTGCGTGTCGTTCCAGAGGTCGGGCTCGTTGTCGAGCGAGTAGAAGATGTCGCGGGCCGCGTCATCGTGCGCGTTGGGGAAGGTGCGCTCGAGCCACCAGACGAACTCGTCCTGGTAGACGACGCTGTCGGTGAGGTTCGGCGGGTACTGGAACGCGGAGCCCTTCGCCGCCTCGGTGCGGAAGAAGCGCGACGCGATGCTCTGGCCAGACACGCTGGTGCCCGCCTTGTCCGCGGCCACCCAGCCGAGGATGGGCACCGTCACCAGCATCGCGCCGCCAGCGGCCTGGGCGTTGGCGACGTGGCTGCGCACGGCCTCCCCCGCGGTGTTGCCGCCGCCGAGGTACGAGTCGCTCTGGTGGTTGTAGTCGGAGCCCGCGTTGGAGGCGTTGTTCTCCCAGTTGAAGGCCGTCCACCGGTTGCCGCCGAGGCGATTCGTCGTGAGGTTCGGCTCGTTCGCCCAGGTGCTGCCGTTGAAGTTCTTGCCGTAGATGTAGCGGCTGATGGGCTTGCGGCTCGTCGCGGAGTTGACCGCGAAGGTGATGTCGGCCGGGCCCGGATCGCCGGGTGTCACCACGGTGCCCGCGTCGACGGGCGCCGGAGGAGGAGGAGGAGGCGTTGGCGTCGGCGTGGCGCCCGCGTCGGCCGGCTCGGGCTCGGGCGGAGGCGGCGTGGTGGTGCCCGCGTCGACGGGCTCGGGCTCCGGCTCGGGAGGCGGCGTGGGGCTGCTCGTGCCCACCGTCGGCCACGTCCTCGACTTGAGCTCCTTGTTACGGCCCTCCTTGGCGCGGCCGCGCAGCGCGTACTGCTCGACGCCCACCTCGGGCGGTTGACCTTCCGTGGTGACCTCGGCATCGACGTCAACCGGTGACGCCACCCCCATGCCGCACCCGCTCAACACTCCAAACACCAGCACTCCACTGAGGACAACTCGAAGGCGCTGCTTCGTCATCTCGACTCCTCGGGCCACGTCGCCGTGGCTTCCTGCTCGGGTCCGCGACAGTGCGGGCCGGAGGTAGATGGAGGAGTAAGCCCCGGGCGTGTGAGTCGGAAAGGAGCGGCGACCGCACACGGCCTCCGATGTAGGCCATGTCGTGTTGGTCGGTTACGGCGTGTAGGCGCGAGACGCCACACCGTTCAGGTCAGCAATTTCCGTCTTCGTCGCAGCGAAACCTCGCGCGGTGCTGGCGGAAAAGTTCAGTCGGAGCCCCACGCGACGAGGTCCACCGACTCCTTCGCCAGCCGCAGCTCGAGGACCTCGCGGGGGCCCACGACGTCGCCGCCGACCTGGAAGGGCATGGGGCGCGAGAGGTGGAGCCGGACGCCGGTGACGAACCAGTCGTACATGCCCGGCAGCTCATCGCCCCGCCAGAGCTTGAACATGTTGTTCACGCCGATGAGGACGTGGCGATCGTACACGCGGAAGTTCATGCGCCCGGGCACCTTCAGCGCGTGGGGGAAGGCCTTGAAGCCGGCGCCCCAGTAGGGCTCGGAGCCGGCGGCGCCGACGGACACCGGGCCCTCGTAGAGCTCCGTCTGCGAGGCGGGCAGGGTGATGACGTTGCCGCGCCCGTCGAAGGTCATCGCCGGCTCGCCGACGTTGACCAGGCGCAGGCGCGTGCGGCCGTCGCGCGCGCGCTCGAGCTCCCCGGGCACGGTGAGGCGGAAGAGCGCGTAGAGGTAGCCCCACACGCCCTTGCTCAGCTTCGCGGCGATGGGCGCGGCGACGAGCTGCTTCTGGCGCTTCTCGAGGTTGCGCCGGTAGTCGTGCAGGAGCGTGGCGTCCCAGCCGACGCCGGTGAACTGGCACAGCCGCCCTTCGACCTCGCACAGCCCGAAGCGCGTCGTCTTCGGCGCCAGCGGCAGCGTGGGCACCAGGCTGAGCGTCTTGCGGTAGCCCTTCGCGTGCACCGCGCGTGACCAGCCGTTGCCGGTGCCCAGCTTGAGCAGCCCGATGAGGGGGAACTGCCGCACGCCGCGCTCGCGCAAGAGGTTGAGGAGCGCCACCGCGGTGCCGTCGCCCCCGCCACAGAAGACGATGCGCGCCGGCTGCTTCACGAGGGCGTCGGCGTGGCGCGCGGCCTCCTCGAAGGTCGACGCCGTGAAGACGCGCGCGTCGGGCAGCGCGGCGCGGAAGAGCTCGACGCGCGCCGGCGTGACGCGCTTGGCGTTGGTGTTGAACCACCCCGCGACGTCGCCACCCCGGCCGATGGTGCCTGCGTCAGACATCGGCCGGAGGTTATGCCCCATCGCCCCGCTGGCTGCCGAGGCCTTCTGTCGTCACAGAGCGCCTGCAGGAATCCGCCGGGTGCGGATCTCCGCGAGCTGGCCCTCGACGTACGGCGGCTCGAAGAGCTGCAGTGACTTCTGGCGGCTGCGGAAGAGCGTGGCGATGAAGCGCATGCGGTCGCCCAGCACCGTCCAGTCGCGCGCGCGGCTGGGCGAGCCGGCGGTGAGCTGCTCGAAGAGCGCGCGCAGCTCCGGGTGCTCCAGCGTCTCGAGCATCGGCGGGTACGCCCGCTGGGCGTCGTAGCGCGGCACGTCTTCGCCCAGGGCCAGCGCCACGTCGGGCAGCCGCATGCGCATGAGCCGCTGCGTGAGCTGCCGGCGGAGCTGCTGCTGCACCACCGGCCGCGCGAGGCCCGCGGCGCGGGCGAGCGGCCCCGGCAAGAGGCCCAGCGCCTGGTCGAAGAAGACCTCCAGCGGCGCGTCGAGCGCGTCGTCGATGAGCGGGTCCACGCGGATCTGCTCGTGCAGGCCGATCTTCAGGCTGCCCAGGAGGATGAGCTCGGCGCGGCGCTTGGGCGAGCGCTCGAAGGTCGCCTCGTAGTACGCGCGCAGCGCGCCCCGCAGCGTGTCCTGCCCGCCGGCCTCGCTCGGGCCCGCCTTGAGGCCGGCCAGGCTCGCCTCGAGGCGCGCCGGCGCGTACTCGGTGTCCCTGGCGAAGGTGCGCACGAGCGAGACGAAGGCGGGGCCGATCTCCTCGAAGATGAAGCGGTTCCCGCGGGCCACGCGATCGCTCACGGTCTCCAGGGCGTCGTCGAAGAGCGCGACGAGCTTGAGCCGCCGCGCGGTGGCCACGCCGCGCTCGAGCAGCGGCCAGAGCGCCGTGCGCCGCAGCAGCTCGCGCAACGGCAGGTCCTCTCCGCGAATCGAGGCGCCGGCCGTCTTCGAGGCCCGGCACGCGAAGCCGAACCAGTTCACGTCCTGCGCGCCCAGCAGCACCGTCAGGTCGATGGCTACGCGGTGGTAGAGCTGCGTGATGGTGAGGTTGAGCAGCACCGGGTCGGCCATGGACACCGCGGCCGCGCACTCCGCGAGCGAGACCAGCGGCGTCGCCCGGAGCTGGACCACGGCGCTGCGCGCCCGCGCGGCCTTCGCCAGGCGCGTGGCCATGGTGCGCGCGAAGACGGCCAGCGCCGCCGGGTGCGCCGCGACGAGCGCGTCGAAGCCGGCGCGCGAGAGCTTGAGCAGCTCCGCGTCGTCGCTGGCGCGGGCCGAGGCCATGCGGGGCTCGCCCGAGAGGAGCGCCATCTCGCCGACCGACTCGCCGGGGCCGGCCTCGCCCAGGCGCACCGGGTGCCCGTCGTCGCGCTCGGCCACCAGCTCGAGGCCACCGCGCACCACGAAGAAGAGCGCGTCGCCGGCCTCGCCCTGGCGGAAGAGCAGCGCGCCCTTCGGGAGCGTGACCCACTCGACCTCCCCGGCGACGTCGTCGAGGCGCGCCGCGGGCACCTCGGGGAAGAAGCGCGCGAGCGTCGTCGCCACCTCGGCCCGGGGCGGGCGCACGCGGCGCACCTGGGCCCAGGCGCGGCGGTACTCGCGCAGGCGCCCCAGCGTGGAGGCCGCGGCCGGGTGCGCGGCGAGGCAGGCCTCGAAGCCCGCGCGTGTCACCTGGAGCACGCGCGTGGTGGACACGGCCGCGGCGGTAGCCGTGCGGGGGCTCTCGTCGAGGAGCGCCAGCTCGCCCAGGTGCTCGCCCCGGCGCACCTCGCCCAGCACGACCGTTCCCTCGGGCGCCCGCTGTGTCACCTGAAGGCCGCCGTCGAGCACCACGTAGAGCGCGTCGCCCGGCTCGCCCTCGCGCAGGAGCAGCTCACCCGTGGCCAGCGTCAGCTCCCGCGAGCCCAGCGCGAGGTGCCCCAGGGCCTCCTCGGGGAAGTCATGGAAGAGCCACGTTCCCTTCAGGCGTCGCAGCGCCCACCCCGTCTTCTGGTCCCCCGCCATGCGGCAGGCCATAGCAGACGTCCGCGCGCCGTGAACCCTGGCCCGAAGGCCCTGGCTCACAGGGCCCATGTGCTACCGAACCTCATGTCCCACCTGTCAGAAGGCCACCTGGGGCGGCTGCGGCGCCCACATCGAGAGCGCGCTCCGCGGCGTGCCTGAGTCCGAGCGCTGCCAGTGCCACGCGAAGCCGAAGCAGAAGCAGCAGGGCGCGCCCCAGACGGCGCCCGCGCAGGTGAAGCGGTTCTGGCCGTTCGGCTGACGGCTTTTCGCCGGTGTTCGCGTTAGAAGCCCTCTCGTGAACTCTGACGAGACGGGTGAGGCGGCGCTGATCGACCAGGCGCGCGCCGGTGACGCGAAGGCGATGGAGGCCCTGCTCACGAAGTACGAGCAGCGCATCTACCGCTACGGGCTGCGCATGTGCGGCCACGAAGAGGACGCCCGCGACGTGCTGCAGGAGACGCTGCTCGCGGCCTTCAAGAACCTCGCGTCGTTCCGCGGTGACGCGCAGCTGTCGACCTGGCTGTTTCAGATCGCCCGGTCCTTCTGCACGCGCCAGCGCCGCCGCCGCGAGGGCGCCCCGGCGCACCACGAGTCCCTCGACAAGCCGGAGGCCCGGGAGATCGCCTCCGAGGAGAGCGCGAGCGACGTGCGCGCCCACGCCCGCTCGGTGGGCGAGGTGATCCAGGCGGCCATCCACACGCTGCCCGAGGACTACCGCGAGGCCATCGTGCTGCGCGACATCGAGGGCCTGAGCACCGAGGAGGCGGCCGAGGTCGCGGGCGTGGACCAGGCGGCCCTCAAGAGCCGGCTCCACCGGGCGCGCCTGGGCCTCAAGGAGCGCCTCGCCGCGGTGCTGGGCGACGCGCCGCCCGACGCGCTGGGCTGCGCCGAGCTGAGCCAGGAGCTGTCGGACTACGCCGGCTCCGACATCGACCAGGCCGCTTGCGCGCGCATCGAGGCGCACCTCGAGCGCTGCGCGAAGTGCACCGCGGCCTGCGACGCGCTCAAGCGCACCGTCTCGATGTGCCGCGCCCTGCCAGGCGATGACGTGCCGGGCCCGGTGAAGGCGGCGGTGCGGCGGGCCCTGAGCGCCAGCGCGGTGTGAACCGCCGTGTGATGACGCGGGCTCATAGGCCCCATCTCGTTTCAAGGAGTACGGCATGACCTCTCTTCAGCGTGGACTGCTCGTGGTGGCCGTGGTGCTGGCGGCCTTCTTCGCCTTCAAGCCCGCGGGCTCGGTGGCCTCTGGCGTCGACGCGCAGGCGATGGTCAAGCAGGGCGCGCTCCTGCTCGACGTGCGCACCCCGGCGGAGTTCGCCTCGGGCCACGTCGCCGGCGCGCTCAACGTGCCGGTGCAGGAGCTCGAGGCGAGGTGGGCCTCCCTCGGGGTCCCGGCCGACCGCCCCATCGTCGTGTACTGCCGCAGCGGCGCGCGCAGCGCCCGGGCCAAGTCGTGGCTCGAGGACCATGGCTCGAAGCAGGTCGTGGACATCGGGCCGATGCCCGACTGGAAGTAGCGGCGCCGTGGAGGCGCTCGCCGCTCCGCTGGCCCTCGTCGCAGGCGTCACCCTCGCGCTGACCGTCGGCAACCGCTGGCCGAAGCAGACGAAGACGCTGCAGACGTACCTGCTCCAGGGCTCGGTGGTGGGCCTGGGCTTCGGCCTCAACCTCTCGGTGCTGGCGAAGGTCGGCGTCGCGGGGCTCGGGCAGACGCTCGTGGGCCTCGGCGGCGCGCTGGGCCTCACCTGGGTGCTGGCCCGCGCCCTGAAGACAGACGCCATCACCTCGCTGCTCATCGGCGTGGGCACCGCCATCTGCGGTGGGAGCGCCATCGCCGCGGTCGCGCCGGCGGTCGGCGCGAAGAGCCACCAGACGAGCGTCGCGCTGGGCGTGGTGTTCCTCCTCAACGGCGTGGCGCTGCTCCTCTTCCCCGCGGTGGGCCACGCGCTCTCGCTCTCGCCGACGGACTTCGGGCTGTGGAGCGCGCTGGCCATTCACGACACGAGCTCGGTGGTGGGCGCGGCGATGCAGTTCGGCCCCGAGGCCCTCGCGGTGGGCACCACGGTGAAGCTGGCCCGCGCGCTGTGGATCCTCCCGGTGGCGGCGCTGGCGGCGAAGCTGGTGAAGCACGAGGGCGGCGCGGCGAAGCGCAGCTACCCGTGGTTCATCCTCCTCTTCGTCGGCGCGGCGGCGCTGGTGACGGTGGCGCCCGCGCTGGCGCCCACCGGCAAGCTCCTCGCGTCGTGGGCGAAGGTCGGCCTCGTGGCGAGCCTCTTCTTCGTCGGGCTCGGCGTGTCTCGCGACGCGCTCAGGCAGGTGGGCGCGCGGCCGGCGGCGCTGGCCGTGGTGCTGTGGCTGCTCGTCGGTGGGCTGACGCTGGTCGCCATTCTCACCGGGGCGTGGCGCTCGCCGCTGTGACGGGCCTTCGCGCCGCGTCCGCGCGCGCGCTCGAGCCGCACTGCGGTGGTGCACGGTCTCGCGCTCCTTTGGGGCAGAAGGAGGCGCGCGTGAGACGGAGGCTCCGGCACCTCTTCAGAGGCCGAGCAGCCCGACGCCGACGCCAGTGGCCGCGAGGGTGAGCCCCGCGACGACGTCGCCGGCCGCCGCGAGCCGCGGGCCCACCAGCTTGCCCACGTCGACGAGGCGCGCGCCGAGCACGCCCACCGTCACGAGCGTCAGCATGGTGGCGACGGTGAGGGCGCCGAAGACGACGACGAGGCCCACGAGGAGCCCGTAGTCCTGCGTCACGCCGGGGGCGAGCAGGAGCGGAATGAGCGCCTCGCAGGGCCCGAACACCAGCACCACGAAGAGCGTCCACGCGCTCACCGCCCGCTTGCGCTCGTCGGCGTGCAGGTGCACGTGCTCGTCGGCGTGGCCGTGGTCGTGGTCGTGCAACGTGCCGTCGCGGTGCACGTGCGCGTGGCGATGGGGCCGGCGCCGCCGCAGTCGCACCGCGCCCACGAGCGCGTAGGCGAGGCCGAAGGCCACCAAGAGGCCCAGGGCGAGCTGCCCGCGGAGCGCCTCGAGCGGCGCGAGCTGCTCCACGGCGAGGCCCAGCGCGACGGCGCCCAGGGCGATGACCACGGCCGACGCGACGTGCCCCAGGCCGCACAGCCCCGTCACCCACAGCGTGCGCCGCAGCGTCCACCCCTGCACGCGCGAGAGCACGACGAAGGGCAGGGCGTGGTCGACGCCGATGGCGGTGTGCACGACGGCGAGGCTCGCGGCCACGCCGAGGAGGACGTGGCTAGCGGTGGGGTCCATGGTCGTGCGGGTGGCCGGCCTCGTCGTGGTGGTGATGGTGGTGCGTCACCGGCGCCTTCGCCCCGGCCTTCGGGCGCCGCGCCTCGAGCCACGCGAGCCACTGGTCGATGCCTTCGCCGGTGCGCGCACAGACCTCGATGACGTGCGGGCTGGGCATCACGCGGGCGAGCGAGTCCTTGAGGGCGGCCACCGAGAAGTCGCCCAGGTGCGGCAGCAGGTCCACCTTGGTGAGCACCACGAGGTCCGCCCCGCGGAACATCACCGGGTACTTGAGCGGCTTGTCTTCGCCCTCGGTCACCGCGAGCGCCACCACGTTGGCCGCCTGGCCCAGGTCGTAGACGGCGGGGCACACGAGGTTGCCGACGTTCTCGATGAAGAAGACGTCGGTCTCGCGCCACTTCATGCCGTGCAGCGCGTCGTGCACCATGTCCGAGTCGAGGTGGCAGGCGTTGCCGGTGGTGATGGCCTCGGAGGGGATGCCCGCCGCGTTGAGGCGCTGGGCGTCGCGGTCGGTGGCGAGGTCGCCGGACACCGCGCCGAAGCGCAAGCGGCCCTTCGCGGCCCGGGCCGTGGCCTCGAGGAGCGCCGTCTTCCCCGAGCCGGGCGAGCCCATCAAGTTGATGGCGAGCACGCCCGCTTCGACGAAGTGCTCGCGGTTGTGCTCCGCCTGGTGGTCGTTCTTCGCGAGGATCCTGTCCTGCACCTCGACGGGCACGAGCTTCGGGTCTCCACAGCCGCATTCGCCGCACATGTCAGGGAACCTCCAGCTCCAGGTGGGCCAGCACGATCTCGTCGCCGGTCACGAGCTGCACCGGCGTCTCACAGGTGGGACAGCGCAAGATGCCGCCGGGCGGTGGCGCGGCCTGGCACTTCGGGCATGCCCAGGTCGCAGGCACGTTCTCGATGGTGAGCGCCGCGCCCGCGCAGACGGTCTTCTCGCGGAAGGTCTCGAAGGCCGTCGCGAGCAGGCGCCCGTCGACGCCGGAGCTCTCGCCCAGCCGCACCGTCAGGCTGTGCACCGACACGGCGCCGTTCTTCCGCACCTCGGCCTCCACGCGGTCGAGCAGCGACTGCACGATGGAGTACTCGTGCATCTCAGCGGCCCTCGAACTTCGGCGGGCGCTTCTCGAAGAAGGCCGCGAGGCCCTCCGAGAAGTCCCGGCTGTCGGCGGAGCGCGCGAGCGCCTCGAGCTCGCGGTCGAGGTGGAAGTCGAGGCGGTCCACGCCGGCCGCCTCGTTCATCAGGCGCTTGGCCGCCGCGTACGACGCCGTGGGCCCCTCGGCGAGCCGCCGCGCCAGCGCCAGGAGCTCCGTCTCGTAGCTTTGGTCGGGCAGCACCTTGCTCACCAGGCCCAGCTCGTGCGCCTCCCAGGCCGAGAGCCGCGGGTTCAAGAAGGCGAGGTCCATGGCTCGGCGCAGGCCCACCAGCTTGGGCAGGAAGAAGGTCGAGCTCTCGGCGCCGCACAGCGCGGTCTTGAAGTAGGCGTACTCGAAGGTCGCGCGCTCGCTGGCGATGACCAGGTCGCAGCACATGGCCAGGCCCATGCCGCCGGCGGCCGCCACGCCGTCCACCGCCGCGATGACGGGCTTGGGCGCGCGCCGCAGCTCCGAGATGGTGGCGTGGAGGTACTCGAGGATCTGCTTGAAGATGGGGCCGGGGCCCTGCTGCGCGCCGCGCGCCTCGGGGCTCAGGTAGCCCAGGTCCTTCGCGTCGCCCCCCGCGCGGATGTACTTGAGGTCGGCGCCGCTGCAGAAGATGCCGCCGCTGCCGCGCAGCACCAGGCACCGCACCTGCTCGTCGCGTGCGAGCTGCAGCCCCGCCTTGCGCAGGTCTCTCGCCGTCTCTACGTCGAGGGAGTTGAAGCGGGCCGGGCGGTCGATGGTGAGCACCCCCACCGCCCCGTCATGCGTCACGCGGATGTGCGGCGAGGCAGGCGCGGGCTCCATCAGCAGATCCTCGGCAGGGGTTCACCTTCGGGCTCGGCCAGCAACCTGCGGCCCAGGCCCGTGTCGAGCACCAGCTTGCCCTTCGGCTCGGCCACGGCGGTGCCGATGATGGCGGCCTGGCGCCCCAGCGGGTGCGCGCGCAGGGCGGCCAGCACGCGCTCGGCAGCGTCGGGTCGCACGCCCAGCAGCGCCTTGCCCTCGTTCGCCACGTGCAGCGGGTCGATGCCCAGCAGCTCGCTCGCGGCGCGCGCGGCCTCACTCACGGGGATGTCGGGCTCGGAGAGGAGCACCCCGACGCCCGCCTTGCCGGCCATCTCGTGCAGCGCGCTCGCCACGCCGCCGCGCGTGGGGTCCTTCATCGCCACCACCGCGTCGCCGCCGGCGGCCAGCGCCCTCTGAATGAGGTCGAACAGCGGCGCCACGTCGGACTCGAGCTTGCCCTCGAGCTGCAGCTTGTTGCGCACCGTCATCACCGCGAGGCCGTGGTCGCCCACGGTGCCCGTCACGATGATGCGGTCGCCCACGCGCAGCCCATTGTCGCGCACGACGCGCGAGGCGAGGCCGACGCCGGTGGTGTTGATGACCAGCCCGTCGAGCTCGCCCTTGCCCATCACCTTGGTGTCGCCGGTGACGATGGGCACGCCCGCCTCGCGGCAGGTGGCCTGCATCGACGCCTGCACCTTCTCGAGCAGCTCCCGCGAGAAGCCCTCCTCGACGATGACGCCGCAGGTCAGCCCCAGCAGCTTCGTGGCGCCCATCATCGTCAGGTCGTTGACGGTGCCGGCCACCGAGAGCCGCCCGATGTCGCCGCCGGGGAAGAAGAGCGGGTGGATGACGTGCGAGTCGGTGGTGACGATGAGGTACTGGTCGCCGAGGCGAATGGCCGCGCCGTCGTCCATCGCCGAGAGGCCGACGCCGTCGACCGGGAGCTCGTCGGCGCCGCGGAGGAAGACCTCCTCGATGAGCGTGCGCATGGCCCGCCCGCCGCCGCCGTGCCGCATCGCCACGCGCGTGTTGCCGTCCCTCACGCCACACCTCTCAGGTCCAGGTGACCGCCGTACTGGTGCCAGATGCGGCAGGTGCCCTCGCTCGACACCATGCACGCGCCCACCGGGTTCTCGGGCACGCAGTCCTTGCCGAAGAGCGGGCAGTCGCCGGGGCTCTTGCTGCCGGCCATGATCTCCCCGCACACGCACTGGCCCAGGAGCCTGGGCGGCGCGAAGTCCCACAGCCTCGCCACGTCGATGGTGAAGCGCCGCCGCGCGTCGAAGGCCCCGTACGCGTCGCGCAGCCGCAGGTTGCCGTTGGGCACGTGCGCGATGCCGCGCCAGCGCCCGCCGATGGGCTGGAAGACCTTCCACAGCTGCGCCTGGGCGACCTTGTTGCCCTCCCGCGTCACGCAGCGGGGGAACATGTTCACCACCTCGGGCTTGCGGTCGCGCACGAGCTCGACGAGCTTCACCAGCGCCGAGAGGATGTCGAGGGGCTCGAAGCCCGCCACCACCACCGGCACGCGGTGGCGCTCCACGAAGGCCTCGAAGACGCCGGCGCCGGTGATGGTCGCCGCGTGGCCCGCCGCGAGGAAGCCCTCGATGCGCGTGCCCGGCATCTCGGTGACGATCTCCATCACCGGGGGGATGTACTTGTGCGCCGAGAGCACCGAGAAGTTCTTCGGCGGACCGGCGAGCAGCGCCGCGGCGGTGGCCACGGCCGTCGTCTCGAAGCCGGTGGCGAAGAACACCACCTCCTCGTCGGTCTGCCGGGCGAGCTCCACGGCCTGGTCGATGCCGTACACCACGTCGACCCTCGCGCCGTCGGCCCGCGCGTCTGACAGCGACTTCACCGTGCCTGGCACCTTGAGCATGTCGCCGTAGGTCGCGACCCGTACGCCCTGGAGCGCGAGCGCCACGCCCTCGTCCACCTCGGGCACGTCGGTGATGCACACCGGGCACCCCGGCCCCATGATGACGTCGAGCGCCTTCGGGAAGGCGCTGCGCAGGCCGAAGCGCGCGATGGCCTGCTCGTGCGAGCCGCACACGTGCATCACCGACACGGGGTCACGGCCGAGCTCCTCCACCAGCGCCTGCAGCCGCGCGCCCAGGGCCTTCGCGCGCAGCGGGTCGCGGAACTTGAGCTGCGCGGTGGCGTTCATCGCGGCCCCTCGCGCGACGCGCCCACCTCATCCTCGACGTCCTGCCGCATGAGGTCGCCGGGCTTGCCGTCGAGCAGCTCGTCGTACATCGCCAGCGTGGCCTCGATGTCCTCCGTGGGAATCTTCCGGATGGCGTAGCCCACGTGGTTCAACACGTAGTCACCGGGCACCACGGGCTCGTCCACGATGTGGAGGTGCACCTGCTTCTGCACCCCCCAGAAGTCCACCGTCGCCACCAGCCCATCGATGGACACCACCCTGCCGGGCACGCCGAGACACATCAGGAGACTCCCTTCGAGCGCGACGCGAGGTGCGCCGCCGCGATGACCGCCTGGCCCACCGCGAGGCCGCCGTCACCGGGCGGCAGGCGCGAGGGCAGGTGCACCTGGAGGCCGCCCAGGCGCGAGAGAACCTCGCCGGCCAGCAGGCCGTTGGCGAAGCAGCCGCCCGCCAGCACCACCGGCCGGGGCCCGTGGCGCTGGGCCAGCGCGCGCACGGTGGCCGCCGTCGCCGCGCCGAGCGTGGCGTGGAAGCGCGCCGCGAGGGTGGCCGGCGCCCGGCCCGCGAGCAGCTCGCCCACCAGCGCGCGCCACATGGGGCGCAGGTCCAGCTCCCAGGTCGCCTCCGAGCGGTGGAGCTCGAAGGGCCACGGCTCGCCTGCGCCGTCGGCGTGCTGCTCGAGGGTGAGCGCGAGCTGGGCCTCGAAGCTGGCGCGCGGGCGGGCGAGGAGGATGGCCGCCGCCGCGTCGAACACCCGGCCGACGCCGTGCGCCTGCACCACCTGGAAGCCTGAGCGCACGAGCTGCCGCACGTTCGCCACGTCGCGCTCCGGCACCTGCTGGAAGAGCTGGAGCTGCTCGAGCGGGGGCGCGCCGTCGAAGGCGTCGTCGAGCACCGCGAGGCCCACTCGCCAGGCCTCGCGAATGGCGCGCTCGCCGCCCGCGAGGGCAATGGGTCGCAGCGTGGCGAGGCGCTGGTAGCCGCCGTAGCCCGCGAGCAGGAACTCGCCACCCCAGGCCGCGCCGTCGGGGCCGTAGCCGGTGCCGTCGAAGGCCACGCCGAGCACGGGGCCGCCCAGGCCGTGCTCCGCCATCACCGCCGCCACGTGCGCGTGGTGGTGCTGCACGCCCAGGCGCTCCCGCGCGGGCCGCTCGCGGGCGTAGCGCGTCGTCTCGTAGTCGGGGTGGAGGTCGTGCGCGAGGAGCCGCGGCTCCACCTCGAGGAAGCGCTCGAGGCGCGTCACCATCGCGGTGTAGCTCTCCCAGGTGGCCAGCTCGTCGAGGTCGCCCACGTGTGGCCCGGGCGTGAGGCGGTCGCCGTGGCCGATGCAGAAGGTGTTCTTGAGCTGCCCGCCCACCGCCAGCACCGGCTCGGCGAAGGCCAGCGGCGCAGCCAGCGACTCGGGCACGTAGCCGCGCGCGCGGCGCAGCACCATGGGCTTGCCTTCCACCACGCGGGCCACCGAGTCGTCGGTGCGGGTGGCGATGGGGCGGTCGTGCACGAGGAAGCCGTCGGCGATGCCGGCCAGCCGCGCCACGGCCTCGGCCGTCTCGGTGGCCATCGGCTCGTCGGAGCGGTTGCCCGAGGTCATCACCAGCGGCCGGCCCACGCGCGCCAGGAGGAGCTCGTGGAGCGGCGTGTACGGCAGGAAGAGGCCGAGCTGCCGGAAGCCGGGGGCGATGGAGAGCGCCAGCCCCGGGCGCAGCGGCGCGAGCACGATGGGCCGCGCCGCGGAGGTGAGCAGCGAGACCTCCGCGGTCCCGAGCTCGGCGAGCGCGTGCGCTGAGGCCAGGTTCGGCACCATCACGGCCAGCGGCTTCTCGTCGCGGTGCTTGCGGCGGCGGAGCTCCCGCACCGTGGCCTCGTTGTGCGCGTCGCAGGCGAGGTGGAAGCCGCCCAGGCCGCGCAGGGCGACGATGTTCCCTTCGAGGAGGCGGCTGGCGGCGAGCTCGAGCGGGTCCACCACCGGCTCAGGCCGGCCCTGCGCGTCGAGCCACGCCAGCCGGGGGCCGCACGCCGGGCAGGCGATGGGCTGCGCGTGGAAGCGCCGGTCGCTCGGGTCTTCGTACTCGCGGCGGCAGCCGGCGCAGAGCGGGAAGCCGGCCATGGTGGTGGCGGGGCGATCGTAGGGGATGGCCGTGGCGATGCTGAAGCGGGGGCCGCAGTGCGTGCAGTTGGTGAAGGCGTAGCGGTAGCGGCGCGCCGTCGGGTCGTGGATCTCCTCGCGGCAGGCGTCGCACATCGCCAGGTCCGCGGGGATGCTGGCGCGCCCCGGGCCGGTGGTGTCGCTGGGGAGGATGGCGAAGGCTGCCGGGGCCTCGCCCGCGAGCGGCTGCCACTCCAGGCGATCGATGTGCGCGGCCGGGGGCAGCTCCGTCTCGAGGCACTCGAGGAGCAGGTCGAGGTCCTTCGCCGCGCCGAAGGCGTCGATGGTGACCCCCGCGGGCCCGTTCTTCACCGAGCCGGTGACGTGGAGCCGGTGCGCGAGCTGGTACACCCACGGACGAAAGCCCACGCCCTGCACGGTGCCCTGGACCGCGATGCGCCGGCCTGTCGTCGCGAGTCCCATGACGAGCCCCTTGCCTGCCCCGGCGGCGGCTGCTGCCGCGCGGCACAGGGGGTCAGGGTTCAAGGAGCGAGCCACGGAGCCGGGCGGATCAGCCGGCTTTGACGCAGTCGTCGCGGGCGCTTGGCGCCTCGCGCTGCCGGGCCAACGCAGCTCCTGCGCGTGAAAATCGAGGGCTGCAGTTTATTCGCGTGAATCGGTCGGGAGGGCAGCGCATGGTGCGCCACCACCACGCAGGAGGGGTCCATGTACGCCGTCGCAGGAGTCTCGGGTCGTACGGGCGCCGCTACCGCGGACGCGCTGCTCAAGCAGGGGCAGAAGGTGCGCGTGCTGGTGCGCCGCGAGGAGCAGGGCGAGCCGTGGCTGCGGCGGCGCGCGGAGGTCGCGGTGGTGGAGCTCTTCGACAGCGCCGCGGTGACGAAGGCGCTGACGGGCATGCAGGGGGCCTGGCTCTTCCTGCCGCCCTTTGACGGCGCGGAGGACCTGCTCGCGCAGAGCGCCGCCTTCATGGAGCGCCTCGCCGCGGGCGTGAAGGCGTCGAAGGTGAAGCACGTGTGCTTCCTCTCGGCCGTCGGCGCGCAGCACGCGGCGGGCACCGGGCCGCTCGTCGCGCTCCACCGCGCGGAGAGGGCGCTCAAGGACGCGGCGCCGGCGCTGACGTTCCTGCGCGCGGCGCCCTTCGTCGAGCGCTGGGCACCGCTCTTCCTCGAGGCGATGGACTCGGGCGCGCTGCCCTTCTACGGCCACGCGCACCTCAAGTTCCCGCAGTCGTGCGCGCACGACATCGGCGAGGCCGGCGCGAAGGCCCTGGTGGAGCCGCCGACGGGCCACGGGCCGCGCGTCGTGGAGCTTGCGGGCCGCGAGAACTGGTCAGCCGACGACGTGGCGGAGGCGGCCACCTCGCTGCTGGGCACGCCCATCAAGGCGGTGAGCCACCCGGTGGAGGCCGCGAAGGCGGCGCTCGTCGCGCAGGGGCTGCCCGAGGCGCGCGCGGCGCTCGAGGCCGAGTGGTACCAGGCCCTGGCGCGGGGGCTGATGCAGTTCGCGCACCCGCATGGGTACGTGCGCGGCACGACGAGCCTCTACGAGGCGATCAAGCCGCTCGTGTAACCGCGCCTTCGGCTGACGCGGTGCAGTAGGTGAATTCGCTCGACCGGCGTGGCGCCGTGCGCGATTCCGTCAGGCATGGCCACGTCCTTCAAGCCGCTGTCGAAGAAGATCCGCCGCGAAGATGCCCTCGACTACCACTCGCAGGGCCGCCCCGGGAAGATCGAGGTCATCGCCACCAAGCCGACGGCGACGGCCCGCGACCTCGCGCTCGCCTACTCGCCCGGCGTCGCCGAGCCGTGCCTGGAGATCGCCAGGGACCCCGACCTCTCGTACCTCTACACCGCGCGCAGCAACCTCGTGGGCGTGGTGTCGAACGGCACCGCGGTGCTGGGCCTGGGCGACATCGGGCCCTACGCCGGCAAGCCGGTGATGGAGGGCAAGGGGGTGCTCTTCAAGAAGTTCGCCGACATCGACGTCTTCGACATCAACGTCGACGCGAAGGAGATCGACGCCTTCTGTGCGGTGGTGAAGGCCCTCGAGCCCACCTTCGGCGGCATCAACCTCGAGGACATCAAGGCCCCGGAGTGCTTCGTCATCGAGCGCCGGCTCCAGGAGTCGATGAACATCCCCGTCTTCCACGACGACCAGCACGGCACGGCCATCATCTCGGGCGCGGCGATGCTCAACGCCGTGGAGCTCGCCGGCAAGCAGCTCGACCAGGTGCGCGTGGTCGTCTCGGGCGCCGGCGCCTCGGCCATCGCCTGCACCACCTTCTGGGTGCGCCTGGGGGTCAAGCTCGAGAACGTGATGATGGTCGACACCAAGGGCGTGCTCCACGCGGGCCGCACCGACGCCATCAACGAGTGGAAGAAGCCCTTCGTGCGCGACACCAGGGCGCGCACGCTGGCTGACGCCCTGGCTGGCGCCGACATCTTCCTCGGGGCCTCGGTGAAGGGCGTGGTCACCGGCGAGATGCTCAAGGTGATGGCGAAGAACCCCATCATCTTCGCGCTCGCCAACCCCGACCCGGAGATCGACTACCACGAGGCGAAGGAGGCCCGGCCCGACGCCATCGTCGCCACCGGCCGCAGCGACTTCCCCAACCAGGTGAACAACGTCCTGGGCTTCCCCTTCATCTTCCGAGGGGCCCTCGACGTGCGCGCGCGGCGCATCAACGAGGACATGAAGCTGGCCGCCGCCCGGGCCCTCGCGGCGCTGGCGAAGGAAGACGTGCCCGACGCCGTCACCCACGCCTACGGCGGCGAGCGCTTCACCTTCGGGCCCGACTACATCATCCCCAAGCCGTTCGACCCGCGGGTGTTGCTGTGGGTGGCGCCCGCGGTGGCGAAGGCGGCGATGGACACGGGCGTCGCCCGCGTGCCGGTGGACCTCGTGGAGTACCGCGAGGGGCTCCAGCGCCGGCAGTCGCGCAGCTACCAGGTGATGTCCTCGGTCTTCGCCCGCGCGAAGGCGAAGCCGCGGCGCATCGCGCTGAGCGACGGCGAGCACCCGCGCACGCTGCAGGCAGCGCGCATCCTCCGCGAGGAGGGCGTGTGCGAGCCGGTGCTGCTCGGCGACGCGGAGCGCATCAAGCGGGCCATCGTCGAGGGCCGCCTCGAGGACGAGCTCGCCGGCGTGAGCGTGGTGGACCCACGCAAGCACGCGGACCTCGAGCGCTACACGCAGGCCTACCTCGAGCTGCGGCAGCGCCGGGGCGTGTCGCTCGACAACGCGCGCCGCGACATGCGCCGTCGCAACTACTTCGGGGCGATGATGGTGAAGCAGGGCGCGGTGGACGGCTTCGTCACCGGCCTCACCCAGAGCTACCCCGAGGCGGCGCGCCCGCTGCTCGAGGTGATCGGCACGCGCGAGGGCCGCCGCGCCGGCGGCGTGTACATCGTGGTGCAGCGCAACGACTTCAAGTTCTTCGGCGACTGCACGATGAACCCGGTGCCGTCGCCGGAGTACCTGGCCGACATCGCCATCGCCATGGCCGACCTGGCGCGCAGCTTCGACGTGACGCCGCGGGTGGCCTTCCTCTCGTACTCGAACTTCGGCTCGGCCAACGGCGGCCCGGGGCCGGGCCGCGTGCGCGACGCGATGGAGCTGGCCCGCGCCCGCCGCCCGGAGCTGGAGATGGACGGCGAGATGCAGGTGGACGTGGCCCTGGTGGCGGAGGAGCGCGAGGAGCGCGCGCCCTTCTGCCGGCTGACGGGCGACGCCAACGTGCTCGTCTTCCCGTCGCTCGACGCGGCCAACATCTCCTACAAGCTCCTGTGGCGCTTCGGCGGGGCGGAGGTCATCGGCCCGGTGCTGCTGGGCATGAGCCACCCCGTCAACGTGCTCCAGAACAACGCCTCGGTGCAGGACATCGTCAACCTGGCGGCCGTCACCACGGTGCGCGCGCAGGGCGGCGAGTACCTGTTCTGACGGAAGCGGAGGTGCCGGCAGGGCCCTTCCGTCGTGGCTCATCCGTTGTTGCCCGGGCGGCGCTCCGCTGCCAGCCTCAAGGACACTCCCATGGACCTCGCCAAGCGCAACCTCATCGCCCAGTGGGCCTTCGACACCCGGCCCGTGCTGCTCCGGTTTCACCTCTGGCTGGAGGACGTGGAGGTCGAGCGCAACCAGGCTGACCCGGTGTCGGCGCACAGCTTCACGCCCCGCGGCATCGCGCGCTGCCTGGCCATGACGTCGGCGGCGACGGCCCTGGGCACGAAGCTCTTCGGCCAGTTCGGCGGCGGCGTGGGCAAGGACAAGCACGGCTACAACCAGTCGAAGAAGGCGGCCGACGCCATCAGCGCCTACATGATGAGCGAGGGGCTCTGGTACCTGACGCGCACGCTGCCCGAGAACCACGCCATCATGGTGTGCCTGGGCGAGGGCTTGATGCCCAAGGCCGGCGAGACGCCCGAGATGGGCGCCAACCCGCTGCTGGGCTTCGGCCGCGTCTACGCCCGGCCCGAGGTGGCGCGCATCGTCGACGAGGCGACGCGGCGGCTCCTCAACGACCCGGAGCACCGCTTCACCACCTTCTACGACTCGCTCTCGAAGCAGGGCATCACCGTGTGGGGCGCCGCGGTGGACACGCTCGAGAACACCAGCCGCTTCGCCGAGGGCAAGGCGACGGGGCCGATGACCATCATTCACCTCTTCGATCAGCCGCTGACGGTGACCAAGCCCTACGAGGCCTACTTCGGCTGCCTCACCGTGCCCAAGGCCGTGGCGCGCATGGCCGAGAAGAAGTCGGTGGTGCTCGACTGGGCCACGCCGCGGGCGCTGGTGGTGGAGCTGCTCGAGGCGACCTACCCGGGCCTGCCGCGCAAGAACATCCACGTGTGGACGCTGCGCGGGCCAAGCCGCGCGAAGCGCCTGAGCGGGCTGTGGAAGCAGTGGGAGGACCTGGGCGCCCACATCGTGGACGACGGCTGGGTCGCGCCCACCGGCATCCCCGTGTTCTGTGACTCGGGCACCTACGCGCCCACGCACCTGGTGAAGCTGTGGAAGGACGAGCAGGGTGAGGCGCACGTCTTCCTGGTGGACGGCTACGCGGCCACCGCCGAGGCGATGCAGGCCGGCAGCCTCTCGGAGGTGCTGGACGTGGACTCGACCATGACGGTGCTCTCGCCCACCTTCGACCTGCCCCACGACCAGGAGTACGAGGTCATGCGGCTCGCGGCCGAGGGCGACGACTTCGAGGCGCGCGTCATCAACGTGCTGGGCGCCGAGGCGGCGACGCCCGCGGTGGTGCAGCACTACCGCGAGTCCATCGAAGACGCGCACCGCTCCAACGTGCCGCTGCACAAGCGCACCCTGCGCCCGGTGGACCTCGTGCCCTCGAAGGAGTGGAGCGTGCTGGCCTGCACCGGCGCCATCTGTGACGACCCGTACACCGGCATGAAGGGCATCGAGGACCTCGGCGGCGGGCGCTACCGCGTCACCACGCAGCTGCTCACGCACGCGGCGAGCTCGCAGATCACCTTCACCGTGCGGCTCATGGAGAGCCTGGAGCAGGCGCGGCTCGTCTTCAGCCCGCTTTTGGTGCGCTTCATGTCGGGCGCCGACTGGACGGAGCGGCCCGTGAAGGTGTCCGACGCTGGCCGCATTCGCAACGAGCTGCAGACGCTGATCAGCCAGGCCCTCGAGTACGACGGCGAGAAGATCCGCGTGCACTTCGATCGCATCGACGAGAAGGTGCTCCCGAAGGAGAGCCAGGACGTCATCCGCAAGGTGCTCCACTGGTACAAGGCGAACCACCCGGTGTGGTTCCAGTGGCTGGAGCTGTGAGGGCG
>CAYUZK010000046.1:0-33084 GCA_964449625.1 uncultured Archangium sp.
GGTCTCGGCCGCCGCGCGCGGGCGCTGCGCCTCGGCGGCCGCGCGCTCGAGGGCGCCCAGCTCGGCGGAGGTGGCGACCTCGTGGGCCAGCTTCGCCTCGTCGGCCTGGCCGAGCGCCAGCGCGTTGAGCTTGCGCGAGACGGCGGCCATCTCCGCCGCGCGCACCGTGGCGTGCGTGGAGCGCATGCCGATGAGGGCCACGCGGGCGCGCTCGAGCAGCGCCACCTGCGACTTGAGGCGCGCCAGCACCCGCTCGCGGCGCAGGCGCAGCTCCCCCAGGCGCCCGAGCTCCTCCTGGAGCGAGGCGGCGGCGGCCTCGAGCTGCTGCCGGGCCACCGCGTCACGGGCGGCCTTCGCGCTCTTGAGCAGCTCGTCGATCTCCTTCTGGAGCTCCACCTGCGCCGTCTCCTGCACCTGGGCCTCGACGCCGGCCCACTCTCCAGCGAGCTCCGCCGCGTCGCGCGTCAGCTTCTGCAGGGTGCGGGCGAGTTCCTCGCGCGCCGGGTCGCGGGGCAGGGCGGCCAGCTGCGTGCCGGCGTGCCGGTAGAGCGAGAGGGCGCGGGCCACCTGCGTCTCGAACTCACCCGAGAGCTGCCCGAGGAGCTCCTCGCAGCGGGCCTCCACCGGGTCTGACTTGAGGGCCACGTGCGACACCAGGCTGCCGATGCCGGCGAAGAGCGCGATCACCGCGCCGCTCACCGCGTAGTTGAGCACCGTGGGCGTGCTCACGTCGGCCAGCCGCGCGAAGAGGATCTTCGCCACCTGCGTGCCGGCGACGGCGAGGCCGCCGGTGGCCAGGGCGGTGGCGATGTAGTGCAGCGCCCCCGGCCGGTCGCTCGCGACGCTGCCCTCTTCGCCGCGCTCGGTGACGCGGGCCTTCACCATGAGCGAGCCGGCCACGGCGCCCGCGAGGCCCACCGACCAGGCCGCCGAGAAGCCGAACAGCCACGGCACCGCGGGCAGCACGATGGACAGGCCTCCGAGCAGCAGCTTGTCGAGCTTGTCGCCGCGCACGCAGGCCAGCGACGTCGCCACGAGCGCGAGGAAGGCGATGGGCACCGGCAGCTGGAGCCGCTGGGTGACGAAGGCGAGCACGCCCGCGCCGGCCCCGGCGGCGAGCGCCCGGGTGACGTTGCGCTCGAAGGCCTCGCGCTGGTGGAGCTGGATGACGGCGGTGTTCGACATGGCGCCTCCTTCAGTACGTCGAGCCCATGAGCCCGTAGTCTCGGCGGGCCTTGGTGCGCAGCTGCTTCTGGAGCTGCTTCGACTCCGCCTCGCCGGTGACCGCGTCGAGCCCGCCCTCGAAGGCCTGCTGGGCCTCGAGGTCGGCCTGCACCGCGCCTGGGCCCGCCACGGCCTCGGTCTCGTCGAAGAGCACGCGGTTGCGCTGGAGCGCCTGCTTCGCGCCGGCGCGGTCGCCGTCGGCCATGCGCTGCGCCGCCTCGGCGGAGTTGTCGGCGGCGCGGGCGCGGTTGGCGAAGACGATGGCGTCCTTGTCGCGCCGCTCGAGCACCACCTCGAGCTGATCGGTCGTCATGGCGGCGACGCGCGCCTCGCCGTGGCCCGCCGCGTTGGCGAGGACATCGGTGTACGCCAGGTCGATGGCGCTCACGTCCACGCTGTAGCCGGGCGTGGTGGCCGAGACGGTGAAGTGGGCGACGACGCGCTCCTGCTGGCCGGCGGCGAAGTCGGGGAGCGCGACGGTGACGAGCTCCGCGTCGCCGTCGGCGCGGCGGCTCACCTGCGAGTAGCCCAGCACCCGGCGCAGCGTCGCGCCCGCGGGCACCCGGAAGGTGAGCGTCACGCCGCGGGCCACCTGGGTGCCAGCGGCGTTCAGGTCCTTCTGGAAGATGGCGCCGAGCTGCGAGGCGTCTTGCAGGTAGGCGTAGGCCCCGGCGCCCACCTCGGCCAGGGCCGCCATGAGCTGCTCGTTGAAGTCGTCGCCCACGCCGATGCTGCTGACCGACACGCCGTAGCCGCGGATGTCGCGCACGATGCCGGTGAGGCCCTCGAACTCCACCACGCCCTCGGTGGGCTGGCCGTCGGAGATGAGCACCAGCCGGTTCACCTTGAAGTCCGACCGGGAGGCGAGCAGCAGGTCGCGCGCCGTGACGAGCGCCGCCCCGATGTTGGTGCCGCCGTCGTCCCAGATGCCGTCCACGTAGGCCAGCAGCTTCTCCTTGTTGGCCGACGTGGCGACGAGGCCGTCGAGCGACTTCACGTCGCTGCCGTAGTGCACGATGGTGAGCCGGTCGCCAGGGGCGAGCTGCGCGATGAGCTGCCGCGCCGCCTGCTTGGCCTGGTTCAGCTTGAAGCCCGACATGGAGCCCGAGCGGTCGATGACGAGGGCGAGGTTGACGGCGCCCCGGGCCTGCGAAGGCAGCGAGACGCCCTCGAGGTCGACCGTGGTGAAGACGTCTTGCTGGCCCGTCGCCACGAAGGGGTGCGAGAGCCGCGCCGTGAGCGAGAGGCTCCCGTGAGGCGAGGTCTTCGGTGGGGGAGGGGGATGGGGCCTGCCGACGCCCGAGTGTCCCGCCAGGCGTGGGCCGCCAGCCACGAGGGCGGCGAGGGCGAGGACTCCAGCAGCGATGAGGATGACGCCGGTGCGATTCATCGGAACCTCTCAGTCAAGCGGGCGGGCGGTGCGGCACAGACAACCGGAACGCGGGCGACGTTGCACGTCTGGGCGCGCCGTTCGATCTGTCTGCGAATCGCAGGCCAGCGGTGACGAGTGATTCCGCGCGGCTGGGCGGCCGCGGGTACGGGGCCGGCCTACATGCCGGCGTCAGAGACGCCGCGGGCACAGAAGAACGGGTCGCGCACGCCGGTGAAGCCGCCGTCGCCGCCCGAGAGGGCCGCGAGGGTCTCCTTGTCGAGGAGCAGCGCGCGGCAGCGCAGGGCGGTCGAGCCCTTGTCGAGCGACTCGTCGAAGGAGGGGCACTGGGAGCCTTCGACGCACTGGCGGGAGCAGTAGCCGTCGGCGGGGGCGTCGAGGCCGGCGTCGGTGGCGAAGAACGAGTCGCGCACGCAGATGAGGTCTTCGCACTCGATGGAGCCGATGGCGATGAAGTCCTTGTTCTGGCCGGCCGAGTCGCGCACCTCGCGCTCGACGATGGGGAGCGCCTTGCCGCCGTCGGGGTTGCGCTTGACCAGCGTGCAGCGCGTGTTGAGATCCGTGGCCGGCCTGCAGCCGGTGAGCGCGACGAAGAACATCGCCGCGAGGGCGAAGGACAGGCGGTTCATTCGCGGCAAGGTACCACAGCGCCCCAAGAGATCGAGACTTCACAACTGGTCGCGAGCGGGTAGAGTCCGCGCGCGGAACTCAACCAGGGGCTCGGCACGCAGGCTCGCCGAGAGGGAAGACCAGCGCCGTGGAGATGCACACTTGATCCGGAACCTGCCTGCTGCGGCGGTGCTCGTCGCACTCCTGAGCCTGGGCGAACCTGCGTTCGCCGACAGCCAGTTCGACGGCCTTGACCTGACGGACGACGCCCCCAAGGACGAGCCCAAGAAGGGCGAGGCCCCGAAGGACGAGCTCGATCTCTCGGCTCCGCCACCTTCGAAGGTCGAGCCCACGAAGCCCGCCGCTGACGCGCCGAAGAAGTCCGACGCGCCGGCCGTCGAGCGCGACACCACCCAGGACGACCGCGTGAAGTCGGTGCAGCGCAAGCTGTACACCAAGCGCGGCCGCTTCGAGCTCGCGCCGTCGTTCGTGATCAACGTCAACGACGCCTACTACACGAAGGTGGGCGGGGCGATCCGCGCGGCCTTCTACCCGCACGACTCGCTGGCCATCGCGGCGCGCTTCACCCTGATGCAGACGCTGCCCACGGACGACGTGCGCACCGCCAAGCGCAACTTGAACAGCCGCATCTTCTTCTCGGTGCCCCAGTGGATGGCCATGGGCGACCTCGAGTGGAGCCCGCTCTACGGCAAGGTGTCGATGTTCAACTCCATCCTCCACCTCGACGGCTACCTCGTCGGCGGCGCGGGCGTCGTCTACACCGAGACCTCGTCGGCCCCGGGCCGCTCGGTGAACCCGGCCTTCGACCTGGGCCTGGGCCTGCGCTTCGTGGTGAAGGACTTCCTCGCGGCCAACGTGGGCCTCATCAACACCACCTACGTCGACACGCCGACGGGCACCACCAAGGGCGTGACCCAGAACCTCATGCTCGTGCACGCCGGCCTCTCGATCTTCTTCCCCTTCAAGTCGACGTACCAGGAGGGCGAGTGATGAAGCGCTTCTCGTGGCTCGTGGCCGCCCTCACCCTCGCGGCGCTCCCGGCGGCGGCCCAGCGCTCGGCCGAAGATGAGGCCGGCGACGTGTCGGAGGTCGACAAGGACTCCAGCGGCCCGCTCCGTGACCGCATCCGGCCGGTGTCGGGGCACCTCTTCTTGATGGACGGCCGCTTCGAGGTGAGCCCGGCCATCACGCTCTCGTTCCGCGACGCCTTCTGGCAGAAGGTCGGCTTCGGCGCGGCCTTCACCTACCACTTCACCGAGACCCTGGGGATCGGTGGGCGCGTCATGTACAACCTCTCGCTCATCTCGGGGAACGCGCAGATCTGCGCGCCCCAGGGTGGCTGCGCGACGCCCACCTTCGAGGAGCTCACCACCTTCGACGGCCAGACCGCGAACGTGGCCTACGGGTACATGTCGCTGCTGACCAGCATCGACCTGCAGTGGGCGCCCATCTACGGGAAGATCTCGCTGTTCTCCGAGAAGGTCCTCAACTTCAACATGTACGCGCTCGTCGGCCCGACGTTCCTCATGTACGGGCCGACCAACACCTTCACGGTGGGGGGCAACGTGGGCATCGGCTTCCGCTTCTTCCTGAACCGGTGGCTCACGGTGCGCCTCGAGCTGCGCGACGTCATCTATTACGAGCAGGGCGCCAACGCCCGCGACTCGTTCCGCAACCAGCTCATGACCGAGATCGGGTTGTCGATGTTCTTCCCCACGGTCTTCAACGAGGGCTGACGTGAAGCGCACTGCACGACTGCTCGCGATGGTGGTGGTGGCCGGCCTGGCGGCCCCGTCGTTCGCCCAGATGAACTTCGAGGGCCTCGACCTCGGCGGCAAGAAGAAGAAGAAGCCGCCGCCGAAGAAGAAGGACGACAAGAAGGACGAGGGCACCGGCGAGGTGCCGCTGCCCGAGGGCGGCCTCGACCTCTCCAAGCCCGTCGCCACCGACGACAAGAAGAAGGACGGCAAGGCCGCGCCCACCATGTCCTTCGACGCGGTGGACGTCTCGGGCAAGACCGGCGACCGCCAGAAGATGGAGGCGGCCATCAGCCAGTTCAAGAGCGACGCCTTCGAGCCGGCGACCCTGGCCTTCGCCGACATGGCGGCCGACCCGGCCATGGCCGGCCTGGCGGTGGAGTCGGAGTACTGGCTCGGCAAGAGCCTCTACAAGCTGGGCATGTACCACTCGTCGCTCCAGCAGTTCTCCAAGGTGCTGGCGCGCGGGCCGTCGACCAAGTTCTTCAAGTCGTCGCTGGAGTGGCTCTTCTTCATCGCCCGCAAGACGGTGAACGAGACGGTGGTGCTCGACGAGATCGCCCGGTACTCGAACTACGAGTTCCCCGAGCGCTTCCGCAACGAGTTCCGCTACCTGCTGGCCCGCTACAACTTCGTGCGCGCCAAGGCCCTCGACGACGCCGAGCAGACCGGCGAGGCCACCAAGGCCTTCGACGAGGTCAAGCGCCTGGCCCTGATGATCCCCAAGGGTGACGTCTTCTACCCGCGCGCCAAGTACCTCGAGGGCCTCGCCTACTTCCGCGAGAACAAGCTCGAGACGGCGCTCGAG
Organism: uncultured Archangium sp.; assembly: GCA_964449625.1. Taxonomy (GTDB): domain Bacteria; phylum Myxococcota; class Myxococcia; order Myxococcales; family Myxococcaceae; genus Archangium_A. Next base: position 5,810 of record CAYUZK010000046.1, read on the forward strand.
GCCATGAAGGAGGTCGTGCGCGTCACGCGCCAGGGCGAGGGCCCGATGACGGCCGAGGGCAAGCAGCTCAAGGCGCTGCGCGAGCTGGCCTTCATGCAGCTGGCCCGCACGCACTACGGCGCCCGGCAGAACCGCTACGCCATCTTCTACTTCAACAAGATCGAGCGCGGCGGGCCCCAGTGGCTCGAGTCGCTCTTCGAGGCCTCCTGGGCGAACTACCGCATCGGCCAGTACGAGCAGGCGCTGGGCAACCTCATCACCCTGAGCTCCCCGTTCTTCCGCGACGAGTACTTCCCCGAGGCGCTCATCTTGAAGGCGGTGGTGTACTTCGAGAACTGCCGCTACCGCGAGGCGCTCACCATCATCGAGGACTTCGAGGCCATCTACGGGCCGGTGCAGGACGAGCTCGAGCTGCTGGTGGGCAAGAACATGGAGGCCACCGAGTACTTCAACGTGCTCGACGAGGTGCGCCAGAAGAACAAGTCGGGCAAGAAGCTGGTGGGCACCGACGAGATCCTCGAGCGCATCTTGAACCTCGCGCTCACCGACAAGGACCTCAAGAAGACGGTGGACTCCATCGCCGAGCTCGAGGGCGAGATGGACTCCATCGGCGAGCGCGGCGACACCTTCAAGTACTCCAACCTGTCCAAGCAGCTCATCGAGGCGCTCAAGACGCAGCGGCAGGCCCTCATCGGCAAGGCGGGCCTGATGGCCAAGGGCAAGCTGGAGTTCGAGCTCGGGGCGCTCAAGACGCTGCGCGCCAACGGCCTGCGCATCAAGTTCGAGACGACGTCGATGGAAAAGGACTTCCTCGAGAAGATGCTGCAGTCGGGCGGCGAGGTGTCGCGCGTGAAGAACTACAAGTACTCGGTGGCGGTGTCCGACGACCAGCTCTACTGGCCGTACGTGGGCGAGTACTGGCGCGACGAGCTCGGCACCTACCAGTACACGCTGACCAAGGGCTGCATCGAGCGCGACAGCGCCAACACCAAGAAGGAGTAGGCGCCCCCGTGAGCCAGCGGCCGGTCACCATCGCCTTCGACGTGATGGGGAGCGATCACGGCCCCGCCGAGATCGTGCGCGGCGCGGCGCAGCTGACCATCGAGACGCCGCACATCCACGCGCTGCTGGTGGGTGACCGGGCCCTCATCGACGAGGCCCTGGGCAAGGTGCGGCACCACGCCGAGCGGGTCGCGGTGCACCACGCGCCCGACTTCGTGGGCATGCACGAGAAGCCGGGGGCCGCCCTCGACGCCAGGCCGCAGGCCTCGGTGGTGGTGGCCGCGCAGCTCGTGCGCGATGGCGAGGCCGACGCGATGGTGTCGGCGGGCAACACCGGCGCGGGGGTGCTGGCCTGCGCGCGCTGCTTCGCCCTCATCCCCGGGGTGCGGCGGGCGGCCCTGGCCACGGTGTACCCGACGGCCGTGGGGCGCGGCGAGAAGAACGACCCGTTCAGCCTCATCCTCGACGTGGGGGCGACGGTGGACGCCACGGCCGACGATCTCGTGGCCTTCGCGGTGATGGGCGCGGCCTACGCGCGCATCATCTCGAAGAACGACAACCCGTCGGTGGCCCTGCTCTCGAACGGCACCGAGGCGCAGAAGGGGCCGGCGCGCGTGGTGGAGGCGCACGAGAAGCTCCGCGGGCTGGCGGGCCTGCGCTTCATCGGCAACGTCGAGGGCGTCGACATCCCCAAGGGCACGGCCGACGTGGTGGTGTGCGACGGCTTCGTGGGCAACGTGTGCCTCAAGATGCTCGAGGGCGTAAGCGAGACGGTGGTGGAGCTCGCCCGCTACGCCTACAAAGAGAAGCTCCTGTGGCGCGCGGGCCTGGCGATGCTGTCGTCGGGCATCGAGCGCATCAAGGAGGTCACCGACTGGGAGCAGTACGGGGGCGCGCCCATCCTCGGGTTCGACCGGCTCTTCATCAAGGCGCACGGGCGCTCGAAGGCGCGGGCCATCTCCAACGCGGGCAAGGTGGCGGCCCGGGCGGTGTCGAAGGACCTGTGCCGGGCCATTCAAGCGACGCTGCCGGCGGCCTGAGGTAGAACCTGTGGCTTCACCGTGAGCGAGAACGAGTCCACCGGGCCCGTGCGGCGCATCTACCGCTGGGACCTCGACAAGACCTACCTGCAGACGGAGTTCGACACGCTCCGGCAGCTCGTGCGCACGGCCTTCCAGAAGGCGCACGAGAAGAAGGCCATCCCCGGGGCGGCGGCGCTCATTCGCGAGCTGCGGGCCTCGGGCGACTCGCGGCTGTGCATCGTGTCGGGCAGCCCCACGCAGATGCGGGCGGTGCTGACCGAGAAGCTGCAGCTCGACGGCGTGGAGTTCGACGAGCTGGTGCTCAAGGACAACCTGCGCAACCTCGTGCGCGGGCGCTTCAAGGCCATGCGCGGGCAGGTCGGCTACAAGCTGCCCGTGCTGCTCGAGAGCCGCGCGCGGGCGCCGGCAGAGGCCGAGGAGGTGCTCTTCGGCGACGACGCCGAGGCCGACGCCTTCATCTACTCGCTCTACGCCGACATGGTGGCGCGCCGCGTCTCGGAGCCGGTCGTCTACCAGGTGCTCGAGGCGGCCGAGGTGTACCCCGACGACATCAGGCGGGTGATGAAGCAGTGGGCGGAGATCCCCGTGGCGGACCCGGTGCGGCGCATCTTCATCAACCTCGATCGCCTCACGCCCCCGGCGGCCTTCGCCCACTACGGCGCGCGGGTCGTGCCCATCTTCAACTACTTCCAGGCGGCGCTGGTGCTGCTGGCCGACAAGCACCTCACGGCGCCCCAGGTGCTGCGGGTGATGATCGAGCTGGTGCAGACCGCGGGCTACAACCTGCTGACGCTGTCCAACTCCTTCCAGGACCTCCTGCGCCGCGGCTTCCCCTTAGGTGACGTGGCCCAGGGGCTGCTCGAGGCCCTGCAGGGCCCGGCCACGGTGTTCCAGGCCGTTCGACCGGTGCCAGACATCGTGGCCGCCTTCAGCAAGCGGCTGGTGTCGCTGGGCGGGCAGCCGCCGCCGCCCAAGGTGCGAGAGATCGACTACCTGTCCATCCTCGACGACGCGCGGCCGCGCACGCACAAGAAGCGCCGGCGCTTCGAGTAGGCGCCTCGCAAGGGCCTTTGCGCTTCGCGGCGGCATCTGAGATAGAAGGGCGCACACGTCGCGTCACGGCCCGGCTCTTCAGCCGGTGCTCCGCGGGCGCCGGCGCACGAACGAGATGACGACTGAGAACACCGTGAGTGAGGCGACCGAGCCTCGTCCCCCCGCGCCAGAAGAACCCGCGCGGGCGGAGGCGAGCGCCGCGTCTGAGCATTCCCCGAAGGAACCGGCGGAGCGGCCCACGCGGGCCCAGCGCGACGACGGGCCCGACATCGAGCCTGAGCGCCTCGACCCCGACGCGGTGCGCGTGCTGCTGCGGCTGCGCCAGCACGGGCACGAGGCGTACCTCGTCGGCGGCTGCGTGCGCGACCTGCTCATCGGCAAGGAGCCCAAGGACTTCGACATCGCCACCAGCGCGACGCCGAACCAGGTGAAGGGCCTGTTCCGCAACTGCCGGCTCATCGGCCGGCGCTTCCGCCTCGCCCACGTGTACTTCAAGGGCGGGAAGATCCTCGAGGTGTCCACCTTCCGGGCCATGCCCACGCTGGTGGAAGAGCCGCAGCCCTCGGAGGCGCAGGAGGGCGAGGTGCACTCGCCGGGCACCGAGCACATCGCCGACGCCGACCAGGAGGCGCTGGTGGCCATCGCCGAGGGCGTCGAGGTGCCCAGCACCCCGGTGGAGGACGTGCAGGACGAAGAGACGCCCCTGGCCGTCGAGCCCGACCTGCTCATCACCGAAGACAACACCTTCGGCACCGCGGTGCAGGACGCGCGGCGCCGCGACTTCACGATGAACGGGCTCTTCTACGATCCCTCCGTGGGGCGGGTGCTCGACTACGTCAGCGGCCTGCGCGACCTCGCGCTGCGGCAGATCCGCACCATCGGCGACCCCGAGGTGCGCCTGCGCGAGGACCCCGTGCGCATCCTCCGCGCGGTGCGCTTCGCGGGCAAGCTGGGCCTCGAGCTCGAGTCGCGCACCTACGCGGCCATGGAGGGCGCGGTGGAGGACCTGCCGCGCTGCTCGCCGCCCCGGCTGCTCGAGGAGACCTTCCGGCTCCTGCGCGGGGGCCACGCGGAGCCGGCCCTGCAGCTCGTCAACGCGCTCGGCGCGCTCAACGTGCTGCTCCCGCCGGTGTGGGAGCACCTCGAGGGCCAGGCGCCCGAGGGCGTCGCCGAGTACTGGCGCTTCGTGCAGGCCATGGACGAGGCGGTGCGCGCCGGCGCCAACTTCGACGACTCGATGCTGCTGGCGAGCATCCTGCTCCCCATCTCGCTCGACGAGCCCGAGGAGCCGGGCGCCGACGAAGAGGGGGGCCGCCCGCCGTCGGTGGCCCAGGCCATCGAGGCGCTGCTCTCGGAGCTGGTGCAGAAGGCGCGCCTGCCGCGGCGCATCGCCGAGCGGTGCCGGATGGTCCTCATGGCGCAGCGCACGCTCGCGGGCCTGCGCCGGCGCCGGGGCGGCCTCATGGGCTTCCGCGGGCACCCGCTCTTCAACGAGTCGCTGGCGGTGTTCGAGGTCTGGGTGAAGGCCACCGGCGAGCACCAGGATCAGCTCGAGAAGTGGAAGACGGGCGCGGCGCCCGCGGCGGTGTCTGACGCGCCCGGGCCGCGCCGTCGTCGTCGTCGTCGCCGTCGCGGCGGTGGCGGCGAGGCCGACGGCTCCAGCGCCCCGCCGGCCGCGCCCGCCGCGGAGTGAACCCCATCGTGCACGCCCAGCTCTCGTGGCTGGGCGCCCAGCGGCTCCCGGACCGGCGCGATCGCCTGCTCGTGACGCTGGCCGGCCTCGCGCCGGACCTCGACGGGCTGACGCTCCTGGTGGGTGAAGACCTCTACGGCCAGTGGCACCACGTGCTGACGCACGGCTTCGTGTCGGCCCTGGTGATCGCCGCCGCGCTCGCGGCCTTCGCCACGCGGCGCCTCGCCGTCTTCGGCCTGGGGCTCGCGGCCTTTCACCTCCACCTGGCCTGCGATCTCCTCGGCAGCGGGCCGGGCTGGCCGCTGTACTACTTCTGGCCCTTCAGCCGGCACGAGTGGTTCTGGGACGGTCAGTGGGACCTCGCGAGCTGGCAGAACACGCTCATCGGGCTGGGCGCCACGCTGGCGGTGCTGGCCTGCGCGCTGCCCTACGGCCGCACGGTGGTGGAGCTCTTCTCGCTCAAGGCCGACGCGCAGGTGGTGGCGGCGCTCCGCCGGCGCTTCGGGCGCGCGCCCGCGCCGCGCTGAGGCCGCGGCGGGCGGGGCTGCCCTCGCGCCCATGAGGCGCGTATACTACCCACCTATGTCGCAGCTCACGATCTACCTCCCCGACGAGCTCGAGCGCGAGCTCCGCGCCGCGGCGAAGCGGTCGGGCCAGAGCGTCTCGGCCTACATCGCCCAGCTGGCGGGGCGCAGGCGGGTGGCCCGCGCCTGGCCCCGCGAGTTCCTCGACACCTTCGGCGGGTGGGAGGGTGACTTCGACGAGCCGGAGGACCTGCCGCTCGAGGCGCGCGACCCGCTGTGAGCTACCTCGTGGACACCAACGTCTGCATCGCCTGGCTCAAGGGCGACAAGGCCGTGCGCAAGGCGTGGCTCGCCACGTCGCCCGACGAGGTGGTGCTGAGCGCCGTCGTGCGCGCCGAGCTGCTCTTCGGCGCCCGCCGGAGCCAGCAGGTCTCGGGCAACCTCGCGAAGCTCGAGCAGCTCTTCTCGGCGCTGGTGCCCCTGCCCTTCGACGCGCGCGCCGCGGACCAGTACGGGCTGCTCCGCGCACAGCTCGCCGCGGCCGGCACGCCCATCGGCCCCAACGACCTGCTGATCGCGGCGAGCGCGCTGGCTGGCGACCTCACGCTCGTCACGCGCAACGAGCGCGAGTTCCTGCGGGTGCCCGGGCTCCGCGTCGCGCGCTGGTGACGCCGCCCGGTCGCGCCGCTCACTCCTCGGGCGGTGGCTCGCCGTCGCGCTCCACGTGCGGGCCCTCCTGCTGACGGGCCGCCTCGGCGCGGTGGGCCGAGGCCCGCTTCTGCTCCGCGTAGAAGCCGTCGCGCATCACCTCGGGGTCGTCGCCCGCGAGGTCGGCCGTGACCACGGCCCTGGAGCCGAACTTCGAGGCGATGGCGTCGAGGGCCTGGTTGAGGCGGTCCTCGCGCCGGGGCCCCTGGGCGGCGTGGAAGAGCCCGAGCTGCGCCTGGCCCGTCGTCAGCTCGTGCGCCCCGACGCCGGTGAGGCGCACCCGCCGACGCAGATCCACCTTTGCCAGGAGCGCCACGGCCTCGCGATAGAGCAGCTGCCCATCGTCCGTCGGCTGCTCGAGCGTGCGCTGGCGGGTGAGGGAGGTGAAGTCGGCGTACTTGACCGTCAGCTGCACCGCGCGGGCCTTGAGCCCGGCCTTGCGCAGCCGGCGGCCGACGCGCAGCGCCTGGCCGTGGAGGTGCGGCCGGAGCGCCTCCTCGCCGAGCAGGTCTTCGTCGAAGGTGTCCTGCGCGCCCACCGACTTCGCCTCGCGGTCGGGCACCACGGGGCGCTCGTCGAGGCCCCGGCTGAGCTCCCAGAAGTGCTGGGCCGAGGTGCCCAGGCGCGCGCTCAGCCACTCCAGGGGCCGCGCCGCGACGTCGCCGATGGTGCGCAGGCCATGCTGCAGCAGCACCGCCTCGGTCTTCGGCCCCACGCCCCACAGGCGCGAGACGGGCAGGGGGGCGAGGAAGGCCCGCGCCGTGCCCGGCGGCACCTCGTGCTGCCCCGCGGGCTTGGCCGCGTCGGAGGCGATCTTCGCCACGAACTTCACCTCGGCGATGCCCGCGGAGGCGGGCAGCTCCACCTCCTGCCGCACCTCCCGGCGGATGCGCTCGGCGAGCTTCCCGGCGGTGCCGAAGAGGCCGAGCGAGGCCGTCACGTCGAGGAAGGCCTCGTCGAGCGAGAGGGGCTCGATGAGCGGCGTGTAGCGCTCGAAGATGCGGAACACCGCCTCGCTCGCGTCGGCGTAGGCCTCGAAGCGGGGCGCCACCACGAGGGCCCGCGGCGCCAGCTGGAGCGCCCGCGCCATGGGCATCGCGCTGCGCACGCCGAAGGGCCGCACCTCGTAGCTGGCCGCCACCACCACGCCGCGCTGCGGGTGCCCGCCGACGATGACGGGCTGGCCGCGCAGGCGCGGGTCGTCGCGCTGCTCGACCGACGCGTAGAAGGCGTCCATGTCGATGTGGAGGATGGCCCGCGTCACGGCAGCCCCAGGCGCGCGCCCTACGGCTTCGCGCGGTGCACCGGTGCGTCGCCCGTCGGGAGCCGGCGATCGAGCACCTGCCCGAGTGCCTCGGGGAGCGGGCTCTCGACCCGCAGAAAGTCGCCCGTGGTCGGGTGCCGCACCCCGAGCGAGGCGGCGTGGAGGAAGAAGCGCCCAAGGCCCGGCTCTTCGCGCCCGCCGTAGGTGACGTCGCCGACGATGGGCGCGCCGATGGCCGCGAGGTGAGCGCGCACCTGGTGCAGCACGCCGGTGACGAGCTTCACGTCGACGAGGGCGTACTCGCCCACGCGCGCGCGCACGCTGAACTCGGTGACGGCGGGGCGCCCTTCGGCCTCCAGGCCCGGCCGCACGTGGTCGCCGGCGTGGGCCAGCGGCACCTCGATGACGCCCTCGTCGGCCAGGGGGCCGGTGACGAGCGCGAGGTAGCGCTTCTCGACGGCGCGGTCGGCGCTGAAGGCGGCGCGCAGGGCCTCCCAGGCGGCGCGGGTGCGGGCGGCGAGCAGCACGCCGGAGGTCTCGACGTCGAGCCGGTGACACAGCCCCGCCTCGCGCGGGTCGTCGCCTACCGTCGCCATCTCGGGGTAGCGCGCGATGAGCGCGTTGGCCACGGTGCCCTTCTCGTTGGGCTGGAGCGGCTGCGAGGGCACGCCGGCCGGCTTGTCCACGAAGACGAGGGCGTCGTCTTCGTGCAGCACGTGCAGCGTGAGCTCCGCGTCGGCCACGGCGCCGGTGCCCGCGGGCGTGTCCTCGAGCTCCACGTCCACCCGGTCGCCGGGGGCGAGGGTGGCGCCCTTCTTGGTGCGCCGCTCGTTGAGGCGCACGGCGTCGCCCTCGAAGAGGGCCTTGAGCCTCGAGCGCGAGAGGGCGAGGGCCTCGCCGACGAAGAGGTCGATGCGCTGGCCCGCGTGCGCGGCGTCTACGGTGAGGGAGTGCTTCATTCGATCAGCGCCTCGTAGATTTCTTCCGCCGTCTGGTAGCGGTCGTCGGGTTCTTTGCGGAGCAGGCGGTGCGCGACGCGGCTGAGCATGCGATCGCTTCGGGGGTTGATCGACGAGACGGGCGCGGGGTCGGTCTCGAGCACCTTCTGCCACAGCTCGTAGGGCGTCTTCGCCTCGTAGGGCGGCCGGCCCGAGAGCAGTTCGTAGAGGATGACGCCCAGCGAGTAGAGATCGGTGCGCGTGTCGAGGTGCTCGCCGAGGATCTGCTCCGGCGCCATGTAGCGGAAGGTGCCCACCAGGCGGCCGTCGGCGGTGACCGCCGCGTCGTCGCTGATGTACTTGGCGAGCCCGAAGTCCATCAGGCGCACGGTGCGGTCCTCGTCCACCATCACGTTCGAGGGCTTCAGGTCGCGGTGAATGAGGCCGTACCCGTGGATGTACGAGAGCGCCTCGCACAGCTGGAGCATGGCGTCCTTCAGGCGGCCGACGCGCTCGGGGTTGTTGAGGCGCTCGAGCTCGAGCTCGGTGAGCTTCACGCCGATGGGGCGGTCGGGCGCCACGGGGAGCTCGTCGGGCACCTTCGCGTCGCCGGACGCCGACTCGTTGGTGTCGGGCTCGTCGGCGAGGTCGGCCCAGGCGCGCACCCGGTCGGGGCCCTCCTCGTAGTCCTCGCTGCCTGAGAACTCCTCGCTGGGTGACTCCTCGTGGAAGGCCGAGAGGTTGAAGACGCCGCTGGTGCCGTCTTCGTCGAGCTCGTCGTCTTCGTCTGACTCCTCGACCGGCGGGGTGGCGGCGCCCGGGTTCTGGCGGTGCAGGTTGATGGCCCGGGCGAGGGCCGCGTCGCTCGCGAGGTCCTCCTCGGCGAGGTCGAGGTAATGGCGCAGGGTGAGGCCCTCGACGAGCTCCATCGCGAGGTACGGGTAGCCCTGGAAGACGCCGGTGTCGAAGACGCGCACCACGTTGGGGTGCGAGAGGTTCTGGAGCGTCTCGAACTCGCGCGCCAGGCGCCGCGCGGCCTTGGGGTCGAGCGCCGGGCCCGTGGAGAGGAGCTTGAGGGCCGCCACCTCGCCGGTGCGCCGATCGACGGAGCGGTAGACGGTGCCCACACCCCCGCTGCCGAGCGTCTCGAGCACGCGGTAGGGGCCGATGACCTTGGGGGGCATGCGCGGCGCGGATGGTAGGGACGCCTCGCCCGCGCGGTCAACGAACCGCTCGCTGCGCCCCGTCGACCGCTCGCCCGCGCCCCCGGCCCGCTGCAGGAATGGGCTCGATCGCGCGCGCCTTTCGGGTAGGGTGCCCGCCCCGCTGCACCTTCGCGCGTCACATGGAATCGATCGCAGAGCTCGAGAGCCGCCTCAAGACGCGCCCCGTCCCGCGCCACGTCGGCGTCATCATGGACGGCAACGGCCGCTGGGCCGAGGGCCGGGGCCTGCCGCGGCTCGAGGGGCACCGCGTCGGCTCCGACAGCGTGCGCGAGGTGACGCGCTGCGCGCGGCGCGTGGGCGTCGAGGCCCTCACCCTCTACGCCTTCAGCTCGCAGAATTGGGCCCGCCCGGCCGAAGAGGTGGCCGGCCTGATGGAGCTGCTGCGCGAGTACCTCACCTCGGAGCGCGAGGAGATCCTCCACAACGGCATCCGCCTCCACGCCATCGGCGAGCTCGACAAGCTGCCGAAGTACGTGCGCGAGCCCCTCGAGGCCCTGCGGGCCGAGTCGGCGAGCAACACCGGCATGGTGCTGACGCTGGCGCTCAGCTACGGCGGCCGCGAGGAGCTGGTGGCCATGGCCCGGCGCCTGGCCGAGAAGGCGAAGTCGGGCGAGCTCGAGCCGGCGGCGGTGAGCGAGGCCCTGGTGGACGCGACGCTGTGGACGGGCGGGCTCCCGCAGGTGGACCTCGTCGTCCGCACCTCGGGCGAGCGGCGGCTGTCGAACTTCCTCCTCTGGCAGAGCGCCTACGCGGAGCTCTACTTCACCGACACGGCGTGGCCCGACTTCCGCGCGCGCGAGTTCTGCGAGGCGGTCAGCGCCTACCAGCAGCGCGAGCGGCGCTTCGGCCTCACCGGCGCGCAGGTGCAGCCCCTCGATGGCCCCTTGAGCCGGGCGTGAGCCAGTGAACGAGAAGAACAAGAACCTCCTCGTCCGGGTCGTCTCGGCGCTGACGCTGCTCCCGGTGGTGCTGTACCTGCTCTACCGCGGTGACTGGTGGGCGGCGGCGCTCTTCGGCTTCGCGGCCGGCGCCTGCGCGCACGAGTACCTCACCATCGTCCTCAAGTCGCTCTCGCCCGTCGGCTGGTTCACGGTCGGAATGGCGGCGGCGATGCCCTTCCTCCCGGTGGCGACGCCTCCGCACGCGGCGGCCCTCATCGCCGGGGCCACGGGCGTGGTGGTGTTCGCGGCCTGGGCCTGGCACCTGCTGCGCGGCCCGCTGCCCGAGGCGCCGGCGCGCTCGGCGCACCACCTCATGGCCTTCATCTACGGCCACGGCGGGCTGACGGCGCTCGCGGCGCTGCGCCTCTTCGAGGACGGCGGGTGGTGGGTGGTGTCGGCCCTCGTCATCACCTGGGGCAACGACACGATGGCGTACTTCGCCGGCCGCTTCCTCGGCAGGCACAAGCTCTACCCCGAGGTGAGCCCCAACAAGACCTGGGAGGGCTTCGCCGGCGGCTTCGTGGGCGCCATCGGGTTCCTCTTCGTGCAGAAGCTCTTCTTCTTCCCCGGGCTGACGGTGGTGGACTGCGTGGTGCTCGGCGCGCTCGGCAGCGTGCTGGGGCCGGCCGGCGACCTGTGCGAGTCGATGCTCAAGCGCGCCTACGGGGTGAAGGACTCGGGGAAGATCATCCCCGGGCACGGCGGCATGCTCGATCGCATCGACGCGCTCATCTTCAACGCGCCGATGGTGCTGCTGTACGTGCAGTTCGGCCGCGGCTGGCTTTCCTGACAGGCGGATGAAACGGGCCCCCGGCCCGGTTAGGGTCGAGCTTCCATGGGCGCCTTTCAGGACACCGTCTTCTTCATCATCTTCCTGGGCGTCCTCGTCACCGTGCACGAGGCGGGGCACTTCTTCGCCGCCAAGTGGGCGGGGGTGAAGGTGCTCAAGTTCTCCATCGGCTTCGGCCCGAAGCTCTTCGGCTTCCGTCGCGGCGAGACGGAGTACCAGGTCGCTGCGCTCCCCCTGGGGGGCTTCGTGGCCATGGCCGGGCAGTACCCGGGCGAAGACACGCCGCCCGAAGACGAGGGCCGCACCTTCCTCGGCGCGCCCTGGTGGAAGCGGATGATCATCCTCGCCGCCGGCCCGGCCTTCAACCTCATCTTCCCCATCTTCGCGTACTGGGTGGCCTTCCTCGGCGACCACCAGGTCATCTCTTCGCGCGTGGCCGCCGTGGAGGCCGGCTTCCCCGCGGCCATGGCCGGCATCCGCCCGGGCGACTTCGTCACCAAGGTCGACGGCAAGGACATCACGGCCTTCGACGAGATCCGCTCGGCCCTCGCGGGCGTCTACGACCGCGAGGTGCCCGTCACGGTGAAGCGCGGCGACCAGGAGCTCACGCTCCGCCTCACCCCGCGCAAGACCGAAGAGACGACGCCGCTCGAGAAGGTGCAGCGCGGGCTGCTGGGCATCGCCTACGTGCCGCGGCCGGCCATCGTCGGCGTGCCCGAAGGCTCAGCGGCCCACGCGGCGGGCCTGCGCACCTTCGACCGCGTGCTGCAGGTCAACGGGCAGGTGGTGCGCGACGAGCTGCAGCTCGCGCAGACCCTCGACGCGGCGCAGGGCCCGCTCTCGCTCGTCGTCATCCGCTCGGTGCTCGGCGAGGTGGGCGGCGCCCACTACGTGATGCCGGAGCTCCACACGGTGACGGTGGAGAAGGGCGAAGGCGAGGGCCTGTCTTCTCTCGGCGCGGAGCTGGCCGACCTCTACGTGTGGACGGTCTTCCCCGGGAGCCCCGCGGCGAAGCTGGGCCTGCAGCCGGGCGACCGCCTCGTGGCCGTCAATGGCGCGCCGCTGACGAGCTGGTTCAGTTGGCAGCTGCAGCTGCGCATCGCCGAAGCCAGGCCCTTCGAGCTGACCTGGCGCTCGGCGTCGGGCGAGCGCACGGCCTCGTCGAGCCAGGGCATGCGCGAGGAGCTGGACGAGCTCAAGAACAAGTCGGAGGTGCTCGAGTTCGGCGTGCGCCCCCGCGCGGCCTTCCAGGGCTCGGAGCTCCTCGCCGCGGGCCCGGAGATCCACCGCATCACCGTGCACATGGGGCCGGGGCTGGCCTTCGTCTCGGCGCTCAAGGCGGTGCCCGAGGGCATCCGCGCCATCACCCTCATCATCGGCAAGCTCTTCACCCGCGACATCCCGCTGGAGTCCGTGGGCGGGCCGATCATGCTCTTCCAGGTGGCCTCCAAGAGCGCCGAGGCGGGCTACGAGGTGTTCCTCAAGAACATGGCCCTGGTGTCGGTGAACCTGGGCCTGGTCAACCTGCTGCCCATCCCCATCCTCGACGGCTTCGGGCTCCTCGCCGCGCTGTGGGAGGGCATCCGGCGCCGGCCCATCCCCGCGAAGGCGCGCGAGTACGCGAACATGGTGGGCTTCGCCATGCTGGCCGTCCTGGTGGTGCTGGTCTTCAAGAACGACATCACCAAGCTCCTGCGGTAAGCGCGAGCGGCCGTGATCCTCTCGCTGGACACCTCCACCCTCACGCTGTCGCTCGCGCTCGTGCGCGACGGCGAGGTGCTCGAGCAGCGCTTCGTCGGCCCGCCCCGACGCCAGAGCGAGCTGCTGCCGGGCGAGCTGGCGGACCTCCTCGGCGCGCACGGGGCGCGGCTGGCGGACCTCGCGGGCTTCGTAGTGGGCCTGGGGCCGGGCAGCTTCACCGGCCTGCGCATCGGCCTGGCCACCGTGAAGGGCCTGGCCTACGCGCTCCAGGTGCCGGTGGCCGGCGTGTCGTCGCTGGCGGCCCTGGCCCTCGAGGCGCCCGAGGGCGTGGAGTGCTTCGCCTGCGCCGTGGTGAAGAAGGGCGAGCTCTATCTCGGGCGCTTCCGGCGTGAAGGCAGCGGCGTCGTGGCCCTCGCCCCCGAGGTGTCGCAGACCGTCGCGCAGGTGGCGGCGCTGGTGCAGGCGACGCCTGGGGCCGTGGTGGTGGGGCCCGCCCTCGTCGACTACCGCGCGGCGCTCGAGGCGCAGGGCGCGCCGGCCGGGCAGCTCCTGGCGGGGCCGCTGGTGCCCTCGGCGGCGGCGTTGGCCAGGCTGGCGGTGCTGCCGGCGACCTACGACAAGGCGCAGGTCTTCGGCCTCGAGCCCCACTACCTCCGCGGCTCCGGCGCCGAAGAGAACCCGAAGTTCCCCCCGCTGCCCGGTGTGCCGTCGGTGGCCCGCCTCAAGGACGACTGACCCATGGCCGACCCCATCATCGCCGTCGTCGGCGCCACCGGCTCCGTCGGGCGCCAGGTGCTCACCTCGCTCTTCCACCACGACGTGCAGCCGGACCAGGTGCGCTTCTTCTCCTCCGTGCGCACCGAGAGCGAGGAGCTGGACTACGACGAAGAGACGCTGCCCACCGAGCCCCCGGGCCCCGACGCGTTCCGCGGCGTGCAGGCCGTCATCCTCGCCGTGCCGCCCGCGGTGGCCCGGCCGCTCGCGCTCCAGGCCCAGATGCAGGGCGCCTGGGCGGTGGACGTCTCGGGGGCCTTCCGGGTGGACGCGGCGGTGCCGCTCGTCGCGCCGGGCGTCAACGACGGCGTGCTCGATCGCCCCTTCGCCGGCCGCATCGTCTCCATCGCCCACCCCGCGACGCAGGCGCTCCTCTCGGTGCTGCAGCCGCTGCGCGTGAAGTTCGGCCTCGTCTTCGCCGACGTGACGGTGCTGGCCGGGGCCGCCACGAGCGGCGCCGCGGGCGTCGAGCAGCTGAGCAAGCAGACCGCGGCCCTGATGAACGGCAAAGACCCCGAGGCCGAGCTCTTCCCCCACCGCCTCGGCTTCAACGTCATCCCCGCGCTGGGCGGCTTCGAGGGCGAGCTGTGCGAGGGCGAGCGGCGGCTCCTCGTCGAGGCGGCGCGGGTGTGGAGCGGCGAAGGCTTGCCTGCGCTCACCGCCACCACGCTGCTCGTGCCGACCTACCACGGCCTCACGCTCGTCCTCTCGGCGCACCTGGGCCGCCCGGTCGACGCCGAGGGCGTGCGCGCCACCCTCAAGGAAGACTCGGGCCTCAAGGTGCTCGACGACCCGGCGCAGAACATCTACCCCATGCCCATGCTGGCCACCGACGACCCGGCCACCCACGTGGGCCGCGTCCGCGCCTCGGGCAACCGGGTGCAGCTCGTGGCGGCCGTCGACAACGTCTTCCGCCTCGCTGACAGCGCCGTCGAAGTCGCCCTCGAACTCGCAGACCGCACGTGACAAATTGTCAGCTCATGCCGCGCGCCGTTCTGGAGGTGCATGTGCTTTCAGTGGGTTGGAGGTCGGGTTGGGTGGCCTTCAACTTGCTCAGGCGAGAGCCGGCATGAAGCGGCTGGTTCTCCTCCTGGGCATGGTGCTGAGCGGCGCGGCGGTCGCGCAGACGACGTTGGCGCAGGTGTCGCTGCGCCGCGTCGAGGACGCCACGAGCGATATCTACACCTTCGCGGCGAGCCAGTGCACGGCGAGCATCGACGTGCGGTGGGCGAATAACGGCGTGGTGACGCAGCTGTGCTCGGCCATGCGCATCTGGGCCACCGAGGGGGAGTGCGGCGACGCGCCCGGCACGGCCGACAAGCGCTACGAGGACATCCCCCAGCTCACCTTCCAGACCATTCGCGCGGGGCAGTTCACGGTGAAGCTCAGCGAGCTCCCTGGCTTCGCCAACGCGGTCGCCAACGCCGACGGCGGCACGGTGCTGACGTGCGGGAGCGACGGCTTCAGCAAGACGCACCGGCTCTGCGGCAACATCGACACGTCCTTCAACGGCTGCGTCAGCGTCAGCAAGCTGGCGGCCTCGGGCCTGCGGCTCGTCTACGACACGCTCCCGCCCGGCGCGCCGACGCTGGGCGAGGTGACGGCGCAAGACGAGGCGGTGCGCATCTCGTTCAGCACCGACTCGGACACCACGCGGGTGCAGGTGGAGTCACGGCCCAGCGGCGTCGGCGACTACGTCGTCATCGGCGAGGCGCCCATCGTCAACACCTTCGTGCGCGGCACCGGCCTGGTCAACGGCGTCACCTACGAGGTGCGGCTGCGCGCGCTCGATGGGGCGGGCAACGTGAGCGACCCGTCGGCCGTCGAAGAGGTGACGCCCATCCGCACCGTCGGCTTCTGGGGCTACTACAAGGAGCAGGGCGGCACGGACGGGCAGGGGTGCTCGGTGGGGCTGGGGCTCGTGCCCCTCGCCGCCGCGCTCTGGGCCCTGCGCCGCGCTCGCCAGCACAAGAGGAACGACCCGTGATGAACAGGCTTCTCTCCATCGCTCTGGTATTGGCCTCGGCCGCCGCGTCGGCCGACGACTTCAGCTCCGTCACCGTCGAGGGGCAGCGCAAGGGCGAGTCGGTGCGCCGCATGTTCCTGGAGGTGAAGCTCTCGCCCTTCACCCCGCTCATCGATCGCCCGTTCTCGAACCTGCCGGCCGAGGAGCGCCCGTACTACGCCATCTTCGGCGGTGGCGCGTTGCTGCTGGGCGAGGTGCAGTTCGACTACCAGTTCTTCCAGAAGTTCGGCTCCCTCGCGGGGGGGCTGTCGATCGGCTACGGCGAGAAGTTCGGCAAGTCCATCGCCGCGGACACCGGCGAGCGCGCGGACCAGAGCACGGGCTTGCGCCTGTTGCCGCTCAAGGCGCTCCTCACCTACCGCTTCGACTGGCCCAAGCTGAGGTGGAACATCCCCCTCGTGCCGTACCTCAAGGGCGCCTTCGTGGTGATGCCCTGGTGGGTGGTGAACGGCGGCGAGGTGGAGGTCTTCCAGGGCGAGCGCGGGGAGGGCATCAAGTTCGGGCTCGCCGGCACGCTGGGCCTGGCCCTGGAGCTCGACTTCCTCGACCCGCGGCTGGCGCGCGACTTCGACGGCAGCATGGGGGTCAACCACACCTACCTCTTCGCTGAGGGCACGATGCAGGAGATGAACGTCTTCTCTGCCGGCGCGCAGCCCTTCGACCTGTCGTCGCACCACTTCATGTTCGGCATCGGCTTCGAGTTCTGACGCGTGGGCCGCGGCGCGGCGTGGCTGTTGGTGCTCGCCCTCGTGGGTTGCGCGCGCCCGGTGCGCGTCGAGCGCCGCGAGCAGCCCGTAGACACCGGCTTCGAGGTGCCCTTCGCGGTGGAGGGCCCCCGCCGGTGGGACTTCGGTGACGGCTCTCCAGCGGAGGAAGGCGCGCGCGTACGTCACGCCTTCCACCGGGCGGGCACCTTCACCGTGCGGGCCTTCGAGGGCGAGGCGCACCGAGAGTCCTTCACCGTGGTGGTGGTGCCGCGTGGCGTGTTTCGCCTCGTGCCCCCCGACGTGCAGTGGGCCGTGGCCGCGCGGGGCCTCGAGGAGCTGACGCCCGCGGTGGACTTCGCCGAGCGGCTCGCGGGCGCCGAGGCCGCGTCGCGGTGGCTCGACGCGCACCCGCTCCTGGCGTGGGCCCTCGAGCGCGGCGCCGGGGGCGCGAGCCCCGTGGACCCCCGCGAGGGCGTGGCGCACTTCGCCTGGCCCGACGACGGCGAGGCGCGGGTGTCGGTGGTGGGCGTGACCGAGCCCGCGCCGGCGCTGGCGGCCGCGGGGGCGTGGCTCCTCGAGCACGGCTGGGAAGGCGCGGGGGCCACGCCGGGGTTCCTCCGCTTCGAGCGCGAAGGTGACAGCCTCGATCTCTTCGCCGACCGAGGGGCGCTCTACGCCGTGGAGACGCCGCTGACGGAGCGGCGCCCTGGCGCGCAGGCGCGGGTGGCCGGCGCCGACGGGCGGGGGCTGGAGGCCGATGGGGCGGTGGGCGTGGCCCTCGACGCGCTCCCGAGCGGCGGGCTGGCGGTGCTGGTGCGAGGCCCCGGGGAGGGCTCCTGGCGCTTTGCTACGGGCGCCATCCGGGTGAAGGCCGACGAGGCGCGCCTCGAGGGCACGCTGCACGGCGCCGCGCCGCTGTGGTCAGCGCCGGAGGCCTCGCCGCAGCCCTTCCTCTCGCGGGCGCCGGGGGGGCCGGTGGTGGTCGCGTCGGCGGCGCTCCGGCCGGCGCAGCTCGCGGGCCTGCTCCTCGGGGCGCCCGGCACGCCGCGCCGCAAGCGCCTCGACGCGGAGCTGCTGGCCTCGGGCGCCGACCTGCAGCGCGGCGTCGAAGGCTTCGGGGAGCGCTTCGAGGCGGCCCTCTACTTCGACGCGGTGGGCTTCGTGCGCAGCACCCTGGCGGCCGGCGGGCGGCCCACGCCCGAGGGCACGCTGCTGTTCGAGGCGCCGGTCTCCGACGCGGCGCCCGTGGAGGCGCTGGTGGAGGCGTGGGCCCGGCGGGCCAGCGTCCCGCTCGTCGGCGCCCGCGAGAAGGGCCTGCGCGTGTGGCGCGGCGCGGTGGAGGGGCGGCCCCTCGAGGTGGCCCTCACCGAGCGCACGCTCTTCGCGCGCGCTGGCGGTCTCCTCGACGAGCGCGAGCCGGCGGATCTCCTCGCGGAGCTCAGCCGGCGCTACGAGGGGGCCTTCACGGCCGGCCACGTGTCGCTCCTGCTGGACGTGGGGCAGCTGCGGCGGGAGCTCCAGCGGCCGCGGATGATCCCCGGGGTCGATCCGCGCCGGGCCCTGACGGCGCAGGCCCTCGCGGTCACCTTCCTCGACCAGCTCACGACCCTCGAGGAGGCGCTCCTCGACGTGGCCCCCGTGGCCGACGGGGCGTCCGTGCAGGTCGTGCTGCGGCTGCGCCCGAGGCCCTGAGCGCTTCGTCTGACCGGGCGTTCACGCCGGCGCACGGAGAGTCGCGGCACACTGAAGTCGACGAGCCGGAGCGCCGCCTGGCCTACGGCTGGCTCGCTGCGCCGTCCGCCTGCTCGGAGGCCGCCGCGAGGATCACCGTGCAGGCACAGCACCCGCCGCCGAGGAGCAGCAGGCCCCCGAGGATCAGCGCCCAGCGCAGCCCGCTCCCCGAAGAGGGCGGAGCCTGGAGCGGCGCGGCCGGTGGTGCTGGTCGCCCGGCGATGGGGGCCCCGGTGGGCGCCACCCAGCCGGGAGTCGTGGCGGGCGAGGCTCCCGCGGGCGCCACCCAGCCGGCCTCGACGGGAGGTGATCCTCCGTCGGTGGCCAGCGCTCCACCCGGCGCCAGGACCGGAGCGACTCGCGCGGGCGAGGGCGTCTCAAAGAGGCCTGGTGGTGCGGACGGCGCGGCCCCGCTCTCGCGGCCCATGGCCGCAGGCGAGAGCCGCGCCGGGCTGTGCGTGGCCTCGAGCCCGGGCCCCGTGGCCGGAAGGGGCGTCGCCACCGGGGCGAATTGCGCTGGCGTGTGCGGCGGCTGCGCGCCTGACGCGGGCGGTGGCGGCCGCGTGGGCATCGGGCCCGCCCTCAGCTCGGCGAGCGCGCTCTGGAGCGCCGCCGCCAGCTCGGCCGCCGTCTGCCAGCGCTGGTGCGGCTCCTTGGCGAGGCCGACGGTGACGACCTGCGCGAGGGCCAGCGGCACGTGCGGGGCGACGTCGATGAGGGGTGGCGCCTGCTCGGTGCGCACCTTCACGATGAGGTGCGCGTAGCTCTCGGCCTCGAAGGGCAGCCGCCCCGACAGCAGCTCGTAGAGCATGGCGGCCACCGAGTAGAGATCGGCCCGCTGGTCCACGCTGCGCGCGTCGAAGAACTGCTCGGGCGCCATGTACGCCGGCGTACCCATGGCCACGCCCGTCATCGTCAGGCCCGCGGTGCCGGCGTCGCCGTGCATCTTCGAGATGCCGAAGTCGAGCAGCTTGACGAAGTCGCGCTCGACGCCCGCGGCGTCGGCACGGCGCACCACGAAGACGTTGGCCGGCTTCATGTCGCGGTGCACGACGCCCCGCGCGTGCGCGGCGTCGAGGCCCGCCAGCACCTGCAGCGCGATCAGCCCCACGCGCACCGGCGAGAGCGGCCCCTCGCGGCTCGCGAGCTCCTTGAGGTCCATGCCGTCGAGGTACTCGAGCGCGAGGAAGGCCTGGCCGTCTGCCGCGAGGCCCGCGTCGAGCACCCCGACGATGTGCTCGCTGCCCACGGAGGCCGCGGCGCGCGCCTCGCGCAAGAAGCGCTCGAGCATCTGTTGATCCGCGCCCAGCGCGCGCTTGAGCACCTTGAGCGCCACCACCACGTCGGTGTGCACGTGCCTGGCCCGGTACACGGCGCCGAAGCCGCCGACGCCCAGGAGCCGCTCGACCTGGTAGCGATCGAGGCGCTGGCCCACGGGCCCGGGCTGCGCGAGCGCCTCGTTCGTCAGGGGGCAGCGCTGCGTCAGGGCCGGGTGCTCTCTTCCGCAGTGCTGGCAGGCGCTCATGGGGCGGCCGCCATGCTATTCGTGCGCGCCCCCATGTCGACCCTGCCGACGCCGCCGCCGAAGACGCCCTGGCCCCAGGTCGCCCTGGCCGCGCTGCCGGCGCTGTTCCACGCGCTGTGGTTCCTCGGGCGGCTGCACCCCGACGAGCTCTTCCAGAGCCTCGAGATCGCGCTCCACAAGGCCTACGGCTTCGGCGTGGTGGCCTGGGAGTGGAAGGTGCCCGCGGACACCGGGCCCGGCGCGCCGCCGTGGGGCATCCGCAACTGGGCGGTGCCCGGGCTCCTCGCGGCGCTCTTTCGCGCGGGCGACGCCGTCGGCATCTCGTCGGTGATGGGGCGGCGTGCGCTGGCGGGCCTGGCGCAGGTGGCGCTCCACGCGGCGATGCTCGGCGCGGTGTGGAGGCTGGCCGCGCGGCGCGTGGGCGCAGGACCCGGGGCGCACGCGGCGCTCTGGCTGGTCGCTCTCTACGGCCCGCTGGTGTGGTTCGGCGCGCGCACCATGTCCGAGGCGCTCTCGGTGGCCTTGCTGGTGTGGGGCCTCGAGCGCCTCGACGACGAGGGCGGCGGCGCCCGCGCCTGGGCCCTGGGGGGCGCGCTGCTGGGCTTCGCGCAGGTGGCCCGCTACGGGTCGGCGGCCGTCATCGCGCCGGCGATGCTGTGGCTGCTCGTCTCGCGGCGCTTCTCGGCCTTCGGCTGGGCCACCCTGGGCGGGCTGGTGGTGGGCGCGGGCCTGGGACTGCTCGACAAGCTGACGTGGGGGGAGTGGTTCCACTCCTTCATCCACTACGTGCGCTTCAACGTGCTCTCGCCGGAGGCCGGGCAGCGCTTCGGCGT
Organism: uncultured Archangium sp.; assembly: GCA_964449625.1. Taxonomy (GTDB): domain Bacteria; phylum Myxococcota; class Myxococcia; order Myxococcales; family Myxococcaceae; genus Archangium_A. Next base: position 26,289 of record CAYUZK010000046.1, read on the forward strand.
CTCGCCGTGGTGGGCCTACGGGCCGAAGCTGCTCGTCGCGCCCTTCGCGGTGGTGGGGCTGACGCGCTGGTGGAGGCACCGCGAGGTGCGCGCGCCGCTGCTGCTCGTCGCGGGCCTGGGCTACCTCGCGGCCATCAGCAGCACGCCGCACAAGGAGGACCGCTTCGTCTACCCGACGCTGGTGCTCCTCACCGTCGCCGCGGCGCCGGCCTTCGCCGCCTGGGCGCTCGAGCGCTGGCGCGCGGGCGGGGCGGGGCGCCTGGCCGCTGCTGCCCTCGCGCTGGCCGGCGTGGCCTTCTTCGCCGTGCCGACGCCCTTCGACGTGCAGCGCAAGGAGCAGTTTCAGCTCACCGCAAGGGCCAGCCGCGACGCCACGGGCTTCGTGCTGATGAACGAGGGCATGTGGGGCTCCGGGGGCTTCTTCTACCTGGGCCGCGACATCCCCTGGTGCCCGTGCGACTTCCCGAGCGACCCCTGCTTCCAGGTCGCGTCGCGCGATCCGCGCTTCAACCGCGGGGTGTACTGGAGCAACCAGAACCCGGCCGAGGGCGACCGCGACGCGCGCAGCGAGGCGGCCTTCGTCGCCGCCGGCTTCCGCCTGGTCGAGCGGCGCGGCCCGGCGAGCTACTTCGAGCGCTAGAAAAGACGACGCCCCCGCCTCGAAATCGAGACGGGGGCTTCAAGAGGACGGCCAGGGCACACGCGAAGTAACGCTACCGTTGCTTCCTTCCGGACCTGGCGGGGTTCACGGCCCCGCGTTGCCCTGACCAGAAGATCGATTCAGTTGTCAGTCTACGAGCGGAGAGGGTGGGATTCGAACCCACGATACCCTTTCAGGTACACACGCTTTCCAGGCGTGCGCCTTCAGCCACTCGGCCACCTCTCCAGGACCCAACCCACCCACCCGTGCTGCCACTGCGTGCGGAGAGCGTAGGATTCGAACCTACGATACCGTTCCCGGTATGCCTGATTTCGAGTCAGGTGCCTTCGACCACTCGGCCAGCTCTCCAGGTACTGCCCCTCACTTGCTCTTCCGGGCCCGGAGCCCGGCGAAGAAGCCTCGTAGCAGCGAACCGCACTCGTCTGCCAGCACGCCGCTCGTCACGTCGAGTCGATGGTTGTGCCGGGGCTCCCGGGCGAGATCGTACAGCGACCCGACCGCGCCAGCCTTGGGGTCCGCCGCGCCGTACACCAGCCGGCTCACCCGCGACTGCACCAGGGCGCCCGCGCACATCGCGCAGGGCTCCAGGGTCACGTAGATGGTGACCCCGCTCAGCCGCCAGGCGCCGCGCACCGCCGCCGCCTCCTTCATCGCCAGGAACTCGGCGTGCGCGAAGGGGTCGCGGTCTTGCTCGCGCCGGTTGAAGCCGCGGCCGACGATCTGTCCGTCGAAGACGGCCACCGCGCCGACGGGCACCTCCCCGAGCGACGCGGCCTGCTGCGCCAACTCGAGGGCCTGCCTCATGAACTCGGAGTCGTGCTCTTCGTTGACGGGCAGGGTGATGCGCTCCCTGGAGGATTCGAACCTCCGGCCTTTGGATTCGTAGTCCAACGCTCTATCCAGCTGAGCTAAGGGAGCTCTTCCCAACCACTACCGGTGTGCGGAGTGAGAGGGATTCGAACCCTCGATACCCTTGCGAGTATACAGGTTTAGCAAACCTGCGCCTTCAGCCGCTCGGCCATCACTCCACATCGAAATGACGAGACGTCCTGTCAAAGAACCGCTTCCTACGGAGCAGGTAGGATTCGAACCTACGAACGCCTTTCGGCGTCTGCGGTTTTCAAGACCGCCGCCTTCAGCCACTCGGCCACTGCTCCAGACACCCCGTGACCGACGCCCCTGACGCCAACTTCTGGACGGAAGGGGCCGCTCCCCTACAGGAAGCCCGAGGCGACTGCAAACCGTTTTTGGGCGCTCACCCCGGGCCGATCACCTCGAGGCCGCCGAGGTAGGGGCGCAGCGCCGCGGGCACGCTCACGGTGCCGTCTTCGCGCTGGTAGTTCTCGAGGATGGCGACGGCCGTGCGGCCCACCGCCAGCCCGGAGCCGTTGAGCGTGTGCACCAGCTGCGGCTTCTCGCCGGGGCCGGGGCGGTAGCGGATCTTCGCGCGCCGCGCCTGGAAGTCGCCGAAGCTCGAGCAGCTGCTGATCTCCCGGAAGGCGCTCTGCCCCGGGAGCCAGACCTCGAGATCGTAGGTCTTCTGCGAGGCGAACCCCATGTCGCCGGTGCACAGCAGGCTCACCCGGTGGTGGAGCCCCAGCTTCTCGAGGATGTTCGCCGCGTCCTGCACCAGGCCCTCGAGCTCCTCGAGGGAGCGCTCGGGGTGGGCGAACTTGACGATCTCCACCTTGTGGAACTGGTGCATGCGGATGAGGCCGCGCGTGTCCTTGCCGGCGCTCCCCGCCTCGGCCCGGAAGCAGGGCGAGAAGGCCACGTACTTCACCGGCAGCGGCGCCTCGAGGATCTCGTCGGCGTGGTAGTTCGTGACGGGCACCTCCGCCGTGGGGATGAGGAAGAGCTCCCGCTCGCCCGCCGTCTTGAAGGCGTCGTCTTCGAACTTCGGCAGCTGCCCGGTGCCGGTCATCGCCGCGCGCCCGACGAGGTAGGGCGGCAACAGCTCGACGTACCCGCGGGCCACGTGCTCGTCGATCATGAAGGAGACCAGCGCGCGCTCGAGCCGCGCCAGGGCGCCTTTGCTGAAGGCGAAGCGCGGGCCCGAGACCTTCACCGCGCGCTCGAAGTCGAGGAGCCCCAGCTTCTCGCCGATCTCGAAGTGCTGCCGCGGCGCGAAGAGGAAGGTCGGCTTCTCGCCCCAGGTCCGCACCACCACGTTCCCCTGCTCGCCGGCGCCGGTGGGCACCGAGGCGTGGGGCACGTTGGGCACCAGCATCATCTGCGCCGAGAGCTCGTCCTCGACGGCCTTGAGCGAGCCCTCGAGGTCCTTGATGACCACCCCCAGCTGCTTCATCTCCGGGCCCAGCTCGGCCCGCCGGGCCGGGTCGGTCTTCATCAGCTCCTGGGCCTTGTTCTTCCTGGCCTGGCTCGCCTCGAGCTCGACGTAGAGCCGCTTGCGCTCGGCGAAGAGCGCCTGGAAGCGAGAGAGGTCGAGGGTGCCCGCGCGGTCGCTCAGGCGGGTGACCACGGCGTCGAAGTTCTTCGCGACTTCCTTCAAGTCCAGCACGGCGGTGACTCCTTCACTTCAGGTACTCGAGCTCGTCTTCGACCTCGCGGCGGTTCTCGGCCTTCGGCCGCAGCTCGAGGAACTTGCGGAAGGCCGTCGCCGCGTCCTGCTTCTTCTTGGTGTCCTTGTAGAGGTAGCCCAGCGCGAGCCACGCCTCGGCGTCGTCGTCGTTCACCTTGATGGCCTTGCGGTACCACTGGATGGCCTCGGTCGTCTGCCGCTTCTCCTGGTACGCCTGCCCCAGGCGCGAGTAGGCGGAGACGAGGTCGGGGTCGGCGTCGAGGGCCGACAGGTAGCTCACGATGGCCCCGGTCCAGTCCTCCATCTTGATCTGCGCGTCGCCGATGAGGGCGCGCACCTCGTTGCGCTCCGGCTGGGCGTCGAGGGCGTCCTGGTAGTACTTGACCGCCCGCTTGAAGTCGTTGCGCTCGAAGTAGATCCTGCCCATGGCCTCCATCGCCTCGGCGTACTTGGGCTCGAGCTCCAGGGCCTGCTTGAGCTCGACGATGGCGTCGTCGCCCTTGCGCGCGTCCGAGAGGATGCGGCCCATCCAGTAGCGGTAGAGGGGGTTCTTGCCGTTGTAGTCGAGCGCGCGCTTCATCGCCTCGATGGCCTGGGTGTGCTCGCTCTTCGCGTTCTTGAGCCGCGCGAGGATGAAGTTGGCGTCGGGGTGCGTGGGCTCGGCCACCAGGGCCGAGTTGAGGTGGGCCTGCGCGCCGTTGAGGTCGCCCTTCTCGAACTTCACCGCGCCCAGCGTCACGACGATCTGCGTGTTCCGGGGCTCCGCCTCGCGCGCGGTCTCGAGCTCCGAGATGGCCTCGTCGAGGCGCGTGAGCTTCCACAGCGCCACGCCGCGCTGCAGCCGCCCGCCGGCGATGCGCGGGTTGAGCTCGAGGGCCTTCTCGACCTGCGCCGCGGCGAGCTCGAACTTGCCGCGCTCCTGCGCCACGCGCGCCGCGCCGAGGTACGCGTCGGCCGAGTAGGGGTTGACCTCGATGGCCTTCTTGAACTCCTGCTCGGCGCGATCGAGGTTGCGCTCGTGGAGCGCCAGCTCGCCCATGCCCACGCGCAGCGACGCGTTGTCGGGCGCCGCCTCGAGGCCCTTCTCGAGCGTCGGGCCGGCCTCCTGGAAGCGCCGGAAGCGCATGTAGAGCCGCGAGAGGAAGAGGTAGGCGTCGATGATCTTCGGGTCCGCGGCGATGGCGCGCTTGTAGGCCTCCTCGGCCTCCTTGGGGTTGTCGAGCACGTCGGCCACCCGCGCCGAGAGGTACGAGAGCGTGGCGTTGCCGGGGAAGCGGGTGTTCGCCGCTTCCATCACCTTGGTCGCCTCGTCCATGCGGCCGAGGAGGATGAGGGCCGAGAGGTACCCCTCCGTGTACTCGAGGTTCTCGGGGGCCGCGCGCTGCGCTGCCGCGTAGAGCGGCGCCGCCTTTTCGGGCTGGTTGAGCTCGAAGTAAGCGTGGGCGAGGCGCCCGTTGGTGAAGGCGTTGGTCTGGTCGGCCTTGAGCGCCTCCTCGAAGAGCGGCACCGCCTCGCTGAGCTTGCCCTGCACCACCAGGGTCTCGGCCTTGAGCGCCAGGGCCTTGCCGACGGTGCCCGGCGAGAGCGCCTTGCGCCCCTCCTCGCTGAGCGCCCGCTCGAGCAGCGCCGTGCCCTTCGCCGCCTCGCGGCGCCTGAGAATGGCGATCTCCGCGAGCTCCACCGCCGACGAGAGGTGGCCGGGGTCGGCCTCCAGGGCCGCCTCGAGCTGCGTCGCGGCCTCGGCGAACTCGTTCTGTGCCTTGTGCAGCACGCCCAGGGCGTGGAGCGCCTTGGCGCTCTTGGGGTCCTTCTTGATGATCGCCTCGTACTCGCTGCGCGCCTGCGCCGGCTGCTTCTTGAGCAGGTAGGCCTCGGCTCGGAGGAAGAGGGACTCCAGGTCTTCGCTGTCGCGGGCGACCGCGTCAGCGATGGACGCCAGCGCGGCGTCGGGGTTCTTGCGGCTGAGCGCCGAAGACGCCTCGGTCTTCAGCACCTCCGGGTGCTTCTCGCCCAGGAGCCGGATGTTCACCAGCTCACCGTGGGCCCGCTCGAGCTCGGCGGGGTCGGCCTTGCCGAACTTGCGATCGATCGCGAAGACCGCCTGGCTCCACACCGCCCGCGCCTCGGGGTACTCCTTGATCTGCAGGGCCTGGTTGGCGAGGTCCTTCGCGTCGCGGTACGACTTCCAGGTGTCCTGGAGCAGCCCCTTGCGCGCCTGGTGCAGGTAGCCGAACTCGCGGGTGTCGGGCTTCACCTTCGCGGGGAAGAGCAGCTTGAGGGCGAAGAAGCCGTAGGGCGTGGCGACGCCCAGGGCGGTGCCGCCCAGCAGCACCGCGAGCACCAGCACGCCCGCGGCGTAGAAGGGCAGCCGCTTCTTGAAGGGCACCGGCTCCTTGCTCTGCACGACGGCCACCGCCGCCATGCGCCCCTCGTAGAGCTGCTTGAGGCGGTCCATCGACGGGCCGCGGTTCTCGTCGACGGCCTGCATCGACATCTGCGTCGAGGAGCGCCCCGGGGCCTCCATGAGGCGCGCGACGACCTCCTGGAGCGCGGGCTCCGAGCCGATGGGCTGCCAGTGCTCGGCGTCGGCGGAGATCTCCTCGTTGCCCAGGAGCTGCCCGTCTTCGAGCATCTTGGCGATCACCGCCTCCTCGAAGGGGCCGAAGACCTTGCCGCTGCGGCGCTTGATGTGGAAGCGGCGGACGTTGACGAACTCGTCGGGGTTGGCCCCGGCTTCCTTCGCCGTCTTGTCGATGAAGCTCAGCATCTCGAGGCCGTCGGCGGGCCCCGCCGGCGTCGAGGGCCTGGGCAACGGCGCGCTGAGGTCGGCCTCGAGGTCGTCCTGGGCCTTCGCGGGTGCGGAGGGGTCGAACTCGAGGTCGCCGCCCGCGGCCGGGGCGCCGCCGCCGAAGTCCACCTCGCCAAAGCCCATGGGCGCACCGGCGGCGGGCGCGGCGGGCGGAGCGGCGCCGAAGTCGAAGCCGCCGGGCGCGGGCGGGGGCGGCGCGTCGTAGTCGAAGCCGCCGGGCGCCGGGGGCGGCGGCGCGTCGAAGTCGAACCCACCAGGCGCGGGTGCAGGCGGCGCCTCGGAGAAGTCGAAGCCACCGGGCGCGGGCGGGGCCTCGGAGAAGTCGAAGCCGCCGGGCGCGGGCGCGGGTGCGGCCTCGGAGAAGTCGAAGCCGCCGGGGGCGGCCTCCGGCGTGCCGGGGTCGAAGTCGAAGCCCGTGGGCAGCGCCGACTCCGGGGGCACGGCGGCCTCGGAGAAGTCGAACCCGCCGGGGGCCGGGAGCGGGACCGCGCCCGAGGGGCCAGCGAGGTCCACCTCGAGCGAGTCGCCGCTCGCGGCGTAGCCGGCGTCGTCCCAGGCGTTGCCGCCCGGCAGGGGCACGGCGCCGGTGGCGTCTTCGCCGAAGCTGTCTCCGGGCAGCGGGACCGCGCCGGTGAGGTCCTCACCGAAGCTCCCGCCGGGGAGCGGCACGTCGCCCAGCTCGTCGCCGAAGTCGCCGCCGGGGAGCGGGATGGCGCCCGTGGGGTCCTCGCCGAAGCTCCCGCCGGGGAGCGGGACGGCCGCGGCGCGCGCCGGGGAGGGCAGG
>CAYUZK010000047.1:0-14106 GCA_964449625.1 uncultured Archangium sp.
CGGCTCCCACTTGTCAGTCGCGCCTGATAGGGTGTTCAGGTACCTGAACAAAGGAGCAGTCGATGCTGAGCGCGCTGAGGTTGAAGAACTTCGCGGTGGTCGAGGAGGCTGAGGTCGGCTTCGGGCCGGGCCTGACGGTGCTGACGGGCGAGACGGGCGCCGGGAAGTCGATCTTGATCGACGCGCTCGGGCTGCTGGTGGGGGGCCGGGCCGAGGCCGAGACGATCCGCGCTGGGGCCGACGAGGCCGTGGTGGAGGGCGTCTTCGCGCGCACGCCGGCGCTGGCGGCGCGGCTGGCAGAGCTGGGGCTCCCCGATGACAGCGCGGAGCTGTGCGTGCGCCGCCTCGTCGGCCGGCAAGGCCGGGGACGGGTGCACGTCAACGGGGCCCTGGTGACGGTGGGCGTGCTCCAGCGGCTGATGAAGGGGCAGGTCGACATCGCCGGGCAGCATGAGCACATGGCGCTGCTCGACGCCGCCCAGCACCTCGAGCTGGTGGACCGCTTCGGCGGGCTCACCGGCGGGCCGGCGCTGCGGGCCTGGGACGAGGCCTGGGGGCGCCTGCGCGAGGCCGAGGCGCAGCTCGCCGCGCTGGGCGGTGACGAGAGCCAGGTGGCCGCGCGCCTCGACTTCCTCGCCTTTCAACGCGACGAGCTCGCGCGCGTGGCGCCCCAGCCCGGGGAAGATCTCACGCTCGAGGCGGAGCGCCGGCGCCTCGCGTCGGCGGAGCGGCTGCGGCGCACCGTCGGCGAGGCGGAGGAGCTCGTGGCCACCCGCGACGGCTCGGCCTGCGAGCTGCTCGGGCGGGCCCTGCAGCTCGTCGGCGAAGCCGAGCGCCTCGACCCCGGGCTCGAGAAGGTGCGCGCCGCCCTGGCGAGCGCCCAGGCCGAGCTCGACGAGGCGGGCCGCGGGCTCTCGCGCTACCTGAGCAGCCTCGACGGCGACCCGCGCCGGCTGGAGGAGCTCGAGGACCGCCTCGACGCCCTCCGCCGCCTGTGCCGCAAGTACGCCGCGCCGCTCGAGGGGGTGCTGGCCCGTCAGGCGGCCATCGAGGTCGAGCTCGAGGCCCTCTCGCACCGCGCCGAGCGCCGCGCTGAGGCGTTGGCGGCGCGTGACGGGCTCGTCGCCGAGGCCCGCGTCGCCGCCGAGCAGCTCACGGCCGCGCGCCGCGCCGCGGCCACGAAGCTCTCGCGCGCCGTGCTGGCGGGCCTCGAGCGGCTGGCCATGGGCCGGGCCCGCTTCGAGGTGCAGTTCGAGGCCGCGCCCCTGGGCCCGACCGGGGCAGACGCGGTGCAGGTGCTCTTCTGCGCCAACCCCGGCGAGGCGCTGCGGCCGCTGGCGAAGGTGGCCTCGGGCGGCGAGGCCTCGCGGGTGATGCTGGCCCTGAAGGCGGCCCTGGCCGGCAGCGACGCCTGCGCCTGCTCGGTCTTCGACGAGGCCGACGCCGGCATCGGCGGGGCCGTGGCCGACGTGGTGGGCCGGCTGATCAAGGACATCTCGGCCCACCGCCAGGTGCTGTGCATCACGCACCTGCCGCAGGTGGCCGCGCACGCCGACGCGCACCTGCGCATCGAGAAGGGCGAGGCGCGGGGGCGCACCCGCTCGGTGGTCGAGGCGCTCGGCCCCGGCGAGGCCCGCACGCGCGAGCTGGCGCGCATGCTCTCGGGGCTCGAGGTGACGCGCGAGGCCCTGGGCGCGGCCGAAGCGCTGTTGAGGTCGGCGGTGCGCCACGTCAAGCCCAAACGTACCGGCGGTCGGCGCCGGGGCGAGGAGCGACGCAGCGCGTGAGTCGTTTTCGCGTCGGGGCCCGAAGACGTTTGTTGCCGCGTGACGATCGACCACATAACGTGCGCGACCGTGTCGAACACCGCTGGCTCACGACTGAAGGCACTGTCGGCCGGGCTCACCGACGTCGGCCGGAAGCGCAACCACAACGAAGACAGCTACCTCGTGGACGAGGAGCTGCAGCTGTACGTGGTCGCCGATGGCATGGGAGGTCACGCCGGCGGCGGGACCGCGTCGCGCATCGCCGTCGAGACCATCGACCAGCAGCTCCGGGCTGCGAAGAAGGCGTCAGACAACCCCTTCGCCTCCGACACGCCGCTGCAAGACTCGCCGCTGCCGGAGTTCCTCCGCGGCGCCGTCGAGAAGGCCTGCGCGGAGATCTTCAAGGCCGCCCAGGACGACCCGCGGCTGCAGGGCATGGGCACCACCGTCATCACCCTGTGCATCAAGGGCGCGAACGCGCTCTTCGCGCACGTCGGTGACAGCCGGGCCTACCTCGTGCGCGGCGACATGATCCAGCAGGTCAGCGAGGACCACTCGCTGGTCAACGAGCAGATCAAGGCGGGGATGATCACGCCCGAGGAGGCGAAGAACTCCCGGTACAAGAACATCATCACCCGCTCGGTGGGCTTCGAAGAAGAGGTGCAGGTCGACGTGATGGGCCTGGTCACCCAGCCCGGCGACGTCTTCATCCTCTGCTCCGACGGCCTGGCGAACATGATCGAAGACCGGGAGATCCGCGAGATCGTCAGCACCTCGGAGCTCAAGGACGCCCCGAAGCGGCTGGTGGACCTGGCGAACGAGCGCGGAGGCGACGACAACATCACCGTCGTCGTCGTCACCATCGCCGAAGGCTAGACCCCAAGAAAAGCAAGAAAATGGTTGGCAGGGGCCTCCTGATCGACGAGGTTCCGCCAACTTTTCCGGAGCAGTTTCCGGAGATTGAACCCAAAGGGGCGCGAGTTGTCTTCGAACGAGACCTTCACCCTCATCGTCGTTCCCGAGCGTCACGCAGAGGTCAAGCGGTACCACTTCCGCAAGGTCTGGCTGTACCAGGGGTTGGCGGCGCTGCTGGCGCTGGTCGTGGTGGGCCTGGCGATGGCCGGTCACTACGTGAGCGTGGTGGGGCTGGCGCAGGAGAACCCGGCGCTGCGCGACGAGAACCTGAAGCTCAAGGGCGAGCTGGCGGTGATCCGCGAGCAGCTCCAGCACATGGGCCAGACGCTCGATCGCGTGGAGCGCTTCGACCAGAAGCTCCGGGCCATCACGCTCCTGTCCGACCCGCAGCGCAACCTCGCCATGGGCCCGGTGGAGCAGCAGCCGCTCGTGCCCTCGTCCGACAACCAGTTCGTGCGCGGGCGCGGCACTGACTCGCCGCAGGCCGTGGCGCAGCGGCTCGAGAAGCTCTCGGCCGAGGCCACCCGCCAGGAGCAGAGCCTCCAGGAGCTGCAGGCCTACTTCCAGGACCAGAAGTCGCTGCTCGCGGCGGTGCCCTCGGTCTGGCCCACCCGCGGCTGGGTGACGTCGGACTTCGGCTCGCGCCTCGATCCGTACACCTCCGAGCGCGTGATGCACTCCGGCCTCGACATCGCCGGCCCGCACGGCAAGGAGATCGTCGCGCCCTCCGACGGCACGGTGGTGTTCTCCGGGCTCGAGGGCGGCTACGGCAACGTGGTGGTGATCGATCACGGCTACGGCATCAAGACCCGCTACGGGCACCTCGCCAGCCTCAACGTGAAGGCCGGCGAGCGCGTGAAGCGCGGCGACGTCATCGCGGCCATGGGCAACACCGGCCGCTCGACGGGCCCGCACCTCCACTACGAGGTGCGCGTCAACGGCATCGCGCAGAACCCGCGCAAGTTCATCCTCGACGAGTGGTGACGCCGGGGTACCTTCGGTCCCCATGAGAATGGTGGACGTCGGTGACAAGCAGAAGACGGCGCGCGTCGCCGTGGCCACGGGGCGGGTGCGCATGAGCGCCGAGGCCCTTCGATTGATCCGCGACCAGCAGGTGCCCAAGGGCGACGTGCTCGCGGCGGCCCGGCTGGCTGGCATCATGGCCGCCAAGCGCACCCCTGATCTCGTGCCCTTGTGCCACCCCATCGCCCTGGCCGGGGTGGAGGTCGAGGTGACGCCGCTCGTAGTGGGGGTCGAGATCCGCGCGACCGTGAAGACCGTCGACCGCACCGGCGTCGAGATGGAGGCCCTCGCGGCGGTCACCGCCGCGGCGCTCACGGTGTACGACATGCTCAAGTCGACGGATCGAGGGATGGTGATTGACGCGGTGCAGCTCGAGCACAAGAGCGGCGGCCGCTCCGGGGTGTGGTCGCGGCGCACCGCCGGCGAGGCGAAGCTGAAGCAGAAGCGCGGGCGGGCGCGATGATGCTGGGTCTGGTGCTCCTGTCGCTCGCCGCGGCCCCGCCCGCACTCGTGGAGGAGCCGCTGGTGCCGGGCCGCCCCTTCGTGCTGCGCGGTCACACCGATGGCGTACAGCTCGTGGCCTTCAGCCCTGATGGCGCGCGCCTGGTGAGCCTCGGGCGCGACCGGCAGCTCCGCCTGTGGGACGCGCGCACCGGTGAGAAGCTGGCCTCGCTCGAGCTCCCCGGCCAGCCCAGCGCCGTCGCCTTCAGCGCCGACGGCACGCAGCTCGCCGTCGGGAGCGTGGAGCTGCAGGTCTTCCTCGTCGATCTCGCGAAGGCCGCGGTGACGCAGATCGTCGCGCACCCCGACGTGGTGTCGGAGGTGGCCTTCAGCCCCGACGGCGCCTCCCTCGCCGTGGCCGGGGCCTCCGACACCGGCTACGTCTACCGCCTCGCCGACCCGGACAAGAAGGTGGCCTTCCGTGGCCGGAGCGCGGGCTACGCCGCCGACGGCAAGACGCTGCTCGTCGCCAACGGCGCCGGCACCCTGGCCACCTTCGACGCGGCGACGGCCAAGCTGCGCAAGACGCTCTCGGCCAAGGAAGAGAAGGCGCGCGCGGCCCAGAGCCAGGACGGGAAGGTGATCGTCAGCTGGTCCCCCGTGGGCGGCGAGGTGAAGGTCTGGAGCCCCGCCGGCAAGCCGCTGTCGACCCTCGCGCCTCCGCCGGCCCAGAGCGAGGAGCCCGGGCCCCGGGTGCGGCTGACGGCCGTGGCCCTCTCTCGAGATGGCGGGCGTGTGCTGGCGGCCTCGACGGACGGCGCGGTGCGGCTGTGGGCCGTAGTCTCGAAGGTGGTGCTCGCGACCTGGCCCATCGCCAACGCGCCCTCGGTGGCGCTCTCGCCCGACGGGGCCTGGGTCGCCGTGGCCGACGGCGCGCTGGTCAAGCTGTGGAAGGCGCCCTGAGCGACTCGTAGTGGAGCGCGGCCAGCACCAGCGCGTGGGTGATCTCCCCCCGGCGGACGAGCTGCGGCAGCTCGCGCCGCGGCGCCAGCACCACCTCGATGTCTTCGCTGCCGTCCTGCTTGCCGTCGTGCACCTTCACGCAGCCCTCCGCGAGGAAGGTGTGCAGGGCGTTGGAGAAGATCGCCGGGTTGGGGTGGCAGGTGCCCAGCGGCGTGAGGCGGGCGGGGCGGTAGCCGGTCTCCTCCTCGAGCTCGCGGGCCGCGGCGCCGGCGGCGTCTTCGCCGGGGTCCACCATGCCGCCGGGAATCTCGAGGGTGTTGCTCCAGGTGCCGAAGCGGAACTGGCGCACCAGCACCACCTCGTCGGCCGCGGTGACGGCCACGACGTTGACCCAGTCGGGGGCCTCGATGACGGTGCGGACCCACGGAGACCCGTTGCGCGGATCGGTGACGTCGAGGGTGCGGGTGACGAAGATGCGGTAGTCGCGCTCGGCGCGCACGCCGACGCGGGTCCAGGCGCGGGGAGTCGAAGCCATGGGGTGCTTGTAGCGTGCGCCTTGGCTATGAACGAGAGGTCATGACGCCGCTCGAGGCCGCCGCGTCCATCGTGTTGCTGGAGTTCCAGCAGTCCTACGGCCTCGGCTTCGTGGCGCCGAACGGCCGCATCGTGACCTGCTTCCACGTGGTGGCCGACGAGCTGGAGATCACCGCGCACCTGTCCGACGGGCGGGCCCTGCCGGTGAAGTCGGTGTGCGCCATCGACACCCGGCGCGATCTCGCGGTGCTTGACGTGGGGCTGCTCGACGCGCGGCCGGTGACCGGCGTGGGAGAGCGGCTGGTGGACGACGCGCAGCCGGTGCACGTCTTCGGCATGGTGCCCAGCGAGGGGCGCGCCCGCTGGGTCGACGCGCAGCTCGAGTCGGTGCAGCCGGTGGGCCCGGGGCTGACGGTGTACACCCTCAGCCGCGACGTGCCGGCCGACGCCTCGGGGGGCCCGCTGCTCGGCGCCGACGGGCGCACGCTCGGCGTGGTGACGGTGGCCGAGACGGACGAGGGCGTCTCGCCGCTCGCCGTGCCCTGGCGCTACGTGGAGCCGATGCTGCGCCAGCACCAGGAGCTCCCGCTCTCGTCGCTCGTCTCCGATGGCCCCCGGCCGCCGCGGCGCGAGGTGCCGGAGCACCCCCTCTCGCTGCTCGAGGGCTCGAGCCTCGAGGGCCTGCAGGCGACGGTGGAGGCCCTGGGCGAGGCCATCCACGAGGGGGCGCCGGCCTACAACGAGGGCGAGGTGGTGAAGTGCTACGAGGCCTATGCCGACGGGGCGCGGGCGATCATCGCCGCGCGGGCCGACTGCCCCGGGGTGCAGCGGGCGTTGGCCGCGGGCCTGGCGCGCGCCGAAGGGCTGGAGGAGGTCGACGCTCAGGCGTGGGCGCTGCGCGACGCCTTCGACGGGCTGCTCGTCGTCATCGAGAAGTACCTGCGGGTGCACCTGGGCATCTCGCACCGGCCGGGGAAGCCGACGCTCCTCAACTGATGCGACGGCTCGCGTGGCTCAGCTGGGGGCTCATGATCTCGGCCTGCGTCGCGCCGCTGCCGGTGCTGCGCCCGGTGACCGGCGACGACGTGACGGTGCTGGTGCACGGCTACCGCGGTGGCGTGCTGTCGACCGTCGACGGCGGCGAGGTGGCCTGGCTCACGGCGGGGCAGGCGCTGCGGGCGGGCGAGCGCTCCCTGGCGCTGCCCTTCGAGGGCCAGCGCGAGGCGCCGCGCTACGGGGCCCTGGTGGCGACGGGCCCGCTGACGAAGCTGACGGCCATCCCGCTCCTCGTGGAGGAGGACGCGTACCTCGGCTTCATCGACTGGGCGAAGGACGCGCTGCCGGGCCTGGTGCTCTTCGCCTACGACTGGCGGCAGGACGTGCGAGAGAGCGGGCAGGCGCTGTGCCGCTTCATCGAGGGCCTCGGGCCGGGCAGGCGGGTGCGCGTGGTGGCCCACTCCATGGGTGGTCTCGTCACGCTGCAGTGCCTGCGCCGTGGCCCGGAGCTCGTCCGCGAGCGCGTGACGCACGTGGTGTTCGCGGGCACGCCCTTCCGCGGCGGCGCCGGCATCTGGGACGACCTCCACCTGGGCACGGTGAGCGGGGCGAACCGCCGCCTGATGGACGCCGAGGCGCTCCTCACGTTCCCCGCGTCGTGGCAGCTGCTCGCGCCGCGCCCTGGCTTCTTCGTGGATGCACAGAGGGCCCCGGTGGACGTGCGCGCCTACGAGGCCGACACCTGGGTGGAGCGCGGCTGGGGCCTCTTCGCCGCGCCCGAGGTCCGCGCGAGCCCGGCCTACCGCGCGCAGCTCGAGGCCCGCTTCGAGGCGCACGCCGCGCTGTGGGCGAGCCTCGCTGACGAGCCCGGCCCGCCGCCGCCGTACCGGGTGATGACCATCGTGGGTACGGGGCGCCCGGTCGTCACCGGCTGGCGCGTCACCGCCGAGGGTGGCTTCGACTTCGCGGCGCCGGTGCGCGGTGACGGCGACGGCGTGGTGGCGGTCGAGAGCGTCGTCGCGCCCCGGCCGCTGGGTGGCGTCGTGGTGCGCACGACCGAGGAGCACTCGGCGATGCTGCGCGCCCCGGCGGTGCAGGCCGTGCTCGAGCGTTTCTTGCGCGAGTGAGGCGCGGCAGGGCGGCGCCGGCGGTGTCGAGGCTGCCGTGGAGCTGCGCCCGGCGCAGGTCGATCGGTCGGGTCGCGGTGGTCGCTCAGCGTGCGTCCATCACGCGGCCCGCGTCGGTCGCTCGGCTCGAGGCGGATGTCTGCTTCGCGTCGGTCGTTCGGTGCTCGCGAGCGTTCGGCTCGCATCCCAGGCTCAGCCCGCGTCGGCGGGCTGGCCCTCGTCAACCGGTGCCGGCGTGTCCGCGCCGATGGCGTCGGGCCCCGGCGTGCCGGCATCGTCCGGCGCCGCGGCGGCCACGGGCGTCGTGGGCACGGCGACCGGCGTCGGCGGAGCCGGCAGCGCCTCGACGAGCGCCTTCAGTTGGCCCAGCCCCTGCTCGAAGTGCTCGCCGAGCATGCGCTCCACCATGCCGCGGAAGTAGCCGCCCATCACCGGGGGCAGGGTGCCCTCGTCGACCCAGGTGACGCGCGTGCCGTCGCCTTCGGCGGTGAAGGTGAACTCGGTGCGCGCGTTCACCTCGTCCGATTCGATGGCCTCGTCGATGGTGAGGCCGGTGGCGGGGTCGCTGGCGACGATCTCCATCTGACCGCGGCCCATCTTCGGCCCCAGCCATGACCACTTCGCGCCTACGCCGTCGAGCGGGCCCTCGTAGGTGTTGCGGACCACGGGGTCCAACTCCTTCGTCCACACGGCCCACTCCTGCCAGCGGCGCAGGTCGTTCAGGTACGGGTGGATGCGGGCTGACGGCGCGGCGATGAGCACGCTGCGCTCCACGTGCCACCGGCGCGGCAGCACGAGGCCCACGGCGAGGAGCAGCACGATGAGGCCGACGAGGGCGAGGCCGAGCTTCTTGATCACGTTGGGGCTCCCGGTTTCGCAGCCTCTATGCCAGAGAGCGCCCATGCCGCGCTACGACGCCCAGACCGCCGAGGTGCTCGTCTTCACCTTCAAGGAGGGCCTGCTCTCGGCGATGGCCCACGATCTCAAGCTCGCCGTCGGCAGCTTCTCGCTCGACGTGGAGCCGGGCCGCGTCACCGGGGAGTTCGACGCTGCCTCGCTCAGGGTGGTGAGCCCGATGAAGGACGGCGCCGAGAACCCCGGGGGGCTCCCGCGCCTCGTCTACGGGGAGATCGAGCGGAACGCGACGCGAGAGGTGCTCCACGCCTCGAAGCACCCCCTCATCCGCTTCGAGTCCACGCAGGTCAGCGAGGCCGAGGTGGTGGGGCGCCTGTCGCTGCACGGGCAGTCGAAGGAGGTCCGCGGGCGGCGGGCCGACGTGGCGGGGCGGCGCGTCGTCGAGGTGACGCTCGACCAGCGCGACTTCGGCATCACGCCCTACTCCGCGATGCTCGGCTCCCTCAAGGTGAAGCCCGAGGTGCGGGTGCGGGTCAGCGTTCCTTCCGAGTGACCGCCGGGCGGATCAGGGTGCGATCGTCGTCGTCCTGGTCCGCGGCGAGCTCCTGCAGGCGCGCGTTGGTGACGCGCAGCCGGCGTGAGAGCTCGCGGCAGATGTTCTGCAGCACCATCACGTAGCCGGCCACGTCGTGCTGATAGAGCTCGTAGAGGTCGCGGTTGCCCAGCGAGTAGAGCGTCGAGGGCTGCGCGGCCAGCACCGACGCCGACCGCTTCTGGATGTCGATCAGCGTCATCTCGCCGAAGAACTCGCCGGGGCCCATGCGCACCATCTTCACGCGGTGCCCGTCGGTGCCGTCGCGGCACACCAGCACCTGGCCCTCGCGCACCAGGAACATCGCGCGGCCCGAGTCACCCTGGCGGCAGATCTCCTCGTCAGGCTTGAAGTGGTGCTCGCCCAGCAGCCCGATGATGCGCTCGAGCGTCGGCACCTCCAGCCCCCCGAAGATGGGGATGGTGGGGAGCCACTCGAGGAGGTCGGCCACGTTCTTCATGCCACGCGGACCTTCGTGAGCTGGTGCACGGCGTCTCCCAGGCCTTCGAGCGTCAGGGGGTACATCGGGAAGATACGCCGAAGCACGTCGATGGTGCTCTGCCACCACGCCGAAGGGGGCTCGGGGTTGAGCCAGGCGGCGTTGGGGTAGTGGTCGCGCAGGCGCATCATCCACATCACGCCCTCGACGCCCTCGTCCTCCTGCCAGCCCGAGACGCTCATCAGCTCCCAGGGGGCCATGAGCGCGTCGCCCACGATGATCAGCTTGTAGCGGCGGTCGGTCTCCGCGAAGAGTTCCGAGAGCTTCACCGGCTCGCTGAAGCGCGCGTTCTTGTAGACCCGGCCGTAGATGCAGTTGTGGAAGTAGTAGGTGCGCAGCTCGCGGAAGTGCGTGGCCTTCTTGGCCGCGGTGAAGAGGCGCGAGACGAGGTGGGCGTAGGGGTCCATGGAGCCGCCGACGTCCATCATCAGGATCACGCGGGTGTTCGACTTGCGCGGCGGGCGCGTCACCACCTCGAGCTCGCCCAGGTTCTTCGCCGTCTTGTCGATGGTGCCGTCGAGGTCGAGCTCGTCGGGCTGGCCCTCACGAGAGAAGGCGCGCAGCTTGCGCAGGGCCACGCCGAGCTGCCGCACGTCGAGCACGAGATCGTCGCGGTAGGCCTTGAAGTTGCGCTGCCCGGCGACGGCCACGGCGCTGCGCATGCCGCCGCCGCCCCCGACGCGGATGCCGGCCCGCGCCGCGCGGCCGGAGTTGCCGAAGGGGGAGGTGCCGGCCGTGCCGATCCACTTGTTGCCGCGGTCGTGGCGCTCCTTCTGCTCGCGCAGGCGCTCCTCGAAGAGCCGCTCGAGCTCGGCGCGGTCGAACTGCTCGAGCAGCGCGCGCTCCTCGGGCGAGAGCTCGGGCAGGCGCTCGGCGGCGTCCTTCACCCACTCGAGGAGCTGCTGGTGGAGGTCGAGGGCCGACGACTCCACGCCCTCGAAGACCTTCGCGAAGGCCTGGTCGAAGGCGTCGAGGTGCTTCTCGTCGTGCACGAGGAGCGCGCGGGCCACGTGGTAGAAGCCCTCGAGCGAGCTGTCGTGCAGGCCGCGGGCCAGCGCGCCGGCGAGCGCCACCGCTTCCTGCGTGCCCACCGGCACCTTCCGCGCGCGCAGCTCGTAGAGGAAGGCCAGGAACATCACGCCTTCCTGGGCCTGCCGCCCCCGAAGGTCTCGGAGAAGGCGAGCAGGTCCTGCTCCCGCTTGAGGAGCGCGCCGAGGAAGGGCAGGTGCTCGTCGAGCTTCACGGTGGCGACGCCGGTGGCCTTGAGCGCGGCGATCCAGTCGACCAGCTCGCTGGTGGTGGGGCGCTTGCGCAGGCGGGTCAGCGCCCGGAGCTCATAGAAGATCTGCAGCGCCTGCTCGGCCAGCTTGTCGGCGAGGCCAGGGTGGTGCACCGCGATGATGCGGCGCATGAGGTCCTGATCGGGGAACTCGATGAAGTGGAACACGCAGCGCCGGAGGAAGGCGTCGGGCAGGTCCTTCTCGTTGTTGGAGGTGATGATGACGACGGGGCGCTGCTGCGCGACGATCTCCTTGTCGGTCTCGATCACCCGGAAGCGCATGCGGTCGAGCTCGTGGAGCAGATCGTTGGGGAACTCGATGTCGGCCTTGTCGATCTCGTCGATGAGGAGCACGCGCCGCGCGGGCGCGGAGAAGGCCTCTCCGAGCGGCCCCAGCTTGATGTACTTGCCCACGTCGCGGACGTCGTGATCGTTGAAGCGCGAGTCGTGGAGCCGCTGCACGGCGTCGTACACGTAGAGCCCGTCTTGCGCGCGCGTCGTGCTCTTGACGTGCCAGGTGAGCAGCTCGAGGCCGAGGGCCTCGCTGATGGCCTCCGCGAGGAGCGTCTTGCCGGTGCCTGGCTCGCCCTTCACCAGCAGCGGCCGCTCGAGGGCCAGCGCGCAGTCGACGGCCGAGCGGAGGCTCTCGTTCGTCAGGTAGCTCTCGGTACCCTTGAATCGCATTGGCGGGACGATAGCGCCGAGTGCGGTAGGGTGCCCGGGCCTTTCGAGGAGGAATGCTTGAACAAGTGGAAGTTGATGCTGACGACGCTGCCCTTCGTCGCCGCGGTCACGGCCCTCAAGGCGGGCGTGCAGTTCGGCCTGGGGTTCGAGGGCGTGGTGGAGTTCGGCGACGTCGGCGTGGTGTTGACGGCGGCCGTCTTCCTCACGGGCTTCCTGCTGGCCGGCACCATGGCGGACTACAAGGAGAGCGAGAAGCTCCCCGGTGACGTGGCCACGACGCTCGAGACCATCGAGGAGCTCTTCGTGCTGGCCACCACCAACCGCCCCGGCCTCGAGGTGCGCGCGCTGCAGCGGCACGTGCTGACGCTGACCGACGCTGTGCGCGAGTGGTTGGTGAAGAAGCGCACGACGGCGCAGGTGTTCGAGGCGCTGAGCGCGATGAACGGCGTCATTCAGCAGCTCGAGGCGGGCGGGGCAGGGCCCTACGCCTCGCGGGCCGTGCCCCAGCTCCTCATGCTGCGGCGCGCCGTCTCGCGCATCGACGTCATCAGCCGCACCGGCTTCCTGCCGCCGGCCTACGCGCTCCTCGAGGTGCTGCTGACGATGATCCTCGGGCTGTTGCTGGTGGCGAAGTTCAAGAACCCGGTGGCCGAGTTCATCCTCGTGCCCTTCGTGTCGCTGGTGAACATCTACATGCTGCGGCTGATCAAGGACATCGACGACCCCTTCGACTTCCTCCCCGACGGACGGAAGCGGGGCGGCGCGGAGGTCGATCTCTTCCCCCTCGAGGAGTACCGCGCGCGCCTGGCGAGCCGGGTGGGGTCGGCCTGACGCGCTACTCCTCGAGCTCGAACGTGGGGCCCGCGCGAGTGGAGTGGTGGGCGAGGTAGGCCTCGAAGCCGGCGCGCGAGTCGAGCTTGAAGTCCGGCAGCCGGGCCAGAGCCTCGGGCGAGAAGTGGTACTGCTCGATGACGAGGCTGGCGCGCAGGGCGTCGGGCGCGCCCGAGAAGGCGCGCACCTCGTGGGCCAGGTCGCCGCGGAAGTGCACGAGGGTGTTCTCGCTCGGCGGCACCTCGTGAAGCAGGGTGTCTCCGGCGAGGAGCGCGAGCTCGCCGCCCTGCGCCTGTGGCACCGCGAGGTAGAGCACGCTCACCAGCTCGGGGAGCGCCTGCGGCTCCTGCGCCGGCTTGCGCAAGGTGGCGTCGACGTGGCGGCCGACGGTGCCGCCCTCCGACACGCACAGGACGTTCAGGTACCAGGCGTTGGGCACCCGGCGGAGCGTGCGGCGCCACCAGGGCGTGAGGGCGCGCACGGCAGGCTCGCCCAGCACGGCGTCGAGGTACGCGCCGAGGTCCGGGAAGCGCTCGAGGAGCTGGCGGCGCCCGGCGTCGCGGAAGATGACGGCGAAGCCGCGGCTCGCCTGGAAGGGGCCGGCGAGGGTGCTGCGGCCGACGAGCGGAGACGCGAGGAGCGCGCCCTTGAGCGCGGCGAAGTGGAGAGGGGGGAGCGCCTCCCGGCGCACATGCAGCTCACGCACGGCGTCATGCTGCCCCAGTCGCCGGAAACTTGCCTGTGTCGAGCTGTAGCAGACACTCCCTGGGTGCTGATCGAACAGACGCAGCGCTCCCAGCGGGTCCGCTTCAAGCATCCCATTCGCGTCGTGACGCTCGACGGGTCGCCGCGCGTCATCCGCACCTTGACGGCCAACGTGTCGAAGCGCGGCCTCTTCGTGCGCATGCCGACGCCGCTGCCGCCGGGGAGCCGCGTGGCGTTGAGCCTCGAGGCCGGCGGCCGGGCGCTCGCCTTTGCCCAGGGCGAGGTCGCCTGGGGGCGCGTCGCCGAGAGTCAGCTCCCGGGCCGCTTCCCCGGGTGTGGGGTGCGCTTCACCGACTTCCTCCACCCGCGGGCGAAGGAGCTCGTGGACTACCTCGTGGAGAACCTCGACACGGGCCGCCCCCTGACGATGCCCCGGCGGGCGCTGCAGCGGCGGCGGTGGGTGATCGCGGGCTCGGTCGCGGGCGCGCTCGGGCTGGCGGCCGCCGGCGTGGGGGCGTGGCTGTTCCTCTCGAGCGCCGAGCTGGAGAGTGACGACGCCGACCTCGTGCCGCTCGTTGCCGTCGCGCCGTCGGCGCTGGAGCTGCCGGAGCTCGATCTGACCGCGGCGGCGCTCGGGGCCGAGGCCGTGGGTGGGCGCACGACGCTCCCGCTTTCGAGTCCGGCGGCGGCTGCCGCGCCAGCTCCGCAGGCCGACGAAGCTCACCAGCGCGAGCGGCAGGCCGCCGGTGGCTCGGAGCTCGCCGCCGCGCTCCCTGGTGCTGACGCCATCGCCTTGCCGCGCGCGGCTGCTGGTTCCCCCGAGGGCGCAGCAGCCTCAGGGGCGCGGCCTGCGGACCCGAAGCCCGACGCCGTGCCCGCCCTCGGTGCCGTCGCGC
>CAYUZK010000047.1:14206-31807 GCA_964449625.1 uncultured Archangium sp.
CCCGCGCCGGCCGCGAGCCCGACGAAGGGCAGCTTCGGGCTCCCCTCGGGCGCCGCGTCGCGGCTGGCCTGGTCCACTGAGGGCCAGACGGTGCGGCTGTCGCCGACGCTGGCCCCGGGTGCGCGCCTGGCGCGGGCCTTCGTGCTGGCCGGCCCTCCGCGGGCCGTCTTCGACCTCGAGGGCGTCGCGCCGAAGCAGAGTCACGCGCTGGAGCGCGAGGCCCCGCACGTCACGGGCGTGCGCGTCGGCAAGCAGGGCCGCGGCACGCGCGTGGTGGTGGACCTCGACGGCGCGCCGCGCTCGAGCGCCGTCGAGGGTGGCGCGCTCGTGCTGACGTACTGACCCGGGACTTCGGCAGGAGCGACGCGTGGACCCCTCGTGGACGACCATCGCGCTCCTCTCGGGCGTGGCGACCGTCGCGGGCCTGGTCGACGCCATCGCGGGCGGCGGCGGGCTCCTCACCATCCCCGCGCTGCTCGCGACGGACCTGCCGACGACGCTGGTCATCGGCACCAACAAGGGCGCGGCGGTCTTCGGCAGCGGCGCCTCGCTCCTGCGCTTCTGGCGGGCGCGCCTCGTCGACGGGCGCCGCGCGCGGGTGCTCTTCCCCCTCGGGCTCCTCGGCTCCCTGGCGGGCGCGGCGCTGCTCACGGCGCTCGACCCGGCGGTGCTGCGCCCCCTCGTGCTGGGGCTCCTCGTGGTGGCCGGCGTCACCGTCGCCTTCGTGAAAGCGCCGAGCCCCGACGGGCGGGCCCCCGACGCCCGCGCGGGGCTCAAGGCCGCGGGCCTGGCGCTGGCCATCGGCGCCTACGACGGATTCTTCGGGCCGGGCACGGGCACCTTCCTCATCGTCGGCTTCGTGGTGGTGCTGCGGCTCACCCTGCAGGAGGCCTCGGCCAACGCCAAGGTGGTGAACTTCGCCTCGAACCTCGCGGCGATGGCGCTGATGGCGGCGAAGGGGCTGGTGGTGTGGAAGGTGGCGCTGCCCATGGCGCTCGGCCAGATCGTCGGCAGCACGCTCGGGGCGCACCTGGCCGTCAAGCGGGGTGACGCGCTGGTGCGACGGGTGGTGTTGCTGGTGGTCTTGGCGCTGGTGGGCAAGCTCGGCTACGACCTGCTGCACACCTCGTGAGGAGCGCTCCATGTCGAAGGTCACCATCACCTACTGCACAGCCTGAGGCTACAAAGCCAGGGCCGCCCGGGTGGCGGTCGCGCTGAAGGACGATCTGGACGTCGACGCCGAGCTGCTGCCCGGCTCGGGCGGCATCTTCGAGGTCGCGGTGGACGGGGCGGTGGTCGCGGCCAAGCGGCTGGGGCACTTCCCCACCGAGAAGGACGTGCTCGACGCGGTGGGCAAGGCGCTGGGCCGGTGACGCGCGCGTGAGCCTGCACATCGAGCCCACGCGGCTCCCGCTCTCGGCGCGCGTGCGCCGGCGCCTGGGGGCCGCGGTGACCGACGGCTTCTTCCTCGGCGCGGCGACGGGCTTCGGCCTCTCGCCGCTGGCGTCCCCCCGGCTGTACTCGGTGGAGGTCGAGCGCCACGTGCCCTACCGGCGCACCGGCCAGCCCGCGCATCGGCTCGACGTCTACCGGCCCCGCGGCGCGAGCGGCCCCATGCCCGTCGTCTTCTACCTGCACGGCGGCGGCTTCCGCTTCATGTCCAAGGACACCCACTGGGTCTTCGGCCTCGCCTACGCGCGGCGCGGGTACCTGGTGGTGAACGTCGACTACCACCTCGCGCCCCGGCACCGCTTCCCCGCGGCGGTGGAGGACATCAGCTCGGCCTGGCAGTGGCTGGTGGCGAACGCCGAGCGGCTGGGCGCGGATCTCTCGCGGGTGGTGGTGGCCGGGGAATCGGCCGGCGCGAACCTCTCGTCGGTGCTGGCGCTGATGACGTCGAGCCGGCGCGACGAGGGCTACGCGCGCGACGCCTTCGACACCGGCGTCTCACCGCGCGCGGTAGTGGCGGCGTGCGGGCTCTTCGAGGTGAGCCGCCCGGAGCGCTACGGCCGGCACGGCGCCTTCCTGCGGGATCGCATCGAGGAGGTCACCGCGGCCTACCTCCACGGCGTGCGGCTCGCTGACCCCCGCACGCTCGACCTGGCGAACCCGCTCGTAGCGCTCGAGGAGGGCAGGGTGCGGCTCGACCGGCCGCTGCCGCCGTTCTTCTTGCCGTGCGGCACGTGGGACCTGCTGGTGGCCGACACCCGGCGCATGCTCGCGGCGCTGCAGGCCAACGGCTCGAAACGAAGCGAGGCCCGCGAGTACGCCCGCGGGCCTCATGCCTTCCACGCCTTCGTCGTCACGCCTCAGGCGCGTCGCTGCTGGAAGGACACCTTCGCCTTCCTCGACGCGCACCTGTGAGGCGGGCCGCTCAGCGAGCGCAGACGAGCTGCGCGGCCGCCGCGGGCTGCTGCGCGCGGGCGATCAGCTGCTGGCGCGCCTCGGCGGTCAGCTCGACCACCGTCCAGTGGCCGTCTTCGCCGAGGGCGAGGGCGGTGTTGGCGGTCAGCTTGCCGTCCTGGTGGAGCTGCTTGAGCTCCGCGAGGGCCACGGCGCGCTCGGGCTCGCCGAGCTGCTGGAAGCGCGGGTTCTGCTCGAGGGCGTACATCTGCTCGAGCGCGTTGGGCGGGTCGGTGAAGGGGAAGTTGTCGCCGAGGATCACCACCAGGAGCGCCTGGATGGGGAAGGTGGCGACGTCGACCACGAAGGTGAGGGGCAGCAGAAAGATGCCGGTCGTCTTCCGGTCGGCATAGGTGGGACGCTGCACGGTGATGCCGAGGAACGCGCGATCGACCACGCGCGACAGCATGCAGCCCGTGCTGAACATCATGGTGGCCACGCCCAGGGCCACGACCCGCATCATCCGGCTCGTCATGTGAGCTCCTTGCTCGAGTGTATCGCTCGGCCTGATTGTGAGAGCCGGTTCGGCTCGGGATCAAGCAAATCGCCGAAAAGGGCGCCTGCTACAGGGTGCTTCAGGGGGCCGCCCGCTGCTCCCGGGGCTCCCGGGGGGCGTCTGGGTCGGGGGTGTCGCCCGTGCCGGCGCGCTCGGCCTTGACCTTGAGCCCGTAGCGGGTGGCCGCCGAGTCGATGATCTTCTCGATGAGCTGCTGGTACGAGAGCCCGCGGTGCTCGGCGGCCATGGCCAGCTCGCTGTCCTTCTCGAGGTAGGGGTTGGGGTTGACCTCGAGCACGAAGGGCTCGCCGGTCTTCGACGAGATGCGGAAGTCCACGCGCGCGTAGTCGCGGATCTTGAGGGCCCGGTAGGCGAGCAGGGCGCTGCGCTCGATGCGCGCCAGCAGCTCCTGTGACACGTCGGTGGGAATGAAGAGGTACGGGTGGTCTTCTCCGAGGTCGCCGAACTTCACCTCGCGGTCGCTCACCTTGGGCATGGCCGGGTTCCAGGCGCCCCAGTTGAGCTCCACGATGGGCAGGATCTCCGGCCGCGTGGTGGGGCCGATGACGCCGACGTACACCTCGCGGCCGTCGATGAACTCCTCCGCGAGGGCCTCGTCGTTGAGCACCTTGCGGATCTCCCGCACCTGCCGGGTCAGCTCGTCCCAGTCGCTGACCACCGAGTGCTTGCCGATGCCGAGCGAGGCGTCGCTGCGCGCGGGCTTCACGATCAGCGGGAAGTTCATGCGCCCGAACGCCTCGAAGGCCTCGCCGTCGAAGGTGAGGAAGTTGGGCGTGTTGACCTCGTGGTACTCGAGGAGCTGCTTGGTGAGGATCTTGTCTTGCGCCAGGAGCAGGCCGGCGGTGCCCGAGCCGGTGAAGCGCACGCGCGCCATCTCCAGCACGGCCGCGACGTTCACCTCGAGCCGGTAGTCGTCGGCGAAGGTCTCGCAGACGTTGAAGACCAGGTCGGGCTTCTGCTTCTCGATGGCCCGCAGCAGGTCGAACACGCGATCGTGCACCGCGATGGGCGTCGTCGTGTGGCCGAGCGCGGTGAGCGCGTCGATGACGTGCTGCACGACGGGATCCATCGGATCCGTCGAGGGCTGGTAGTGGAGGACCGAGATCTTCAGCGGAGGAACAGTGGCGGCTGCCATTCGCCGTCACTGTAGATCCATCGCGGCTATTCGGTGTCGAAGAACTTGTCGGTGTAGAGGAAGTTCATCGCCAGCGTGGTGAGCAGCGCGGTGAGCCTCGTCGAGTACTCGCGCGAGCTGTCGCGGTGCACGGTGAGCTTGAGCTCGGCGACGCGCTCGACCAGGTGATCGAGCACCGACTTCACCACCGCGCGCGAGACGCCCGAGTACTGCGTCACCGCGTGCACCAGGGCCTGCCGCTCGGCGCGCAGGAGCGTGTCGGCGCCGGTGTGGCCCACGCCCTCGTCCTCGAAGAGCGCGCGCAGGTCCTGATCGAGCTGCTCGCCGATGGAGTGGTCGATCTTCTCCTCGAGGGCGCGCTGGCGGTAGTGATCGAGCACCGTCACCTCCATCTCGCCGACGTCCATGTCCCGATCTTCGAGCGTGACGGGCGCCGGCTCCCGGCCGACGCGGGCCACCACGGCCTGCATGTACTCGAGCTTCTTGAGCGCGCCCCAGCCCTTGTAGCGCTCGGCCCAGTTCGAGCCGGGGGTGATGAAGACGGCGAAGGTCTCGGCGAAGTCTTCGTCGGGGTGCTTCTGCGCATACCAGCCCGAGAGGTGCGCCACGTACTTGCGGCTGAACGGCTGCGGCTTGTAGGCGTCGAGGTAGGGCTTGCCGAAGTCGCCGAAGAGGCGCTTCCACTCCTCGGCCTCGTACAGCTTGTAGGCGTAGTTGAAGGCGTGCCCGGCCTCGTGGCGCAGGTACATCATGATGTCGCGCTCGGTCTCGGCGCCGGCGCCCAGGGCGTCTTCGATCTGCAGCAGGTTCTGGTCGGCCAGGTAGAAGGGCAGGCCGATCACCGGCACGCCCGACGGGCAGCCCCACTGATCAGAGAGGTAGCACAGCGGGCGCAGCGACAGGCCGGCGGCCTCGAGCTCCTCGTAGAGCTGGTGGATGAACTTCTCGAGGCGCGTGCCGCCGAGGTGGAGCTGGAGATCCTTGATGCGGGCCTGGAGGAGCGACGCGCTCGCTGGCGGCAAGCCCTCGCCGAAGTGCGGCTCGGGCGGCTTTTCACGGAAGGCGGGGGCGGCGTAGGCGATGCTCATGGCGGTCTTTCGGGAGCGGCGAAAGGGCACCATACCCGACGCGACCGACAGGCAACCGAGCTCTCTCGGCGGCTCGTAAGGGCTTGAACCAACTGGGATAATTCTGCGGGGGCCCGGCGCCAGACCTAGTCGAACGCCCCAATGTCGGGGTCTTGCTTTTTCGGCGGCGGCTTCTTCGTGCCCGACGGTTTGGGGTCCGACGACTCGAGGGTGAAGTCGAGCGCCTGGTCGGCCTCAGGGCGCAGCGTCTTGTGCAGATCCTTGAAGCCGGCGGCCTTGAGGGTGAAGGAGCGGGTGGCGCCGCGCGGCCAGTCGAGCGTGAGCGGCGTGGTGCCGATGACGGCCTCGCCCTCCACCACCTCGGCGCCCTCTGGCGTCGTGCGCACGGTGATCTTCAGCGTCGCCGCGGGCGCGTCGGCCGCGGGTCCGTCGACGCGGGCGGGCAGCACGGTCGGGGTCGGCGCGGCGAGCTCGGGCTTCGAGGTCACCTTCCACGCCACGGCGGCGCCGATCACCAGCACCACGGCGGCGGCGAGTCCCACGAGGGCGCCGAGCGGCAGACCCGCGGCGGCCTGAGACGCCTGGGAGCGCGAGCCCTGGCTGGGCGCTTCCTCCGGCGCGACCTCGACCCGGGAGCTGGCCTTCGGCAGCGGCCGCGAGACGGCCGAGAGGGCCTTCGACGGGGCCTTCGAGCGGCTCCCGGAGCTCTTGCGCGAGGCCGACGACGAGCTGCCGCCGCTGTCGCTCCCGGCGGGCGGGGTGAAGGCCGGCTGAGCGTCGAGGAGCGAGTCGGGCGTGCCCGCGAGCGCCGCCTGGAGCGCCTGGACGAAGTCTTCGGCCGTCTGGAAGCGGTCCTCCTTCTCGGGGCGCAGGCCCTTCCAGATGAACTCGTCGACGGCCTTCGGCACCGGCGCGCCCTGCCGGTAGGTGCCGACGGGGGGCACCTCGCCGCCGAGCGCGAGCGTCAGCGCCTTGCGCACCGAGTTGGCCCCGTAGGGCGAGTGGCCGGTGAGGCAGTAGAAGAAGACGCCGGTGAGCGAGAAGAGATCGCTGCGCTGGTCGACCACCTCGCCGCCGGCCTGCTCGGGCGGCATGTACTGCGGAGTGCCGAGCACCTGGCCGGTCGAGGTGAGCTGCTCCTCGTCCTCCTGTTCGAGGGCCTTCACCAGGCCGAAGTCGAGCACCTTGACGTACTCGTTGCCGTCGACCTCGGTGAGCATGATGTTGTGCGGCTTGAGATCGCGGTGAATGACCTGCTGGTGGTGCGCGTGGGCGACGCCCGCGGCCGACTGTTCGAGCACCGCGGCGGCCTGGCGCAGGGTGAAGGGCCCGTCGCGCTTGACGCGCTGACGCAGCGACTCGCCGGCCAGGTACTCCATCACGTAGTAGCAGAGCCCCTCGGCCGTCTTCCCGAAGTCGAAGATGGTGATGATGTTCGGGTGGTGGAGCCGGCTGGCCACCTCGGCCTCGCGGCGGAAGCGCTCGAAGAAGGTGGGCGCCATGGCCAGCTGCGGGTGCAGCGTCTTGAGGGCCACCGGGCGCTGCACGCTGGTCTGCACGCCCAGGAAGACCATGCCCATGCCGCCCTGGCCGAGCACCGACTCGACCTTGTACCGCCCGTCGAGCACCTGGCCGATGAGCTCCTGAGCGTTGACGGCTTCGAAGGGTTCCTGCGCCATGGGCGAGGGGCGACTTTACGCGGAACACCCGGGCCGCGTGCGTGCTATTCGCCGAGGCCGTCGTGAGCCTCGTCATCGCGCAGGGAATCTCGCTGTCCTACGGGTCGAAGGTGCTCTTCGACGACGCCGCCTTCACCATCGGCCCGCACGACCGCATCGGCCTCGTCGGCGCCAACGGCACCGGCAAGTCCACGCTCCTCAAGGTCCTCGTGGGGCAGGTGCACCCCGACGGCGGCACGCTCACCTTCCGGCGCAAGTCGCGCGTGGGGTACCTGCCGCAAGATCTCCAGTCGCTGCCCGAGGGCGGGCTGGTGCAGGCGGTGCTCTCGACGGTGCCCGGCCGCGACACCCTCGACGAGCGGCTCAAGGTGACCGAGCAGCAGCTCGCCGAGACGAGCGAGCCCGACGAGCAGATGGAGTTGGCGGCGACGCTCGCGGAGCTCCACGAGGAGCGCGAGCACTTCGACGAGCACTACGGCCAGCACCGGGCCGAGCGCATCTTGCTGGGCCTGGGCTTTCGGCTGAGCGAGTTCGACAAGCCCACCACGGCGTTCTCCGGCGGCTGGCGCATGCGCGCGGCGCTGGCGGGGCTGCTCCTGCAGGACCCCGACCTGCTGCTGCTCGACGAGCCCACCAACCACCTCGACCTGCCCACGCTGGCCTGGTTCGACGCCTTCCTGAAGCGCTCGCGCAAGGCGATGGTGCTCATCAGCCACGACCGCGAGTTCTTGAACCGGCAGATCGACAAGGTCATCTCCCTCGAGACCGAGGGCGTGCGCACCTGGTCGGGCGACTACGAGGACTACCGGCGCCAGCGCAGCGAGGAGTACGAGCGGCTGCTCGCCCAGGCCGACAAGGTGGCGGCCAAGCGGGCGCAGCTCGAGATGTTCATCAACCGCTTCCGCGCCAAGGCCAGCAAGGCCACGCAGGCGCAGAGCAAGATGAAGCAGCTCGAGAAGATGGAGACGGTCGAGGTGCACCAGGCGCGGGCCACGGTGTCCTTCACCTTCCCCGTGGTGGCGGCGAGCGGCCGCGAGGTGGCGAAGTTCTCGGGCATCAAGAAGGCCTGGGGCGAGCTCGTGGTCTACGATGGCCTCGAGGCCCAGGTGCTGCGCGGGCAGCGCATCGCCGTGGTAGGGCTCAACGGCGCGGGCAAGACGACGCTGCTCAAGATGCTGGCCGGTGAGCTCGAGCCCGACGCGGGCGCGGTGACGCTGGGGCACAACGTGGTGCTCGGCTACTACGCGCAGCACCACGCCGACACGCTCGACAAGTCGCGCACCATCCTCCAGGAGATGATGGCGCTGGTGCCCGACAAGCCGCAGTCGTACGTGCGCAGCGTGCTGGGCGCGTTCCTCTTCTCGGGCGACGACGTGGACAAGAGGATCGGCGTGCTCTCGGGCGGCGAGCGCGCGCGGGTGGCCCTGGCCAAGCTGCTGCTCAAGCCGGCCAACCTCCTGGTGATGGACGAGCCGACCAACCACCTCGACCTCGACTCGTCGGAGGCCCTCATCGAGGCCCTCGAGGGCTACCAGGGCACGCTCATGTTCGTGTCCCACAACCGCAGCTTCCTCGACGCCCTCGCCACCCACGTGTGGGACGTGCGCGAGCACAAGGTCGTGCCGTACCCGGGCAACCTCGCCGAGTACCTCGTGCACCTCGAGGCCGAGACCGCGGCGCGCGAGAAGGCTGACGTGCCCGGCGCGGCGCCGGCGGCGAAGGGGCTCTCGGAGAAGGACCGCAAGCGCCTCGAGGCCGAGGCCCGGCAGGCCCGCAGCCAGAAGGCCGGGCCGCTCAAGAAGGAGGTCTCCACCCTCGAGGCGCGCATCGCCGCGCTGGAGGAGGCCCAGAAGGGCAGGGAGGCCCAGCTCGTCGACCCCGCCTTCGCCGCCGACTTCAGCCGGTCGCGGCCTGTGCTCGACGCGCACCGCGAGGCCGCCGCCGAGCTCGAGGCCGCCTACGCGCGGTGGGAAGCGGCCAGCGCGGAGCTCGCCGCCCTCGGCTAAGGTGCCAGGCCGATGCGCACTTCGCTCCTGCTCCTCGCCGCTCTCTTCGCCGGCTGCCCCGAGTACACAGGGCCCGTGGCCGACGCGACGTACTTCTGGCAGGTCGAGTCGAGCACCCTCGAGGTGGGCGCCTGCAGCGACGCGCCCGACTTCCGCGCGAGCGTGAAGCCGCTGGAGCTCACCGACAACAGCTTCATCATCTACAAGGTGTCGAGCGACGGGAAGCAGGCCGTGGCGCAGACGTGCGATCGCCTCGACAGCGCCACGTGCTCGCCCAGCGCCAGCGGCGTGGTGTTCTCCGTCGCCGGCCGCGAGCTGACCTTCGTGCAGTCGTCGAAGTCGCCCATCGGCATGACGGGGTGCAACCTCCAGCAGACCGAGACGTGGACGCTCATCGACGCCACCCGCGAGATGACGATGAGCATCAGCAACGTGCTCTCGCTCATCGACTCCCCCCCGGCCTGCGCCCAGGTCGAGGCCGACCTCAAGATGCGCTCGCCCAACGGCATGGGCGTCGAGGGCTGCGTCATCAGCTTCAACCTCGCTGGCCGGCTGCGCTGAGCGAGGCGCCGCGTCAGATCATCTTGCGGTACACGCCGACGACCCGCCCGAGGATCATCGTCTGCCGGAAGTCTGACTTGTTCACGTAGATCGGCTCCATGTCCTTGTTCGCCGGCTGGAAGCGCACCCGGTCACCCTCGGGGAAGTAGCGCTTCACCGTGGCCTCGTCCTCGATGAGGGCGACGACGATCTCGCCCGGCGTGGCGCTCGGCGCCTTCTTCACGAAGATGAAGTCACCGTCGTGGATGCCGTCGTCGATCATCGAGTTGCCCTTCACGCGCAGCGCGAAGACCTCCTTGCCGTTGCCACCGAGCAGGAAGCTGTCGATGCGCACCGTGTCCTCCACGTGCTGCTGCGCGAGGATGGGGGCGCCGGCGGCGACGCGGCCGAGCAGGGGCACGTCGATCATCGTCGGGTCATGCTTGCGCGCCCCGATGCCGAGAATGAGCCGCGCCCGCTTGGTGGGCACCATCGACCGGCTCTGCTGCTCGCCGCGGGTGAGCAGGCCCTTGCGCTCGAGGGCCTTCAGGTGATCGTTCACCCCGTTGGTCGACCTGATCTCCATGGCCTCGCCGATCTCCCGGATGGTCGGCGGGAAGCCCGACTCCTCGGTGGCGCGCACGATGAAGCTCAGGATTTCCTTCTGCCGATCGGTGATCTCTTCCATGGCCGCTCCTCGGTGAGGCTGGATCAATGTTCAGTATGCTTCCTGAACGGCTGTGCAGAGTCAATTTTTTCAGCCAAACGGGGTGGCTGGGGTTTACTCCGGCCCTTCCATGCGCCCGGTCGCCGTCGCAGTCGCTGTGATGTTCGGGGCTTCGGCCTGCGGTGGGGGCCTGGCCCAGGGCCTCTATACCAAGGGGGCGCTCGCCTACCGGGTGGTCGAGCCGCCGGCCGGCGAGTGGCGGCGGGTGGCCTTCGCCGACAACGACCTCGCGTGGATGAACGGGGCCACCGGGCACGTGCTGGCCATGAACGCGGTGTGCGAAGGGCACGAAGACCCGGGCCTCGACGTGCTCACCACGCACCTGCTCTTCGGCTTCACCGACCGCGAGCTCGTCACGCGGCGGCCCCTCGAGCTCGACGGCCGGGAGGCCCTGCGCTCGGTCTACCGCGCCAAGCTCGACGGCGTGCCGACCCACCTCGACCTCGTGGTGCTCAAGAAGAACGGGTGCGTGCACGATCTCACCTACGTCAGCCCCGGCGGGCGCGAGGCGACCCACCAGGCCCTCTTCGACGCCATGGTGGCGGGCTTCCGCCAGGAGCGCGGGCCGTGAGCAGCCGCAGCAGCCGCAGCGGGCGCTTCGAGCCGCCGAAGGCGGAGCTGACGGACCTGGTCCAGGAGGAGCTGGCGTCGATGCTCCCGTGGACCCAGCGGCTGCAGGAGAGCTTCGCCAGGTTCGGCGCCATGATGGTGATGTTCGTGCGCGCGGTGCGGCGCACCTTCACGCGCCCCGCCTCCATCGGGCAGATCGCCTACCAGGTCGAGATGCTGGGCACGCGCTCGCTGTCCATCGCCGCGCTGGTGTCGGTCTTCGCCGGCCTCGTCATCGCGCTGCAGTTCGCCTTCTTCCTGGCGAAGTTCGGCGTGCAGCACACGGTGGGCAAGGTGGTGGTGCTCACGCTCTTCCGCGAGCTGGCGCCGGTGCTCACGGCCTTGACCGTGGGCGCGCGCATCGGCTCGGGCATCACCGCCGAGCTGGGCTCGATGAAGGTGACCGAGCAGATCGACGCCATCTCGGCGCTGGGGGCCGACCCCATCAAGAAGCTCGTGGTGCCGCGGCTGGTGGCCTGCACCCTGGTGCTCCCCGCGCTCACCGCGCTCGCCGACGTGCTCGGCCTCGTGGCCGGCAGCGTGGTGGTGCAGATGCAGTACGACATCCCCTACGATCAGTACTTCCGCTCGGCGGTCGAGACGGCCGACCTGGTGGACTTCGGCTCGGGCATCGCCAAGAGCGTCGTCTTCGGCGGCATCGTGGGCCTGGTGGGCTGCTTCAACGGCTTTTCGGTGACCGGCGGCACCGAGGGCGTCGGCCGCGCCACCACCGAGACCGTGGCCACCACCTCGGTGGCCGTGCTCCTGTCCGACTTCTTCCTCACCAAGCTCTTCCTCGCCCTGTGAGCGCGCCCGAAGACCAGGACGTGCTCATTCGCTTCGAGGGCCTGTGGAAGGCCTTCGGGCCCAAGCGCATCTTCGAAGACCTGCACCTCGACGTGCGGCGCGGCGAGACGCTCACCATCATCGGCGGCTCGGGCACCGGCAAGAGCGTGCTGCTCAAGTGCCTCATCGGCCTGCTCTACCCCGACCGCGGGCAGATCTGGTTCGAGGGCACCGACGTCACCACCTTGCGCGAGCTCGAGCTGCGCGAGGTGCGCAAGCGGGTGTCGATGGTCTTCCAGGGCGCGGCGCTCTTCGACTCGCTCTCGGTGGGCGAGAACATCGCCTACCCGCTGCGCGAGCACCTGGTGGGCGTCGACGACGACGAGATCGCCGCGCGCGTGGCGAAGAACCTGGCGCTGGTGAACCTCCCGGGCATCGAGCAGATGCGCCCGTCGGACCTCTCGGGCGGCATGCGCAAGCGCGTGGGCCTGGCGCGGGCCATCGCCATCGAGCCCGAGGTGATCCTCTACGACGAGCCCACCACCGGCCTCGACCCCATCTCCACGCGGGTGATCGACGAGCTCATCGTCTCGATGAAAGAGAAGCTCGGCTGCACCTCCATCGTGGTGACCCACGACATGGACAGCGCCTTCCGCGTGAGCGACCGCATGGCCATGTTGGCCAAGCGCCACGTCGTCGCCAGCGGTACGGTGGAAGAGATGCAGGCCTCGACGGACCCCGACGTGCGCGCGTTCTTCGACGCGAGGAGCAGCTGACCGATGGCCGCCAAGCCCATGAACCCCGCCGAGCGCGAGAAGCGCACCATCATCCGCGCGGGGCTGTTCATCGCCCTGGGGCTGGCGCTCGCCGGCGTGGTGGTCTTCATCATCGGCAAGGAGCGGCAGCTCTTCGAGGACAAGCACCACTACTTCGCCGCCTTCGACAACGTCGACGGCCTCGCCCTCGACTCGCCGGTGCGCCTGGGCGGCCTGCAGGTGGGCGCGGTGAAGAAGATCTCCTTCGCATCGGAGCTGGCCGACCAGCGGATCATGGTCGAGCTGGAGGTGGGCAAGAAGTTCCAGCAGCGCATCCGCGCCGACTCCATCGCGCGCATCACCGGCCGCGGCGTGCTGGGCGACAAGGCGGTCGACATCTCCATCGGCACTCCCTCGCAGCCGGTGCTGGAGGGCGGCTCGGAGCTCAAGACGGGCACCTCCGGCGACATCAGCTCGCTGCTCAAGGCCACCGGCGAGATGGTGGACAACGCCGTGGCCATCACCCGCGACCTGCGCACCGGCGTCGAGTCGTACACCACGCCTGCCATCCGCGACGACGTCACCGAGATCGTCCACTCCGCGCGCCGCATCCTCGGGGAGGTCGAGAAGGGCCGGGGCCTCGCCCACACCATCATCTACGACAAGAAGCTCAGCGACGATCTCAAGGTCGTGATCGCCGAGGCGGGCTCGGTGGCCGTGCGCCTCGACGACGCCGTGGCCAAGGTGGACACGATGCTTGGCGACATCAAGAACGGGCAGGGCTCCCTGCACGCGCTCATCTACGACAAGAAGGTCGCCCAGGCCGTGGTCGATCTCGGCGTCGCCGCCGACGAGCTGGCGAAGATCATCCACGACGCGAAGACCTCGAAGGACGGCGCCGTGTACCAGCTGGTCTACGGCGACGCGAAGTCGATGCTGGCCGATCTCTCGCAGGCCGCCGCCGACCTGCGCGGCATCACCACCAAGGTGAAGTCGGGCGAGGGCTCGCTCGGCGCGGTGATCAACGACCCCACGGTCTACGAGGACCTCAAGGAGATCCTCGGCAACATCAAGCGCAACCGCGTGCTCCGCGAGCTCGTGCGCCTGTCCATCAGCAACAGCGACAAGGTCGACAGCTCGGGCAAGCAGCAGAAGTAGGTCGAGGTATGGGCGCGCCGCACTTTTTCGCTCCGGCGGCCAGAGCGCCTACACTCGCCCGGTCTTGGTCGCCAAGCCCCTGATCCTCTGCGTCGACGACGAGCCGAACGTGCTCGACGTGCTGTGCCGCATGTTCGACCGCCTCGGCACGGTGCTCACCGCGCGCTCGGGCCCGGAGGCCCTGGAGATCCTCAAGAGCCGGCAGGTCGACCTGCTCATCACCGATCAGAAGATGCCCGACATGACGGGCATCGAGCTGGTGCGCGCGGCCCGGAAGCTGGGCCTGGGCGTCACCACCATCCTCCTCACCGCGTACACCAACCCCACCGATCTCATCGCGGCCATCAACGAGGGGCAGGTCTTCCGCTACGTCACCAAGCCGTGGGACCTGACGGATCTCACGATGACCGTGCGCAACGCGCTCTCGGTCGCCCAGCTGCGCAAGGACAAGGAGCGGCTGCTCGAGACGCTGCACAAGCGCATCGAGGCCCTCTCGGTGATGTACGAGGTGAGCCGCCAGAGCGCGAAGGACGCGCCCTCGCTCGACGCCATCGTCGACCGGCTCCTGGCCACCGTGGGCCGGGTGCTGCCGCACGACGCCAGCGCGGTGCTGATCGAAGCGAGCGACGGCCAGTCGGCGGCCCTGCGCATCCGCTGCCAGTCGCCGCTCAACGAGTCGGCGCTGCTCCACGTGAAGGACTCGGTGCTGGCCGCCCACCGCAAGTCGGCCGGCGTGGTGCTGCCCGAGGAGCGCGTCATCACCAACGTCGGCGGCGAGGTGGCCGCCTCGGGCGGGGGCCTGGCCGCCTTCGCCTGCGCCATCTCGGTGCCCCTGGTGTCCGCGCAGCAGACCGTGGGCACCCTGGCCCTCTTCTCGTCGCAGCCCGACGCCTACTCCACGGAGGACGGCGAGCTGCTCGACCTGCTCGTCAACCAGACCACCGACGCCCTCACGCACGTGCGCGCCGCCGAGCGCGAGGCGCGCCTGCGCATCGAGCAGATGGTGGAGGCGATGACCGACGGCGTGGTGCTCACCGACGCCAAGGGCGCCGGGGTGGTGGTGAACGCCGCCGCCCGCGCGCTGCTGGGCCTGGGCGCCGATGAGCCGCGGCCCGGCCTCGAGCGGCTGTCTACCGCGCTGGGCCTCTCGCCCTTCGACCTCGTGCGCGGCTGGGAGTACGGCGGCGCCAAGACGGTGCGCGAGGCCCTGCACCTCGCCGATCGTGACGTGGAGCTGGTGGTGACGCCGGTCGCCTCCGCGGGGCAGGGGCTCCAGGGGCTGGTGCTGGTGCTGCGCGACGTGACGGAGCAGCGCTCCCTCGACCGCCGCAAGGACGAGTTCGTGGGCATCATCAGCCACGAGCTGCGCACGCCGCTCACCAGCATCGCCGGCGCCCTCGACCTGGTGCTCAACCGCCTCGCCGGCGACATCTCCGAGAAGCAGCGGCGCTTCCTCGTCATGGCCCGCGAGTCCACCGAGCGGCTCAACGCCCTGGTCGACGACCTGCTCGACCTGACGCGCTTCGAGCAGGGCGGCCTGAGCATGGACTTTCAGTTCATGCACCTCGACGAGCTCGCGCGGAGCGCCGTCGAGCGCTACGGCCCGGCCTTCCAGGAGCGCAAGGTGGAGCTGAGCCTCGAGGTCGGCGCGAGCGGCCTCAAGCTGCTCGCCGACCCCGGCCGCCTGACGCAGGTGGTGAACAACCTCCTCACCAACGCCGCGAAGTTCACGCCCGCCGGCGGCGCGGTGCGGGTGACGGTGGGCCGGGCCGATGGCGTGCCCGGCAGCGCGGTGCTCTC
Organism: uncultured Archangium sp.; assembly: GCA_964449625.1. Taxonomy (GTDB): domain Bacteria; phylum Myxococcota; class Myxococcia; order Myxococcales; family Myxococcaceae; genus Archangium_A. Next base: position 29,410 of record CAYUZK010000047.1, read on the forward strand.
GGTGTGGAACAGCGGCGAGCCCATCGCCGAGGCCGACCTCGAGCGCATCTTCGATCGCTTCGAGCAGGCCCGCAGCGCCACGACGCGCAACCTCCCGGGCACGGGCCTGGGCCTGTCCATCTGCCGCACCATCGTCGAGGCGCACGGGGGCCGCATCTGGGCCGAGGCGACGCCTGACGGCGCGCGCTTCGTGGCCGTGCTGCCCGAGCAGCCGCCGGCGCAGGCCCCGAAGGCCGAGGAGCTCCCGCCGCCGGGCTCCCGTGGCACGGTGCTGGTGGTGGACGACGAGCCACAGCTCGCCTGGCTGCTCAAGGCGCAGCTCCTCGCGGCGGGCTACCGCGTCGTGCTCGCGCAGCGGGGCGAGGAGGCCCTCGCCCTGGCCCGCCGCCTGCGGCCCGACGTCATCACGCTCGACCACCAGCTCCCCGACGTGGACGGGCTGCGGGTGCTGGAGATCCTGAGGCACGACCCCGAGACCAAGGCCTGCCGGGTGCTGGTGGTCTCGGGCTTCGACGTGCGCGAGGCCGCGTCGCGCCTGGGCGCCGCGTTCCTCCAGAAGCCCATCGCCCCGGCGACGCTGCTGGCGAGCGTCGAGGGCCTGGTGAAGGAGCGGCGCGGCGGCCGCGGGCGCGTGCTGGTGGTGGACGACGACGCGCAGATCGCCGCCATCTGCACCGAGGTGCTCTCGAACCAGGGCTTCGACGTCATGGCGGCCGGCGACATCGAGGCGGCGAAGCTGGCGCTCGCGCGGCACCGGCCCGAGCTCATCCTCCTCGACGTGGCGCTGCCCGACGGCGACGGCTTCCACTTCTTCGAGGCGCTCAAGGCCGACCGGGCCCTGGGGCCCTTGTCAGTCATCTTCATCTCGGCCCGCGGCGACACGTCGGCCAAGGTGCGCGCCCTCAAGCTGGGCGGCGACGACTACCTCACCAAGCCCTTCGACGCGCTGGAGCTCGGCGCGCGCGTGGAGTCGGTGCTGCGCCGCCGCACGGTGGACACCTCGGCCAGCCCCACCACGCAGCTGCCGGGCTCGGCGTCGATCGAGCGCGAGGTGCAGCGCCGCCTCGCGCAGCGCGAGCCCTTCGCCTTCTGCTACCTCGATCTCGACAACCTGAAGGCCTTCAACGACTTCTACGGCTACGCGAAGGCCGACGGCGTGGTGCGGCAGACGGCCGACCTGCTCCGCGAGGTGGTGGCGCAGCTGGGTGACGGCAGCGAGTTCGTCGGCCACGTCGCCGGCGACGACTTCGTCTTCATGGTGAGCCAGGCGCGGGTCGACGAGCTGTGCCGGCGCGTCATCGACTCCTTCGACCGCATCATCCCGCTCTACTACGAGAAGGCTGATCGCGAGCGCGGCTACATCGAGGGCGAGGACCGCTACGGCCAGCGGCGGCGCTTCCCGGTGATGAGCGTGTCCATCGCGGCGGTGATCACCGACGCCACCATGGACCACCCGGAGCTGGCGCGCGTGGCCGCGGAACTCAAGAAGCGGGCCAAGTGCATCACCGGCAGCGTGGTGCTGCGCAGCGACCGGGTGGATCTCGAGCGCTCCATCGCGTGACCTGGGCTCCGCGCGGGCTAACCTCTTCGGCTCTCGATGCGCCTGTCCCAGAAGCTCCTCCTCTTCGTGCTGGCCGCGGCCATCGCGCCGCTGGCGCTGGCGGGCTTCTGGCTCCTGCGCCAGGCGGAGCAGGAGCTGTCAGGGGGCCTCGAGCGGGAGCAGCGGGCGCTGGCGGCGGCGACGGCCGAGGCCGCCGGGGCGAAGCTCTCGGGCACCCTCGAGGCGCTGGCGCAGTCGGCGCTCCTCATCGACTGGGCCCAGGTGAGCGCGGAGGAGGCCAGCGGTGGCCTGCGGCTGCTGGCGGCGCAGACGGAGCTGGTGGCCGCGGCGACGCTGGTGGACCCGTCGCGGCCGGCGCTTGCGCCGTGGCTCGGGCGCCTCGAGGGCCGGCCGGCGCTGGCGGTGGAGCGCCCGGCACTGGCCGAGGTGCTCCCGCTGGCGACCCTCTCGGGCTTCGGCGAGCCGGGGCAGGTGGCCATCGGCCCGGTGCAGCCCGACGCGGCCGGGGCGTGGCTGCCGGTGGCCGTGCAGGTCGGCCCGCGGGGTGCGAGGAGCCCGATGCTGGTGCTCGCGCTCAGCCTCGTCGAGCTCGAGCGGTGGCTGGTGGGGCACGGCGCGGCGCCGACGGAGCTCGAGCTGCTCGACGCCGAGGGGCGCGTGGTGGCCAGCAGCGCCCGCCGCGCGGCGCTGAGCGCGGCCAGCCCTGCGCGGCTCGAGCAGGTGCGGCGGGGCGTCGCCTTCGCGCGCACCCCGACGGAGCAGGTGGTGGCTGAGCGGGTGCCAGGGCGCCTGGGGCTGGTGGCGCTGGCCGCCGTGCCCCTCGACGCGGCGCGGGCG
>CAYUZK010000048.1:0-31715 GCA_964449625.1 uncultured Archangium sp.
CGCCGAGCGCGGCCCGCGGCGTGGTGAGCGCAGCGACCGCCCCGAGCGTGGCGACCGCCGTGATCGCCCCGCGCGGCCCGAGCGGAGCGCGCGCCCCGAGCGCCCGGCGCCCTTCGTGTCGTCGGGCGACTGGAAGGCCGACGTGGAGAAGCTCGAGAGCCTCGGGCGCACCCGCGACGCGGCCCGCCTGCACGAGAAGCACCACTCGAACGCCGACGCGGCGCGCCTCTACGAGGCCGGCGGCGACGTGAAGGCGGCCCTGCGCTGCGCGGCCTTCGGCGAGCTCGGCGAGGCCTTCACCGCCCTCTCGGCGAAGGTGAAGCCCGAGGACGTGGTCGAGGCCCTCGAGCGCGCCCAGAAGTGGGAGAAGCTGATGGAGCTGCACGTGGCCCGCGGCGACTTCGAGTCGATCGCCAAGCTCTACGAGCGCGCCAACCAGCACGACCAGGCCGGCCTGGCCTGGGAGCGCAGCGGCAAGCTGTCGCTCGCGCGCAAGGCCTACGAGCGCGCGAAGGACTTCGGCGGAGCGCACCGCGTGCGCGACCTCGAGGTCGGCAAGCTCGTCGAGCGCGGTGATCGCCTCGGCGCGGCGACGCTGCTCGTCGGCGCGGGCAAGAAGGCCGAGGCCGTCGAGACCTTGAAGGGCCTGCCGGGGCCCAAGGCCTTCCACTTCATGCAGAAGCTCAAGCTCACCGCCGAGGCCGAGGCCTTCGCGGCCGAGGAGATGGCGAAGGCCGAGACGGCCGCCAACCCGCTCCACAAGGCCCGCTGGCTCGAGGTGCTCGGCAAGCTGCCCGAGGCGGCCGAGATCTACCTGGCGGCCGATCGCAAGGACAAGGCGGCCTTCGTCTTCGAGCAGCTCGGCGACCTGCCGCGCGCCGCGCAGCTCCTCGAGGCGGCGGGCCAGCTCGACAAGGCGCAGAAGCTCTTCGAGAAGGCCGGCGACGCCGCCAACGCCGAGCGGGTGAAGGCCCTCCCGCGCCCCGAGCCGAAGCCCCGCGCCGAGGCGGCGCAAGCTCCGGCCGGGGAGGGCGAGGCCGCTGCCATGCCGCCGCCCGAGGCCACGGGCGAGACCACAACGCCCGGCGCCGAGGCCTGAAGGAACGACAAATCGCCTGTCTTTCCGCGTTCTTTCTCGTGGGAGTGGAAGGTAGAGTGCCCTCCGCTCCCACATGTCGAACACTCCCGAGAAGCCCTTTGGAGAGGTTGAAGCCAGCCTCGAGAAGACCGGCCGCGTCGATGAGCTGATTCGGCTCTACGAGTCGCGTTCACGCGAGGTGCCCAGCGCCGATGAGTCGGCGCACCTCCTGTGCCGCGCGGCTGACCTGAGCCGCGAGAAGCTCAAGAACCCGGTGCGGGCTGAGGAGCTGCTCCGCCGGGCGCTGGTGTACGCGCCCGACGCGCGCGAGGCCCTCGAGGGGCTGCGGGCGATCTACGAGGGGCGCAACGACGCCCAGGCGCTGGCCTCGATCCTCGAGCGGCTCGCCATGGGGCAGCCGGGCGACGCCGCTGCGGCGCTCTACCTGCGCGCCGGCGAGCTCTACGAGGCGAAGCTCCAGCGGCGCGACCGCGCGGTGCTCTGCTACCAGCTCGCTTCCCGCGCGGCCCCGCAGGACCGGCAGACCTACCAGAAGGCGCGCAAGCTGCTCGCGCACGAGGGCCGCTTCGCCTCGGTCTTCGACTCCCTCGAGCGGGAGCGGGCGGTGCTGGGCGATCGCGAGCTCGTCGACGAGTACGTCGCCTTCGCCGAGTCGTTGGTGAACTTCCCTCAGGAGCACGCCCTCGCCACCCGGGCGCTGGTGCGGGCCCTGGCCGTCGACGACAAGAACGCCCGCGCGCAGGCGGCCCAGAAGGAGCTGGGCAAGCTCGAGTACGTGTGGCGCGAGCGCGTGAAGCTGCTCAAGACCCAGTCGCTCGAAGAGCGTGACCGCCGCATGGCGGCGCGCCTGTCGCTGCACGTCGCCCGCCTCTACGCCTTCTACGAGCCCACCGCGGTGGACAAGGTGAAGGAGGCCATCGACCGCTGCTTCGCGCTCTGGCCGGCGATGCCAGACGCCCTCGATCTCCTCGAGGACGTGGCGACGCGCGCAGGCGACGTGCGCATCGCGCTGACGGTCTTCTCGAAGCTCGCCGGCGACACGCGCGACAAGCAGGCCAAGGTCGATCTCCACCTCCGCATCGGGCAGGTGCTGCTCTCGAAGCTGAACGAGCCCGAGGCGGCCGGCGAGGCCTTCGACCAGGCGGCGAAGTTCGACGCCTCGCGGCCCGACGCCGCCGAGCTGGCGAGCGAGGCGCTCATCGCCCAGGGCAAGCCCGCCGAGGGTCTGGCCACCCTCGAGCGGCACCTCGCCACCGTGAAGGACAAGGGCGCGCAGGTGGCGCTGCGGCTCAACCTCGCGGACCTCGCGCAGAAGCTCCTCAAGGACCCGGCCGCGGCCCGCGCCCACGTCGAGGCGGCCGCGAAGCTCGACCCCAACAACGCGCAGGTGGCCTGGCGGCTGGCCGGCATCTACGCCGACGAGCAGAACCTCGACGCGCTGTGGCCCGTGCTGGAGCTCGCCGTGTCGGCGCCCCGGCCGCTGGCCGACCGGGTGTCGCTGTGTGAGCTGGCCGCGATGATCTGCGAGGAGGCTGGAGATCACCCGCGCGCCTTCCACGCGCTCTCGCTGGCGCTGCCCCTCGACCCGGCGAAGCCGGCGCTGCTCGCGTCGCTGACGCAGGCCGCCCAGGCCGCGGCGCTGCAGCCCCAGCTCGCCCTCTCCCTGCGACGCTCGGCCCAGGTCGCGCCGCCCGAGGCCCAGGCGCCGCTGTGGCGCGCGCTCGGCCACCTGCTGCAGGGCCTCGATCGCCCGGCCGAGGCCCAGGAGGCCTGGCTCGAGGTCCAGAAGCGGCTCCCCGACGACGCCGACGCGGTGGCGGCGCTGGGCGCCATCCGCAAGGCCATGGCCGAGGAGCCGCAGGACCCGCGCTCGAAGCTGGAGGCCGAGGCGCGCAAGCTCGAGGCCTCCGCGGCCGACCCGGCAGCGGCCGCCGCAGTGTACCGGAAGATCCTCGAGCTCGACCCGGACAGCGTGCAGACGCTCAAGAAGCTGGGCGCCGCGGCGGGCACGCTGGGCCTGTGGGACGAGGTGGCCGTGGTGGCCGAGCGCCTGCTGGCCCTGGCCGACTCGCCGGCCGAGCGGCAGGAGTGGCGGGCGCGCCTGGCGCAGCTCTACGCGGAGCGGCTCGACCGCCGCGACGAGGCCGCCCGGCTGTACCTGAACCTCCTCGACGACGGCAACGAGAGCGCCGTGGTGGTGGGCGGCCTCGAGCGCCTGGCGTCACAGGGCGTGCGGCAGGCCGACATCTCGCGGGCCCTGGCCCCCGTCTACGCCAAGGCCGGCGACTACCAGCGCCAGGTGGCGAGCCTGCTGGTGCAGCTCTCGTCGGTGCAGGACCGCGACGAGCAGAAGGGCCTGCTCTCGCTGCTGGCCGAGACGACGGAGCGCCGGCTGCTCGACGAGCGCGCGGCCTTCGATCTGCGCCTGCGCGGCCTCACCCTCGATCCTGCCGACTCCGTGTTTCGCGCCGAGGCGGCCCGCCTGGCGAAGGCGCTCAAGGCAGAGCAGGAGCTGGCGCGCGTCTTCACCGAGCTGACCGCGCGCGTCGAGGACCCGGCGCTCTCGGTGTCGCTCCTCGTGGAGGCGGCGCTCCTCGCCGAGGCGGCCAACGCCATCGACGAGGCCGCGGCGGCCCTCAAGCGGGGCCTGGAGCGCGCGCCGGAGCACCCGGAGCTGCTCAAGCGCCTCACCGAGCTGCTGCTCCGCGCCCGCCGCTGGGCCGACGCCGACCAGGTGCTCCGGCGCCGCTTCGCGCTGGCCACCGGTGACGAGAAGATCGCCCTGGGCCTCGAGCTGACGCGCGTGAACGCCACCCTCGACCGGCCCCGCGAGGCAGCCGGGGCCCTGGCGGAGACCATCAAGGCCGGCGCCGACGAGCTGGAGCACCTGCCGCGGCTGGCGCAGCTCCTCGAGCAGGGCGGGCAGCACCGGGAGCTGAGCCAGGTGCAGGCGCGCCTGATCGAGCGCCTCGAGCAGGCCGGCGAAGGCGAGCAGGCCGCCGCGCTGTCGGTGCAGCGGGCGCGCCTCATCGAGACGGCGCTGGGCGACAAGGCCGAGGCCATCGCGCGCTACGCCGAGGTGTTGACCGGGCGCCCCGGCGACGCGGACGCCCTCGCGGCGCTCGAGAACCTGCTGGGCGACGCCGTGCACCGCGAGGCGGCGGCGCGCGCGCTCCTGCCGGCGTGGGAGGCGACGGGCGATCATCGCAAGCAGGTGACGGCGCTGCAGGTCATCGCCGAGGCGGCGAAGGACTCGCTCGAGCGCATCACCGCGCTGCGGCGGGCGGCGGCGCTGCACACCGCGCACCTGCGCCAGCCCGAGCAGGCCTTCGCGGCGCTGGCGACGGCGGCGCGCATCGCGCCGGAGAACACCGAGATCCGCGCCGAGGCCCGCGCCGCGGCCGACACCGCCGACGCGCTCGACAGCTACGCCGAGGTGCTCGAGGAGCTGCTCGAGGGCGGGGCTGACTCGGCGGCCATCGCGCTGCACCGCGAGCTGGCCGACGTGTACGAGAAGAAGCTGAACCAGCACGACGAGGCGGTGCGCCACCTGCGCGCGGTGCTGCTGCTCGACGGCAAGCACGTCGAGGCGCTGCGCGCGCTCCAGCGGCTCCACCGCGCGCGGGAGGCGTGGGCCGAGCTGGTGCCCACCATCGAGCGGCTGGCGCTGCTCGAGCCCGACCCGGCGGCGCGCTCCGCGCTCGATCGCGAGGCGGCGGTGCTCGCCGAGCAGAAGCTGGAAGACCTCGAGCGCGCGGCGGCCAACTGGCGCCTCATCGCCGGCCGCGACGTGCTGGCCCGGGAGGCCGCGGCGGCCCTCGATCGCCTCTACGCCGAGCTCGATAAGCCGCAGGAGCTGGCCTTCGCCCTCGAGCTGCGCCGCAACCAGGAGGGCCAGGGGCCCCAGGGCCGGGCGCTCGCCTTCCGCCTCGCGGCGCTGCGGCAGAACCGCCTGGGCGACCCGCGCGGGGCGCTCGAGGTGTACCGCCAGATCCTCGCGGAGGACCCCGCGCACGAGGGCAGCCGGGCCGCGCTCGACGAGTGGGCGCGCAGCGCCGACGCCGACGGGCCGGCGGCCGCCGAGATCCTCGACCCGGTGCTGGCCCGCACCGGCGACCACCCGCAGCGCCTCGCCCTGCGCGAGGCAAGGCTCAGCCACGCCACGACGACGGCGGAGCGCGCGCGGCTGAGCGCCGAGCTCCGGGGGATCCTCGAGCGGGACCTCGGCCAGCCCGAGGCGGCCTTCATGAACGCGCTGAGGGCCTTCACCGACGGGCTCGATCGCGACGCGGTGCAGCCCGAGCTCGAGCGCCTCGCGCGAGAGACGGGCTCCTTCGACCAGCTCGCGGAGATCTACGAGTCCACGGTCGAGGAGCTCCCGCCCGGAGACACGCAGGTGGTGCCGCTCTTGCGGCGCGCGGCGGAGCTGCGGGAGCAGCTCGAGGAAGGGGACGACGCCGCCCGCGTGTGGCAGCAGCTCCTCACGCACGCCCCGGAGGATCGCCAGGCCCTCGACCGCCTGGGCAAGCTCTTCGAGACCTCGAAGAACGCCCGCAGCCTCTCGGAGGTGTACGCGAAGCAGGCCGAGCTCGCCGCCGACCCCGCCGAGCGCGCGGCGCTGCTGGTGAAGGCCGCGGAGGCCTTCGAGGCCGCGGGAGCCGAGGCCGAGGCCATCGACGCCCTGCAGCAGGCCTTCGCGCTGGGGCGCTCACGCGAGGTGCTGGTGTCTCTCGAGCGCCTGCTGGGCAAGGCGCGGCGCGCCCCCGAGCAGGCCGAGGCGCTGGCCCAGCTCATCGAGGGCGCAGCCGACGACCAGGAGCAGCTCGCGCTGGTGCTCAAGCGCGCGGGCCTGCTCGAGAAGGAAGAGCAGTTCGCCGAGGCCTTGCGTGGCTACGCCGTGGCGCTGTCGTTCTCGGCGACCGAGCCGCAGGCGGTGGCGGGCCTCGAGCGCCTGCTGCAGGTGGAGGCGGCGCGGCTCGAGGCGGCGCGCCTGCTCGAGGGCGCCTACCGCGCCGGGTCAGACGCCAAGCGGCTGGTGGAGGTGCTCGAGGTGCGCCTGGGCGCCGTCGCGCCCGAGGAGCGGCTGGCGCTCCTGCTGGAGGTTGGGCAGCTGCGCGAGGCCGTGGGGCAGAAGAGCCTGGCGCTCACGGCCCGCCTGCGGGCCTTCGGCGAGCAGCCAGAGCACCCGGAGGCGCGGGCAGCCCTGGAGCGCCTGGCGACGGATCTGGGCGCCTTCGAGGAGCTCACCGCGGCCTGGGAGGACGCGCTGGAGCGCGGGCTGGCCGAGCCCCTCGCCGGCGAGCTGTGGCGGCGGCTGGCCGTGGTGTACGGCGAGCGCCTCGCCCGCTTCGACCTCGCCGCGCGCGCGTGGAACGAGGTGCTGGCCCGCGATCCGAAGGACGCGGCCGTGCTCGAGCAGCTCGCGCGCATCTTCCGCCGCACCTCGCAGTTCCGGGAGCTGGCGGTGGTGATGCGGCGGCAGCTCGGCCTCGAGGCCAGGCCCGCGGCGCAGGTGAACCTGCTCTTCGAGCTGGCCACGCTCGCCGAGGACACGCTCTCGGACAAGGCGATGGCGGCGCAGTGCTACCAGGCGATCCTCGAGCGCGAGCCGGAGGACCCCAACGCCATCCGCTTCCTCGGGCGCATCCTCGCCGAGACCGAGCAGTGGCCGGCCCTGGCCGCCCTGCTGGGCCGGGAGATCGAGCTCTCGGAGCAACGTGAGCAGGAAGAGCAGGCGCTGGAATTGCTCGTGCGCCTGGGTCGGTTGAAGCTCACTCGTCTGGGTGACCCGCGCGGGGCGCTCACGACCTTTCAGGAGGTATTGCGCCGGAAGCCCGCCCACGCGGGCGCAGTCGGCGCTCTCGAAGAGATGGCTCGTTCAGACAATCCAATGAAGGGTGAGGCGGCGGGCACGCTCGAACCGGTGTTCGCCAACGAGGGAGAGCACCTCAAGCTGGTGCAGATGCTCGAGGCGCAGGTGTCGGCGGAGGCCGACGTCGGCGCGCGGGCCGCGCTCCTGCGGAAGATGGCGGAGCTCTATTCGCAGCAGCTCGACAACCCCGAGATGGCCTTCGTGGTGTCGGCCCGGGCGCTGCGCGAGCTGCCCGACGAGCCGCAGAACCTCGAGCTGGCGCTGGCCTTCTTCAAGAAGGCCGACGCCGAAGACGAGATGGCGGCGCTGCTGGGCGAGGTGGCGCCGCGCGCCGCCGACGACGCCCAGCGGGCGAACCTCTACCGCGCGCTGGCGAAGCTGCAGGCCCAGGCCGACGAAGAAGCCGAGGCCATCGAGTCGTGGAAGCGGGTGATGGAGCTGGTGCCCACCGACGCCGAGGCCATGGCCGCCATGGGGCAGCTCTACTCGCGGCAGGGGCGGGTGCCCGAGCTGCTCGAGGTGCTCAAGCGGCAGATCAGCATCGAGGAGGACACCGGCCGGCGGGCGGGCCTGCTCTTCCAGATGGGCGTGCTCCAGGAGGAGCAGCTCAAGGACGCCAACACCGCCATCGCCACCTTCCGGCGGCTGCTGGAGCTGCAGCCCGACGACGCCGGCGCGCTCGCGCGCATGGAGAAGCTGTGCGAGGCGCAGCAGCGCTGGCCGGAGCTGGCCGACGTGCTGGCGCGGCGCCTGACGCTGCTCCCGGCCGAGGAGCGGGCCGACGTCACCTTCAAGCTGGCGGCGGTGCGCGAGGCGAAGCTGCTCGACAAGCAGGGCGCCCTCGACCTGTACCGCGACCTGCTGGCGCAGAACCCGCGCCACGCCGGGGCCCTGCAGCGCCTCGAGGCGCTCATGCAGCGCGAGCCGCAGAACCAGCAGGGCTTCGAGATCCTCGCGGGGGCCTACCGCCACGCGAAGGACGCCGAGAAGCTCGGCCAGCTCGTGGAGGCGCGGCTGACGGTGTCGCCCGACGTCGACGAGCGCAAGGGGCTGCTGGTGGAGCTGGCGACCCTGCGCGAGGCCCAGGCCGAGCCGGAGCTCGCGTACCTGGCCTACTACCGGGCCTTCAAGGAGGACCCCAACGACGCGGACGTGCGCAAGCGGCTGTACGCGGCGGGCGCGGCGGCGGCCTCCTACGACGAGCTGGTGTCGGCGCTGCAGGCCGAGCTCCCGCGCCTGGCAGAGCCGCGCGACGTGGCCGAGGTGTGCCTGGTGATCGCCCAGCTCTCGGAGCAGCGGCTCGACGAGAAGGAGCAGGCCGTCGTCTTCTACGAGAAGGCGCGCGAGGCGGCGCCCGAGGCCGCGGCGCGGGCGCTCCCGGCGCTCGACCGCCTCTACGGCGAGCTGGAGTTCCCCGACAAGCAGGCGGACATCGTGGAGAGCCTCGCGATGCAGGCGGCCGAGCCGGCCGACCGCGTGGCCCTGAACTTCCGCCTGGGGCAGCTGGCCATGGAGCACCTCGACAGCCCCGACCGCGCGGCCGGGGCCTTCGAGCGGGTGCTGGAGGCCGACCCGAAGCACCTCCCGTCGCTGCGGTCGCTGGAGCTGCTCTACGAGCAGGCGAAGGCGAGCGACAAGCTCTACAAGGTGCTGGAGACGCAGCGGGAGCTCTCGCAGGGCGCCGAGCGCGAGCGCCTGCTGCAGAAGATGGCCTCGACCTCGGCCGACGGCCTGGCCGACGTCGACCACTCCATCAAGCTGTACCGGGAGCTGCTCGAGAAGAACCCGCGCAACGAGCAGTCCTTCGACGCGCTGACGCGGCTGCTCGAGCGCGCCAACAAGGCCGAGGAGCTGCGCGAGCTGCTCACGTGGAAGCTGCAGTTCACGGTGGACCCGCGCGAGCTGGTGAAGCTCAACGAGCGCCTCGGGCGCTGCCTGTGGCGGCAGCTCGACAAGCCCGAGGAGGCGGTGCCCTTCTTCAAGGCGGCGCTCGAGCGCGACGCGCGGCACCGCGGGGCCCTGGAGTCGCTGCGCGACATCTTCGACCAGCTCGGCAAGCGCGAGGACCTGGTGATCGTGCTGCGGCGCCTCATCCCGCTCCAGGAGGACGCGAGCGGGGTCAAGCAGATCCGCATCCGCCTGGCGGAGATCATCAGCCAGACGGCCCGGCGCGAGGAGGCCCTGGACGCCGCGCGGCGCGCCCTGGAGGTCGAGCCGCATCAGGCGGCGGAGCTGGAGCGCCTCCAGGCGGTCTTCACGCACCTCAAGGCGTGGCCCGACGCGGTGCGCACCCTGGAGGCGAAGGTCGCGGTGCAGCTCGGGCTCGAGGAGCGCGAGGGCGCGGCGCAGACGATGCTGCAGGTGTACGAGCTGTGGCACGCGCAGGCGAACAAGCTGGAGCTCGCCGGCGCGGCGCTCGAGCGCGTGCTGGAGATCGAGCCGTCGAACCGGCAGGCCTACGAGAAGGCGCTCGAGCTGTTCCAGCGCATGAACGACTGGCGCAGCTACGCCCAGGCCATGGACCGCTTCCTGCCCAACCTCGTCACCGACGAGGAGAAGGTGGCGGCCCTGCGCGAGCTGGCGCGGGTGCAGGAGCAGAAGCTGGGCGCCAAGCAGGTGGCCTTCCTCCAGTACTGCCGCGCGCTGCAGCTCACGCCGGCCGACGACGAGACGCGCGAGCAGGTGGAGCGGCTGGCCGACGAGACGGGCAGCTACGACGAGCTGGCCGCGGTGTACGAGGAGGTCGTGGAGTCGGTGCCGCGCGGGCCGCTCGCCGAGCGGCTGTACCTCACCCTGGCGCGGGTGCAGGACACCAAGCTCGACGACGCGGACGCGGCGGAGGCCTCGCTGCGGCGCATCCTCGAGTTCGACCCTACCAACGATCAGGCGCTGGAGCGGCTGGCGGCGATGTTCGCCCGGCGCGGGCAGAACAAGGAGTACATCGTCTCGCTCGAGCAGAAGCTCGAGGCGGCCGGTGGCCTCGAGCAGCGCAAGGACATCCTCCGGGAGATCGCGCGGGTCTACGACGAGCAGCTGGAGAACCCGGCCGAGGCCGAGAACGCGCTCCTGCGCGCCCTCGAGCTGGACCCGGACCTCGAGACGCTCGGGGTGCTGGTGACGCTGCAGCGCCGCCAGGGCAACCTGCAGGCGGTGGCGAGCACGCTGTTGCGCATGCGCGACATCGCGCCCACGCCTGAGGAGCGCGCGCAGTACCAGGTGGACGTGGCGCAGCTCTACGAGCGCGACCTGCAGGACGACGAGGCCGCCATCGAGGGCTACCGGCAGGCGCTCGAGTTCGACCCAGCCAACGGCACGGCGCTGCTGGCGCTCGAGCAGCTCTACTCGAAGCTCGACCGGCCGGCCGAGCTGCTGGCGGTGTACGAGCGGCAGATCGAGCTGACCCAGGACTTCCGCGACCGCGTGAAGATCCTCTTCCGCTCGGCGAGCATCTGGGAAGAGCGGTACCAGAACCTCGCCAACGCCGACGCCTGCATCGAGGCGGCGCTGGAGGTCGACCCGCAGAACCTCCAGGCCATCAAGACGCTCGAGCGCCTGCGCAAGGCCCAGGGCCGGTGGGACGAGCTGATCGGCGTGGTGGACAAGCACATTCAGCTCCTCGCCAGCCCCGAGGAGCGGGCGGAGCTGTGCGTGGAGATGGGCGACATCTTCCACCAGCAGCTCAAGGCGGTGGACCGGGCGGCCGTGGCCTACCACCAGGCGCTCGAGCTCGACGCGCGCTGCCGCCCGGCGATGCACGCGCTGGGCATGCTCTACGAGCGCAGCGGCAACTGGCCCTTCGCGCTCGACATGCTGGAGCGCGAGGCGCAGGTGCTGGGGCAGACGCCCGAGGCCGTCGAGCTCTGGTACCGCATGGGCAAGATCAACGAGGACATGTTGATCGACGGCGCCAACGCCAAGCGCTGCTACCTCGAGGCGCTCCGCATCGACGCGGCGTACCTGCCGGCGATCCGCGCGCTCAAGGGCATCTACGAGAACGAGCAGGACTTCGAGAGCTACGAGCGGGCGCTGATCGAGGAGGCCCGCCAGACGGAGGACCCGGAGGCGCGCAGCAAGGCCTTCGTGGAGGTGGGCAAGTACTACGAGAACAAGGAGGACCGGGATCAGGCGACGCAGTACTTCGAGGAGGCGCTCAACCTCGAGCCCAACAACCCCGACGCCGCGCGGCCCCTGGCCGACATCTACCTCTCGCGCGAGCAGTGGGAGCGCTGCGAGGCGATGCTGGACATCGTCGTGGCGCACCTCACGGCCGACTGGTCGGCCAACCCCGACGACCCGGAGCTGCAGCGTGAGCTGTGCCGGCGCCAGTACCGCCTGGGGTACGTGTGCGAGAAGAACAGCCGGCGTGACAAGGCGCTCGCGTGCTTCGAGCAGGCCTACCAGCTCGACGCGACCTACCTGCCGGTGCTGGAGGGCTACGGTAACCTGCTGGTGCAGGCCAAGCGCCTCGACGAGGCGCAGCGCATCTACCAGTCGATCCTCGTGCACCATCGGGGCGACCTCACCGACCTCGAGGTCGCGGAGATCTACTGGACGCTGGGCGACCTCCACCTCAACCTCAAGCAGTTCGACCGGGCCGAGAACCACTTCGAGAAGGCCCTCTCGATCGACCCCAGCCACGAGCCGTCGCTGCGCTCGATGGTGGCCCTCGCGGAGCAGGCGCAGCGCTTCGACCGGGCCGGGGAGTTCCGCCAGCGGCTGCTGGAGGTGCTCGACGGGGAGGCGAAGTACGACGAAGGCATCGCGCTGGGCACCCTGGCGCGCGACAAGCTGTCGGACCCCTACGTGGCCATCGACGCCTTCCTCGCGGCGCACCGCATTCGCCAGGACGCGCTCGAGGTGATGGACGCGCTCTACGTGCTCTACCGCGAGACGCGACAGGGCGCGAAGGCCGCCGAGATGCTCGAGAAGATGCTCACCGTGCCCCAGCTGCAGCAGGAGCCGCAGCGGGCCAAGCGCGTGTGGTTCGCCCTGGGCGAGCTCAACCGCGACGAGCTCGGCGATCTCGACCGGGGAGCGGCGTGCTTCAACAGCGCGCTCGACGCCGACTGGCGCTTCGTGGAGGCCTTCAGCGCGCTCGAGGCCATGCTGGGCCGGGCGCGCCGCTGGCAGGCGCTCGACGAGAACTACAAGCGGATGATCGCGCGCGTGCCGAAGACGCCCGAGACGCACAACGTCCGCATGAACATCTGGAAGGCCCTGGGAGACCTCTACCTGAACGCCCTCAAGGCGCCCGACGCGGCGGTGCAGGTCTACAAGGTGGTGGCCTCGGGGCTGCCCGACGACGTGGACATGCAGGAGCAGTACGCCGCGCTCGCCCAGACGCAGCCCGGCTTCGAGCAGGAGGCCGTCGACGCCTGGCGCCGCGCGCTGCCGTCGACGGCGAACCCCGGCAAGGTGGCCTCGGCGCTCGCGGAGCTCGCCGCCAAGCGCAAGGACTACGACGGCGCCTTCCTCGCGGCGCAGGTGATGACCTCGCTCATCGGCGAGGCGGGGGCAGGCGAGAAGGAGATCCTCACCAAGCTGACGCCGTACGCGAAGAAGCGCGAGGTGGCGCAGCGGCAGCTCACCGACCGGCTGTGGACGGAGCACCTCTTCCACCCGAAGCTGCGCGGCCCGCTGGCGGATCTCCTGGCGATCCTCTTCGAGCAGGCCGGCTCGCTCTACAAGGAGGACTTCACGCGCTACGGCATCGTGCCCAAGAAGCACTTCATCGACGTCAACAGCGCGCAGGAGTACCAGATCCACCACTACCGGTACGTCTCGCGCGTGCTGGGCATGGACCACGTGCAGGTCTACTCGCCGTTCCTGATCACGACGCGCGAGCGCATGGCCAAGCGCACCACGGAGCCGGCGCCGGACCCGATGGTGAGCGTGGAGATCTGCCAGACGGACCCGGCGGCGCTGCGCTTCGGCGGGAAGTTCTTCAGCGAGACCGGGCAGCGCGAGGTCTACTACCTGCTCGGGCGCACCATGGCGTACCTGCGGCCGGAGCTCGCGCTCACCCAGCGGCTGTCGGGCGAGCGCCTCGAGGCGGTGATGCAGGCGGCGATCAGCCTCTCGGTCGACCGCTTCCGCTTCACGGCCGACCTGCGGGCCATCGACGTCGAGCGCAAGCAGCTCGAGCGGCACCTGACGCCCCAGGCCCGCGACGCGCTGGCACGCGTCACCCGGGAGTACGTCAAGGTGGCCACGCCCAACGACCTGCGGAACTTCCTCGAGGGCGCCGAGCTGTCGGCGACCCGCACCGGCGCCTTCGTCGCCGGCGAGATCGAGCCGGTCAAGCGCATGGTGCTGTCCGAGACGGGCCCCAACTTCCGCGTGCAGCCGCGGTCGAAGATCCGCGACCTGATGGTGTTCGCCTTGAGCGACGACCTCCACGCCCTGCGGGTGGCGGTGGGCACCAACGTCGAGGTGCAGCTCCGCAAGTAACGGGGATCGCTCAACAATCGCACCTCGCTGCACCCCCGGTGGAACCGGGGGGCGGGCGTCGGCGTCCGTTGTCTTGACCCTTTAGTTTGGCAACCCTATGATTTTCAACGATTTGCATTTGCCAGCCCCCCGGGAACTTCATGCGCTTCGTCTGTGAGAGCTGCCGCGCGCAGTACATGATCAATGACGAGAAGGTCGGACCGAAGGGCGTCAAGGTCCGCTGCCGCAAGTGCGGCTACGTCATCCTCGTCAAGCGCGCCGACGCGGCGAAGTCCGGGAGCCCGGTCGCGATGTCGAACGACCCCGACGACGCCCTCGCGACGCAGGTGATGCAGTCGCCCGTGGCGGCGTCCGAGGCGACCCTGAGCGAGGAGCCCGCGCCCGACGAGCAGCTCACCAACCCCGGCACCTCCACGTCTGCTCCGACGCTGGGCGAGGCCCTCGGCGGGGGCCCCAAGGACAGCTTCTTCGGGGCCGATGAAGACGAGATCGGCGCGGTCTTCGACCAGGTGCTCAAGACGGGGCCCCACGCGGCGCCGAAGGACCTGGACGGCAGCGGCGACGAGGGGCGCGGCGGCGACGATCGGCAGAGCACCCGGGTGATCGACGCCGACACGGTGCGCAAGCTGGCCGAGGAGTCTGGCCCCACCGGCGCCCCGGCCGCGGCCGCAGCGGACGCCGCAGCGAAGTCGGCGGCGAGCGACGTGCCCGACACCGACTGGTACGTGGCCATCGACGAGGTGCAGACGGGGCCGCTCACCCTCGAGGTCGTCAAGCGCCACTGGGACGAGGGCGAGATCGGCCCCGACTCGCTGTGCTGGCGCGAAGGCTTCGACGACTGGATCCCCATCTCGCAGGCGGAGGCCCTCGCCTCGGTGCTGGCCCCCAAGCCCGCCAGGCCCATCATCGTGGCGCCCGCCGCCACCATCACGCAGAGCACGCCGGCGGTGATGAGCGTGCCCGTGCAGTCCGCCTTCAGCTCCGGCGGCATGATGCAGACGATGCAGTCGGAGATGCAGGTGCCCGTGTCGGCCTCGATGGGGGCCGAAGGGGAGGACACCGGCTGGCGGCCGTCTTCGGCCTCGGCGCTGGCCTCGCTCGTGAAGGACGAGATGGACGCCATCTCGCGACCGCCGCCGAAGTCGGCGCCGGTGATGGAGGAGCAGCCTCCCGCCCCGCGAGGCGGAGGCTTCCTCGATCTGCCCGAGGAGCGCTCCACCAACGCCGCCGTCGTCGCGCCGATGCCCGCCGAGGCACCGGTCGAGCGGCTGGCGCGCCCGTCGGCCCCAGCCCCGGTGCAGGCGCCGGTCAACCCGTACCTCTCGAACCCCGGCGCCACCTACAGCGCCCCGGCCGTCACGCAGTACCGGCCCCCGGGGAATAACCGCAACCTGGTGCTCGCCATCGCGGCCGGTGGTGCGCTGCTGCTGGTGGTGCTCATCGGCTTGATCGTGTGGCTGGCGACGCGGCAGCCTCAGGTCGTCGTGCAGCCGACGCCCGTGCCGGTGCCCGTCGCGGCCGTCACTCCGACGCCTGCTCCGGCCCCGGCGCCCATCGCGGCCGCCCCCGTCGCGGCAGCGCCCGTCGCCGCGCCGGTCGAGCCTGCGCCGACCCCAGAGCCGGCGGCGCCCGTGGCCGCCCCCGCTGACCCGACGCCCGCCCAGCCGCGCGTGGCGAGCCCCAGGCCGAGCGGTGGCACCACCCGAACGCCCGTGGCCCGCGCCGAGCCGAGCGAGCCGAAGGAGACCAAGCGCCCTGCGGCCTCCGAAGAGAAGGACGAGTTCGCGGCGGCCTTCGGCGGCAGCTCGGGCAGCAAGACGACCCCGAAGGACGAGCCGAAGGGCGACTCGGGCGGGAAGAAGACGACCTACATCCCTCCCGCGCCCGGTGGCGGTGGCGACGTGAAGGCCTCGCTGGCGCAGTCCGACATCATGGAGGTCGTGCTGGCGAACAAGGGCGGCCTCGCCAAGTGCGCCGAGGAGCAGCGCAAGCGCGACCCCGGCACCTCCGGCAAGCTCGTGATGCGGTGGACCATTCAGACGTCGGGCCGCACCAGCAACGTCGGCGTCGTGTCCGAAGAGTTCAAGGGCACCTACATGGCGACCTGCGTCGGCGGCCTCATCAAGGGCTGGACCTTCCCCAGGCACAAGACCCAGGGTGAGCCGGTCAGCTTCCCGTTCAAGTTCTGACAGGCGTGTCACGGTGGCTGGCGCGCCTCGGTGCGCCAGTCGCCGAAGCGCCTGATTCCCCGTGGAAAGTTCGGCCCCTCCTTTGCGTTGGGAGGGGTCGCGACTGCGATTGACTTCGATCGATCGGACGGTATTGTCGCGCGTCGCTGATCGGCCCCACACACACCAAGGGAATGAAAATATGATGAGTCTGAATCGAGGCTTCTGGTTGACCGCTGCCGTCACGGCGGTCATGGCGATGGGTTGTGGAGAGATCGGCCCCGGGACTGACGCGGGCAACGGCTGCTCCACCGACGCGAACTGCGGCACCGGCCGCGTGTGCCACCCGGTGCTGAAGGAGTGCGTGTCGAGCTGCACGGGCGCCTCCGACTGCCCCGCGAGCGCGAAGACCTGCGCGCGGCTCGACAGCACGGCGGTCTCGGCGACGACGCCCGGCTTCTGCCAGTGCGCGACCGACGCGCTCTGCAACGGCGGCACGGCCGGCAGCCTCGTGTGCAGCAACCAGACGAAGCTGTGCACCGCCAAGTGCACCGCGAACTCGCAGTGCCTCCAGGGCGCGACCTGTGACACGGCCACCGGCCAGTGCACGGGCGGCGGCACCGGCGACGGCGGGACTGACGCGGGCACCGACGCCGGCGTGACCGACGCGGGCACCGACGCCGGCGTGACGGCGTGCACCTCGACCAACACGCAGCCGGACACCTGCCTCTACGGCTCGGTCTGCACCGCGGCCAACACCTGCGAGGCCATCGCCGACGGCACCTGCTCGAACGTCTCGGGCCGCGCGGCCTGGACCTCGGCCTCGACGGGTCCGGTCATCTTCAACGTCGTGAGCGAGGCGCCGGACGCGACGGGCTGCACGGCGAACAACCCCTTCACGCTCACGCTGTACGCCTACGCCGGCCCGGGCATGACCTTCCCGGCCCAGAAGTCGAACCTGCCCGGCTTCTTCTACTACACGGCCAGCGGCAACACGGTGGACATCCCCACGAACCTCCTGACGCAGGGCAACTACACCCTGTACTCGAACGGCGCGGTGATGGGCGCGAAGTTCACGCTCTGCTCCACGAACGCCAGCCAGCTCGTCGCCGGCTTCGGGTTCACCAACGGCAACGGCTACTGCGCGACGCTCACCCGCTAATTGAACATGGGCAAACGGACCCCGTTTGAGTCGGGGTCCGTTCGCTCTACCCAAGGACAAGGAGAAACACACATGATCCGCAAGCTGATGATCGCGCAGCTCCTCACCGGCGCCGTTGCGCTCGCCCAGGCCCCCTCGCTCGAGAAGGCCCCCCTCATCAAGAATGGCCACATGCTGGCGTGCCCGGACGGCACGCGGCAGGTCGGCGGCCCGAAGACGAACCTCGGCGCCTACGCCTGCATGAAGTTCGCGACGAGCGGGCTTCGCCTCTTCCACGGCCCGATGATCTCGTTCTACGCCAGCGGCAAGGTCGAGGCGGTGGGCCAGTCTGAAGAGGGCTTCCGCACGGGCAAGTGGACCTTCTTCGACGAGGCCGGCAACAAGGTCGGCGAGACCGAGTTCCTGCGCGGCGACTACCACGGCCGCCGCGTCGAGTTCACCCCCGCGGGCCAGATGAAGCTCGAGGAGACCTGGGTGAACGGCAAGCGCCAGGGCCCGCAGAAGGCCTTCGACGCCCAGGGCGTGCCCACCATCACCGAGTACCGCGACGACCGGCCGGTCACGCGCTGACCCTCGGCTGAGCTGACGTCACGCGAGGCCGGCTCCGGGTTTCCGGGGCCGGCCTCCGTGTTTTTTTGGGGTGCGCCGCCGCGCGATGCGCGAGAACAGGGGGCCCTGCGCATGACCGCCCTCAAGCACCAGCCCACGATGCCGGACCTCCCCATTCGTCGCGTGGCGGAGATGGGGCTCAAGGAGCTCGAGCGCATCCGCCTCATCCTGCGCGGGGGCTCGGTCATCGAGTGGCGGCGAATGCACTTCAAGACCTGGGACGAGGTGGACCGCTTCCTGCGGCTCCTCCAGATCGACCCGACGCGCAAGACCGACGAGGCGTGGGTGCGCACCGTGCTGGCCGACGCGGTCGAGTACCTGCGGCGCACGTTCGACTACCGGGTGGCCGACGCGGTGGCCAACCCGAACATGATCCACGATCTCTTCCTCTACGCCTCGGGAGAGATCGATCGGCGGTACCGGAAGATCGCCTGCGTGGTGCTCAAGACGATGCACGTCATTCAGCACATCGAGGCGCGCGACGTGCTCTTCCACATCGCGGTGCCCGAGGCCGAGCTCGCGCAGATGCTCAGCGAGCGCGTGCTGTCGGTGATGGAGGAGGCCCGGGCGAAGGGGCTGCCGCTGGTGGAGTTCTCGGACTCGATCAAGACGCGCGAGTCGACCATCACCAAGCTCTTCGCCAAGAAGGACTCGACGGCCGCCGCCATCTACGATCGCACGCGCTTCCGGGTCATCGTGAAGGAGCGGGAGGACATCATCCCCACGCTGTACTTCCTCATGCAGCGGCTGCTGCCCTTCAACTTCGTGGTGCCGTCGCAGACCGAGAACACGCTCATCAGCTTCAAGGACCTGGTGAAGGAGAACCCGAACCTCCGCAAGTACGCGCGGCAGCTCCACCTCGACCTCGACTACGAGGCGCGGGAGTTCGCCGCGCGCCACGGGAACACGTTCTCTGGGGCGACCTACAAAGTGCTCAACTTCGTCGCCGACGTGCCGCTGCGCCTCGACGCCTACCTGCCACCCCCGGAGCAGGACGACCGCCCGCGGCCGTGCCGCATCACCCTGGGCACCTGCGAGTTCCAGATCGTCGATGAGAAGACGGCGGTGCAGAACGAGCGCGGCGAGAACAGCCACGAGCGCTACAAGCAGCGGCAGCGCGACGTGGTGCTCAAGCGCCTGTCGTCAGGCCTGGTGGTGCCGCGGCGCTCGAAGAAGGCGAAGAAGTCGCCCGCCTGACTTTGGGGCTCAGGGCGCCACGCCGCCGTCGGCGAGCCACGAGAGGGTGAAGGGGCCGACGCTGTTGACCTCGACGCAGCCGCCGCTGGCGACGGCCATGTCCTGGGTGAGGTTCCACTCCACGTACCGCAGGCCCGTCGCCGAGCCCGTCATGCGGCCCTCGGTGGCGCGGGTCAGCTCGCTCATCGTCACTGAGCCCGCCTGCGCGAGGTAGGTCTTCCCGCAGGCCAGCGGGGAGCCGGTGCAGTCGTCGTAGAAGACCGAGCACACGGTGCACGCGCGGTAGCCCGCGGTGGTGATGGCCTGGGTGAAGGGCGCGGCGGGCGTGGCCACATCGTTGGGGTAGACCACCTCGAGGGCCAGCACGTCGGCGGTGGTGCCGACGGGCTGTACCCAGCGGGCGAGGTTGTAGTGGCCGACGCCCTGGGTGAAGGAGAGGTAGCCGGCCTCCAGCACCTGGAAGCTCTCGGTGCCGAAGCTCGAGACGACGCGGCAGCCCGCCGTGCCTCCGCCTCCGCCCGTCGCCGTGCCGCCGCCCGTCCCGCCTCCGCCACCGCCTGCACCGCCACCGGTGGCCGTGCCGCCGCCCCCGCCGGTCGCGGCGCCCCCGCCGCCGCCGGTGCCTGAGGCCTCGCAGAGGCCGGCCCGGCAGCTCGTCCCGCTCCCGCAGCGGCCGCAGGTGGCGCCGTCGATGCCGCAGGCCGAGGTCTCGGTGCCCCGCTCGCAGACGCCCTGCGCGTTGCAGCAGCCCCCGCAGGTGGCCGAGCTGCAGACCGGCGTGCCGCCGGAGCAGGCCGCCAACGTGAGGCCGGTGGAGAAGCCGACGAGGAAGAGGAGGGCGAGGCGGGGCATGGGGCTCCAGTGGTGCGCGAGAGGGGAATCGAACCCCTACGGCCCACTGAAGGACCTGCGGATTTTAAGTCCGCTGCGTCTGCCAGTTCCGCCACTCGCGCGTGAGGGGGGTCGGGGCACTTCTAGCAGGGTTGGCGCGCCTCGCGGTGGAGGCGGCGGGCCCGGTGGTGTAGGAGGCCGGCCATGCTGGAAACTGTCTCGAAGGGCTTTCGGGCCGCGAAGAACCGCCTCCTGGGCAAGGCCGAGCTGACGCCGGAGCTGATCGACGAGTCGCTGCGCGACATTCGCGTGTCGCTGCTCGAGGCCGACGTGGCCTTCGACGTGGTGAAGAAGTTCGTCGCCCGGGTGCGCGAGCAGGCCGCGGGCGCCGAGGTGCAGACGAGCGTCACCGACAAGGCGGGCAAGAAGGTGAAGGTGTCGCCCGGCGACCACTTCGTCAAGATCTGCCACGACGAGCTCGAGGCCCTCATGGGCCCGGTGGACACGTCGCTGACGCTCAAGCCCAAGGGGCAGGTGACGGGCGTGATGATGGTGGGCCTGCAGGGCTCCGGCAAGACGACCACCACCGGCAAGCTGGCCTACAAGCTCCAGAAGGAGGGCCGCTCGCTGCTGCTGGTGGCCGCCGACATCTACCGCCCGGCCGCCGTGGACCAGCTCAAGGTGCTGGGCGAGAAGCTGGGCGTGCCGGTGTTCCACGAGGCGGGGCTGCAGCCGCCGGAGCTGGCGAAGAAGGCCTACGAGAAGGCGCGGGCCGAGAAGATCGACACCGTCATCATCGACACCGCCGGCCGCCTCGCCATCGACGAGCCGCTCATGGCGGAGCTCGAGGCCATCAAGCAGGCGGTCAAGCCCGAGAACGTGCTCTTCGTGACCGACGCGATGATCGGCCAGGACGCGGTGAAGACCGCGGCCGAGTTCAACCGGCGCCTCGAGATCGACGGCTTCATCTTGACCAAGCTCGACGGTGACGCCCGCGGCGGCGCGGCGCTGTCGATCAAGGAGGTCACCGGGAAGCCGGTGAAGTTCCTCGGCATGGGAGAGGGCCTCGACAAGCTCGAGGAGTTCCGCCCGTCGGGCCTGGCCAGCCGCATCCTCGGCTTCGGCGACGTCGTCGGCCTGATGAAGGACTTCGAGCAGGTCGTCGACCAGGACAAGGCCGAAGAAGACGCGAAGAAGCTCCTGTCGGGCCGCTTCAACATGAAGGACTTCATGGAGCAGATCCGCACGGTCCGGAAGATGGGGCCGCTCAAGGATCTCATGGAGAAGATGCCCTTCCTCGGGGAGATGAGCGAGCAGCTCAACCCCAACGAGAAGGAACTCGACAAGATCGACGCCATCTACAACTCGATGACGGAGCAGGAGCGCCTCGAGCCCCACCGCATCACCAAGGGCCGCGCCGAGCGCATCGCGAAGGGCTCCGGCCGCAACCCGCAAGAGGTCGGCGAGCTCATGCAGAAGTTCAGCGGCATGCAGCAGGTGATGGGCGCCATCGGGCAGGACCCCGGGCTGCTCGGCCGCATCCCCTTCTTCAAGCAGCTGGGCCAGATGAACCAGATGAAGAACATGGACCTGGGGAGCCTCTTCGGGAAGGACCCGATGATGGCGCAGGCCCTCGGCATGGGGGGCCAGGGCGGCATGCCCATGCAGATGCCGGCCGGGCTGCCCCCGGGCTACACGCCGCCGATGAGCAAGGCGCAGCTCGCCCAGGCGCGCATGCAGGGCTACTCCATGGGGCCGGCCAAGGGCGGCATGACCGACGCCGAGCGCAAGGCGCTCAAGGACAAGCGCAAGCGCGAGAAGGAGAACAAGAAGAAGAACCGCCGGCGCTGAGGGCGCGGGGCTCGAGGCGAGGCCGGGGCCTCGTCAGAGCCCGCCCGTCTCGTAGCTGTTGGGCACGTCGACGCGGAAGCTCAGCTCCACCTTCTTCTTCTCGCCGGGCTTGAGCGGCACCTTCCACTTCGCGATGCCGTCCTTCGGGTCGAGGCGGTAGCCGGCGGTGGTCTTCTCTCCGACGGTGACGGCGATGTCGCTGAGTTCCGACACGGGCAGCTGCTCGGCCAGGGCGACCTCGGTGGCGGCCTTGCCGAAGTTGGCGACCTCGAAGCTATAGGCGTAGGTGAAGCGCTTCTTGTCGTTGAAGACGCCGGTGTCGCGCTTGAGCTCCTCGACGATGGTGCGCTTCACGCGCACGGCGTCCTCCACGCCGAAGGTGAGGGTGAAGGCGCCGCCCTGGGGCACGCGCTCGAGGGCGTAGCGGCCCACGAGGCCGGTGGCGCGGAAGGCGTCGACGCGGCCGGCGAGGAGCGGCCAGGCGGCCTGGTTGGTGAGCTCCGCGACGCGGAAGGCCAGGGGCACCGCCCGGGGCATGGCGCGCAGCTCGAAGGCGGCCTTCATGCGCGTCTTGCCGACGAAGAGGCGCACGGGCGCGCCGTCGCCGGGCACCTTCGCGCGCTCGGGCACGGCGAGCTGCACCGACAGGCCCTGGCTCTTCGCGGTGGCCTGGCCACCCTCGGCTTCGGCCTCGCCGCCCTGGCCCACCTGCGCGCGCTCGACGTACTCCTCGCGGCGCACCAGCACCTTCTTCTCGGGCGGCTTCTCCCAGGCGGACACCTTGAGCACCTTGAGGTCGGGCGGCGTGGCGTTCTGAGAGGGCACGGCGGTGGACAGGGTGAGCGCCACCTGGCTCCAGTCCTCGCCGGTGGCCTGGGTGACGGTGGCCCAGGTGGAGAACTCGACGGCGCCGGCGCCCTCTTCGGCGCGGGCCTCGTAGGCCGGGTTCCACGACGAGCCGCCGACGAGGTAGGTGAGGGCGAGCTCCGCGGCGCGGCCGGCCGGGCAGGAGGCGAGCACCTCCACCGTCCACGACTGCTTCGCGGCGGCGAGCATCAGCTGGGCGTGCTGGTTGCGCAGCTCGGCGCGCTTGAGGTTGAGCTCGCGCACCTTCGCGTTGGCGTCGGCGAGGGCGCGGGCCGCGGCGACGCCCGAGGCGAGGGAGGCGTCGAAGCCGGCCTGCCAGGCCTTCACGTCGGGCTTCTCGGCGGCCATCTCGCGGCTGACGAGCTGGCTGGCGATCTCGGTGTACTTGCGGCCCACCTGGGCCTGCGCCTGGGCGCGCGCGACCTGGTCGCTGGCGGCGGCGAGCTCCTGGTCGAGGGCCTCGAGCTGGCGGTTGACGGCCTCGGCCTTCGGGCTGAACTCCTTCTCGCGGGTGACGAGCTCGGCGCGCATGCCGTCGATGGCGCCGCCGGCGACGCGGGCGCGGAAGGAGTCTTGCGCGGCCACGGGGGGAATGCCCTCGAAGGTGACGGGCACGCGGGCGCCGCAGGTGAGGCTCACCAGGCGGGTGACTTGCGCGCGGTCGGGGAAGACGACGACCTGATCGGGCGCGCTGGTGGAGGCGAGGACGGTGAGGACGAGGGCGATCATCGGACCACCTCCTGCTGCTGCAGCTTCCAGCCCCGGGGGCGCTTGAGCGTGTAGGTGAAGGAGAAGACCTGCTTCTGCTGCGGGGGAATGGTGAGGCGCCACTCGAGGCCGCCGCGCTTCTGGTCCTGGATGGCGGTGGGCTTCGTCTCCACCAGCTTGGTCTCGACCTCCTTCTGATCGCTCACCGGCCACTGGTCGGCCACGCGCACCGCGACGGGCGTGCGGTAGGGGTTCGCCAGCTCGATGGTGACGGTGTACGTGCCCACCTCCTCCTTGGTGAAGAGGCCCTGCGTGGCCTCGACGAGCTGCACGTTGCGCACGGGCTTGAGCGCGCGGTCGATGCCCAGCGGCAGGGTGAAGCCCTCGCCGGGCGAGACGAGCTTGAGGCGCGCGGTGCCGGCCGGGTCGGCGCCGACGTAGAGCTGCGCGGGCCCTCCGGGCAGCACCTGCTGCGAGGGGTTCTTGAGCTCGGCCACGAGGAAGGCGTCGGTGGTCAACGCCGGGAAGAGCTTGCGCTCCACGGCCACCGGCCACTGGGCCGACCAGAGCGCGACGCGGCGCGCGCCCCGAGAAGAAGGCACCGTCTCGCGCTGGAGCGAGGTGAACGAGAGATCGTACCCATTGGCGAGGGTGACGGGGCTGTCGGGGCCGAACTGCGGCGGCCGCCAGGCAGGCGGGGGCGCCAGCGAGAAGGTGGAGACGGGCATGCGGGGCGCCGACTCCTCCTCGTCGGCGTCGAAGGCCTCCATCCTTGACGCGGTGGCGATGCTGGGCTGGGCGGCGGGCGGGGCCATCGGCGGTGGTGGGGGCGCCCCGGCCGCGCGCTTCTTGTACTGCAGCTGCGGGCGGGGCACCGGAGCGGAGCGCTGCTCCAGCGCGTCAGCCTCCGGCTGGACGAGGTCACCCGCGATGCTCTCGCCGGAGAAGTCGATGAGGCCCTTCCTCCCCATCGCGGCGGCCTGCGCCGGCACGCCCAGGCGCATGAGGCGCTCGCGCACCAGCTCCTCCTCCGTGGGCACCGACGAGGTGGAGCGCATCGGGGGCGGCGGGGTGATCGGCGAAGACGTCGGCGAGGGCGTGGGGATGAAGCGGTCGGCGACCCCGATCTTCCAGGTGGCCAGCCGCGGCACCTTCACCGCCCGCGAGGGGATGGCGGTGGACAGGAGCAGCGACGCCTGGGTCCAGTCTTCGCCGGTGTCCTGCGACACGAGGCCCGCCAGCGAGAGGTGCACGGTGTTGGTGTCGGGCTGGAGCTGGAGGTCCCACGTCGGGGTCCAGCGGCTGTTGGACACGAGGTAGGTCATGGTGACGGTCGCAGGGCCGTTGCCAGCGAGGTGCGCGCGCACCTGCCACCCGGCGGTCGTCTGCGGGTTGCCCAGCTTCTGCGCCTTCTCGAGGAGCCGGGTGCGCACCTCATGCTGCTTCGTGTCCTGCACCTCGAGCTCGCGCAGGCGCGCCTGCACCTTCGTGAGCTGCTCCGACGAGAAGGTGGCGCTCGCCTGCCAGCCGGCGGCGTTCAGCTTCGGGGGGGGCTGCATGGCGCCGCCGACGGGCGCGCTGGGGGCAAGGCGCTGGAGCGCGTCGCGCTGGGCCTGGAGCGCGGTGCGCTCGAGGGCGCCGCGCTCGAGGGCGACGTCCACCTTGTCGATCTCCGCGAGCAGGGCCTTCGCCTCGTCGGTGCGGAGCTTCTCGGGGGCGATGCGCTCGATGTCCACCCGGCGCACCTCGGCGCCCTGGGCCTCGACGCGGAGCGACGCGAGATCGATGCCGTCGCGCAGGGGCGGGAGCTCCACGAGCTGCGCGCCGGAGACCTGGAGCTGCCCGGTGCGCACCACGCGCGCCTGGTCGGTGAAGACCGTCACCTGGGTGATGGGGGCGTCGAGGGCTGCGAGCGCGACGACGAGGACGAGCGGTGTCATGGAGCCTCCGTGGACGACGCGCTGGAACGCGGTGTCGCTGCCCCTCGTTCCAGCCGCCGCGCACGGTATGCCACCTCGCCCCCGATGCCGACCCAGAACGCGCGCGCCCGGGTGGCCCCGCTTCGGGTAGACGGGCGGGGTGATCCTCTCCGACGAGCAGATCGCCCGGCTCGGCGAGCCCGGGTGGGTGGTGCACGACGGGTTCCTGGGCACCACGCTGGCCACGCAGCTGCGACGCGAGGCCGAGGGCGTGCCGCTCGACCCCGCAGGCGTGCGGCGCGGCGCCGACCACCAGCTCGACGCCAGCGTGAGGGGTGACGCCATCGCCTGGCTGACCCGCGAGGAGGCCCGCGGCGCCTTCGTGGAGGCGGTGGGGCGCTTCGAGGCGCTCCAGCAGGAGCTCAACGAGCGTGCGTACGTCGGGCTGCGCCGCTTCGAGCTGCAGCTCGCGCGGTACGCCGGGGGCGCGCACTACGCCCGGCACCTCGACGCCTTCCCGGGCGACGACAACCGGCGCGTCACGGCCATCGTGTACTTGAACCCCGGGTGGTCGCCGGCCGACGGCGGGCTGCTCCGCCTCCACGGGGCCACCCCGCACGAGGTGGCGCCGGTGCTCGATCGCCTGGTGGTGTTCCGCTCGGCGCTGGTGGAGCACGAGGTGCTCGCCGCGAGCGCGCCGCGGTGGGCGCTGACGGCGTGGTACTCCGCGCGGTGACGGGGCGTCAGTCGGCGGGGAAGCGCAAGAGGCGGTAGGGGCGGCTCGCGCAGCCGCTGTCGCCCAGGCGCTGCACGGTGGGCGGCGCCCAGCAGGTGTGGAAGATGAGATCGTTCTCGTCCACCACGCCCAGGGGCTCGCGGTCTTCGTAGAGCAGCGCGACGTGGCGTGACGAGGGGAAGTGCACCACGTCGCCGCGCCGGGGCGCGCCGCGCCTCACCTCGGGGGCCTGCTGGTCGAGGCCGTACGACGAGGTGTACGCGGCCTTCTTCCCGCCGCGCCGCCGCCCGTAGACGATGAGGTCCGCGCAGTCGGAGCCGATGAGGAGATCGCTCTGGTTCCGGCCGTCGGGGCCGGCGCTGCCGAAGATGTAGGGCGTGTTGATGAGCTCCGTCGCGAAGCCCAGGTGCGAGTCGTCGGCGCGCACGGCGACGCGCAGCACCTCGGGCGTGAGGCCGCCCCACTTCGTCGCCTCGGCGCCCGGCGTCTCGCGCACGGCGCCGTCGGCGAAGGTGACGCGCACCTTGAAGGCCATGGTGCCGACGCCCGGCAGCGCCTGCACCGGCGGCAGCCGCGTGGGCGCCACGTCGGCGGGGCAGGTGCGCTGGCCGGCGCAGGCGGCGATCTCCGTCTCCTCGTAGGGCACCGGCTCGAAGTGAAACGACGGGGTCGTGTTGTCGAGCGCGCCGGCGGTGGGCTCGACGCGGAACCAGGAGAGCCCCGTGGGCTCGCCGCCCCGGACCACGGCGTGGAGCGTCACCGGCTGCCCCACCTTCACCCGGGCCCACCCCTTCGTGGGGGCCTGGCCGTCGACGGCCGCGCGGAGCTCCACCTCGGGGGCGGCCGCCAGGAGACAGAGGACGAGGGGGCTCATCGAGGCCTCCGACGCCCGGCGAGGTGCGCCCGTTCCGTTTCCAGTGGTACAGGGCTCACGCATGACTTCGTACAAGCTGCTGCTGGCGGATCCCAGGGGACGGGTGGTGGAGCACCCGTGGCTGTTGGCCACGGTGCGCAGCGACGAGTCCCTCCTCCCCGCGGGCGGGCGGCCCATCGCGCTGCCGAGCACTGGCAAGCTGGCGCACCTGCCGGGGCGGCTGCCGGTCGGCCTCGACCCCCAGAGCGGCGAGCTGGTGCTGGTGAAGGAGTTCGAGCTCGACGGCCAGCGCTTCCGCCCCAACGCGGTCGGCGCCGTGATGCCGCCGGGCTACACGCGCACCTACCTGCCGGGCGAGGTGAAGGCCGACGGGCCGGTGCTGCCCCAGTGGGCGTACACCGCGGCGGCGTGGGGGCCGAAGGGCGCGGTGGTGTGGGCGCTCCACACGGACCGCCGCACGCACTGGGACCCGGCGACCTACAACACGCCCGACATCAAGACGCGGGTGAAGGCGCACCAGGCGCGCTTCCCCGGCAACCAGGTGCTCAAGCAGCTCGAGGTGTGCGCCCTCGTCTACCGCTGCTTCACCAGCCAGAACGTCTTCTACGCGCGCGACGAGGGCGGCATCCCCGCGTCGGTGATGTGCAACGCGCGCTGCGTGGGCTGCATCAGCGACCAGCCTGACGACGGGCCGCCCGCCTCGCACGAGCGGCAGGATCACGGCCCGACGCCGCAGGAGATGGCGGACATCGGCGCCTGGCACCTCGAGCGCTCGCCGGGCCGCACGATGATCTCCTACGGCCAGGGCTGCGAGGGCGAGCCGCTCACCCGGTGGAAGGCCATCGCCGAGTCGATTCGCCTCATCCGCGCCCGCACGCAGAAGGGCAGCATCAACATCAACACCAACGCCAGCCTCACGAAGGGCCTCGCGGCGCTGTTCGACGCGGGCCTCGACGCCGTGCGCGTCTCGCTCAACTCGGCGGTGAAGGATCTCTACGAGGCCTACTACCAGCCGCAGCGCTACGGCTGGGAAGACGTGGAGGCCTCCATCGCGCTGGCGCGGGAGCGTGGCGCCTACCTCGCGCTCAACCTGCTGCTCTTCCCCGGCGTGTCGGACCGCAAGGGCGAGGTCGCCGCGCTCCTTCGGCTCGTGAAGAAGTACCGCGTCGATCAGCTCCAGACGCGGCCGCTGGCCATCGACCCCATCTCGTACATCGAGACGGCGCGGGGCCGGGGCGCCGGGGGCGCGCCGATGGGCGTGGCGCCGATGCTCGCGCACCTCAAGGCGAAGGCGCCGTGGCTCGTCATCGGGAACTTCGCGAGGGGCCTGGGCGAGCGCCGGAAAAAGTAACGGGCCCGTGGCCAAAGGGGGAAAGCCACGGACCCGTTCGAGATCGGCCCTATGCCGACCCCTCGAAGTCGATGCACGTCAGGCGGGGCGACCCATGGGCTGGGTGACCTCGTCGGTGAGCGTCTCACACAGGCGCGCGCGCACGGCCGCGAGGGCCGCCGGCTGGGTGACCTCCGCGGTGTGGCGCGCCGGCCGGGGGGCCTCGTAGCGCGCGCCGCCGTTCAGGGCCGAGAGGGTGCCGGGTGCCGCCACGCCCGTCTGCGGCAGGCCCACGGCCGCCTGCAGGCGCCGCACGGCCGCCTCGGTGCGAGGCCCGTACACGCCGGGGCCCGAGCGCAGATCCGCCAGCGGCATGAAGCCGGCGCTCACCAGCTTCTGCTGGAGCGCGCGCACCGCCGGGCCCGTCATGCCGCGCTGGAGGAGCTGGGTCGTGACGCTGCGCCGCTCGAAGCCGTCGAGGGGGCGCGCGGCAGCGCTCGGCACCGGCCGGGCCGGCAGCGGCGCGGAGGCCACCGGGGCGAGGCGGGGTGAGAGGCGAACCGAGGTCATGCCACCCCTCACTTCAATTCGCGCGCCACGCGGGTTCTCCGCCGACCCCGAGAGAAAACAAATGGTTGCATGGAGCCGAGGGGCCAGCGCTGGTACGTCGCTGCACCACCTGGTGCGCGCGTGCGCTGTCCGAAAGCAAGACAGCCTCAGGTGAGGAGGTCGAGGATCTCGCGGGCGATGAGCGAGTCTTTGCGGACGTAGCCGTCGGCGCCGGCGGCCTTGCTGACGCGCTGGAGCTCGCCCTCCTCGAGGGCGGAGCACAACACGACCTGGATGCCGGCGAAGAGCGAGTTGCCCTTGATGAAGCGGCAGAACTCCTCGCCGTTGACGCCGGGCATCTGCACGTCGAGCAGCACGAGGTCGGGGCGGGTCTTCTTCTTGAGGATGATCTTCGTGGCCGCGTCGGCGGAGTGGGCCGTCATCACCTCGTGCCCGACGCCGCGCAGCTCGACCTCGAGCAGCCGGGCGGTGGCCTCGCTGTCGTCCACCACGAGCACCCGGCGCCTGACCTGGCCCCCGGCGAGCTGCGTCGGGAGCGCCTGCTGGATGGTCTCCACGGCCTGCTCCAGCCCGCCAGACTTGGTGATGTAGCCGTCGGCGCCCACGGCCTGCGCCTTGGCCGCGAGCTCGGCCTCGGCGATGTCGGAGTAGAGGTAGAGCTGGGCCTTGAGCTTGCGCTGCACCTTGAGGAACTCGACGACGTCGTCGCCGTACATCTCGGGCATGTTCACGTCGACCAGCACCAGCGCGTACTCGGCCTGCGCGAGGCGCTCGTCGAGGGAGGCGAGGTCGGAGGCGGCGTCGGCCTGCACGCCGGCGGCGGCGAGCGCCTGGGTGATGAGCTGCACCGTCATGGGGCTGTCGTCGATGACGAGGACGCGGGGCGCCATGCGCGTGGCTTGTAGCAGACTTTCTTGATCGGTCCGCGAGCGCATTTCGCTACGCTCCAGCCCCTCGTGGAACCGACCCCGCTCCAGCGTGCGCTGGCCGTTGCGCCTGATCGGGCCACCGCGCAGGTCTCGCGGCCTGACGAGGAGTACTTCCTGCTCCGCTGCGGCGAGCTGCGCCTGGGCGTGCGCTCGGAGTTCGTGCGGGAGGTGACGCGGGTGGGGCCGCTGACGCCGCTGCCCCGGGCGCCGTCCTTCGTGCTCGGCGTGGTGGGGCACCGCGGCCAGGTGCTGCCCCTCATCGACCTGCTGCGCTTCCTGCAGCAGGGGGAGTCGAAGCCCACGCCGCGCAGCCGGCTCTTCATCAGCGAGCTCAACGGGCAGGTGGTCGGCTTCCTCGCCGACCAGGTGATCGGCCTGCGCCGCATCTACGTGGCCGACCGCATGCCCGCGCCGGCGGGCACCGGCGCCCAGGCGGAGTTCCTCGAGGGCGTGGTGCAGTCGCGGGAGCTGGGGCAGCTGAGCCTGCTCCACCTGCCGCGCATCCTCCAGTCGGCGCGGCAGAAGACGGTGGCCCGGTGAGCGCGAGCGCCCCCGACGCGGTCGAGCTGGTCGTCTTCACCGTCGCCGGCACCCGCTTCGCCGCGGACCTGGCCCAGGTGCGCCGGGTGGACGTGCCCGAGAAGGCCGAGAGTGTCGGCGAGCCGCTGGGCCGCCCGGCCTCGGGCCGGCGCGCGCTGGTGTTCGACCAGGGCGAGGGTCGCGAGCGCCGCCTCACGGTCGACGAGGTGCACGGGGTGACCCGCGCCCCCGTGGCGTCGCTCCGGCGCCTGCCGGTGGCGGCGCGCGCGGCCCGCTACTCCATCGGGGCCTGGCTCGACGGTGATGAGCCGGTGCTCCTGGTCGATCTCGCTTCGATGATCTCGACTCACTCCTGAAGGGAAGCCCATGACTGCCCAGACCCCCGAACCACAGAAGAAGACGAAGCGCGGCGCCGCGGCGAAGGCCAGCCCCCCGGCCGTCGGCCTCGAGCACGCCCTGCGCGCCGCCGCCGGCGGTGACTACGCTTCGCGCCTCGACACCGAGACGCTGCCCGCGGACCAGCGCGAGCTGGCGGGCCTGTTCAACGCGCTCATGGAGCGCGTGGGCCAGGATCAGCGCCGGGCCAGGGCGCGGCGCGACGAGATGCGGCACCTCCTCGAGTCGGCCCAGGAGGCCCTGTCGGCGCTGGTGACCCACGGCGACCTCGCCAGCTTCCAGTGGACGCCCATCGACGACCCGGTGGTCGACCCGCTGCTCGACGGCTTCTCGAAGGTGATCGAGACGCTGCGCACCTTCGTGCGCGAGATCAACGAGGCGGCGCTGCGGCTGTCGTCGTCGGCCAACGAGGTGCTGGCGGCGTCGACCCAGCACGAGTCGTCGTCCACCGAGCAGGCCGCCGCGATCCACGAGACCACGGCCACCATGGAGGAGCTCAAGCACGCCTCAGCGCAGATCGCCGAGAACGCCGGCGCGGTGGCGCGCGTGGCCGAAGAGACGCTCAACTCGGCGCGCTCGGGGCGCGGCGCCATCGGCGAGTTCATCGAGGCGATGCAGCAGATCCGCGCCGACGGCCTCGCGGTGTCCGAGTCGATCACCAAGCTGCTCCGCCGGGTGGAGCGCATCGGCACCGTGGTGGAGGTGATCGACGAGATCGCCGACCGCTCCGATCTCCTCGCGCTCAACGCGGCGCTCGAGGGCTCGCGCGCGGGCGAGGCGGGCAAGGGCTTCTCGATCGTCGCCGCCGAGATGCGGCGGCTGGCAGAGAACGTCCTCGACTCGACCAAGGAGATCAAGAACCTCATCACCGAGATCCGCGAGGCGACGGCGGCGGCGGCGTCGGCGGCCGACGCCTCGCGCACGGCGACGGAGCAGGGCGAGCGGCTCGGCTCGGTCGCCGCCGGCGCGGTCGAGGGCATCCTCGCGGGGGTGCAGGAGACGAGCGACGCGGCGCGGGTGATCAACCTCGCCACCCAGCAGCAGCGCACGGCGACCGAGCAGGTCGTCGCCTCCATGGCGGAGATCGAGGACGTGACGCGGCAGACGACGCAGGCGAGCAAGCAGGCCACCTCGGCCGCCGCGGAGCTCACGCAGCTGGCGAGCCGGCTCTCGGAGCTGATCAAGCGCTTCAAGGCCGACTGAGCCTTGGACACCGAGGCCCTCAAGAAGTCCCTCCTCGTGAAGTTCGTGGAGGTGACGCAGGACCGCCTGCAGGCCATTCAGCTCGGGGTGCTCGAGCTCGAGAAGGCCGACGGCGCGCGCGCCGCCGAGGCGGTGGCGCGGGAGCTCCACACCATGAAGGGCGAGGCCCGCATGCTGGGCCTGCCGGCCATCGGGCAGCTCGCCCACGCCAGCGAGGATCTCCTCAAGGCCCAGCAAGAGGGCAAGGTCGAGCCCCGCGCCGCGACGGACCTGCTCCTGCACGCCTGCGACGCGGTGTCGGACCTGCTCGACGATCTCGACGGCGCGAAGGTGGGCACGCCGGCCTCGGGCGAGATGGCGGCGCGCCTGGCGCAGGCCGCCGGCACCACCGTGCCGCCGCTCAA
>CAYUZK010000049.1:0-31382 GCA_964449625.1 uncultured Archangium sp.
CGCACGACGCACGACGCACGACGCACGACGCACGACGCACGACGCACGACGCACGACGCACGCACGCCGCGCCCGAGCAGTCAGCCACGAGCCCCTCGCGCTTCGAGCTCGCCTGCACCTTCCGCGGGGCCTCCTGCGCCACGCACACCGGCCCTCGCTCCGGGAGCCGCCCTCGACCACTCCGTCCACGCCCCGCGAGCCCGACGCTGCGAGCGCCGGCCACCCTGATTACACTCGCGGCCCATGGTCACCCGCCGCGACCTCCTCCTCGCGTCCCCCGCGCTGCTGGCCTGGAGCTGCGCGCGCCGCACCACGCCGCTGGTGCCCCGCGGCGTGGCGCAGGTCTTCGACGCGCAGCCCACGCGCGATGGTGCGGGCGTCTCCCTGCTGCGCGCCCTCGGCCACCGCGGCCTGAGCGTGCTCGACCCCTTCCTGCTGCTCGACTCGTTCCACACCGACGACCCCAACGACTACCTCGCGGGCTTCCCCGACCACCCGCACCGGGGCTTCGAGACCGTCACCTACATGGTCCACGGCGCGATGGAGCACCGCGACTCCGTCGGCAACCACGGCCGCCTCGGCCCCGGCGCCGCGCAGTGGATGACCGCCGGCCGCGGGCTCATCCACTCCGAGATGCCGAAGCAAGAGCGGGGCCTCATGTGGGGCTTCCAGCTCTGGGTCAACCTGCCAGCGGCGCGCAAGCTCATCCCGCCGCGCTATCAGGACATCCCGGCCAGCGAGATCCCCGACGTGGCCTTCGAGGGCGGCACCGCGCGCGTGGTGGCCGGCGCCGCGCTCGGCCGCACGGGCCCCGTGCGCGGCATCGACGTGCAGCCGCTCTTCCTCGACGTCACGCTCCAGCCGGGGGCGCGGGTGGCGCAGGCGCTCCCGTCCGGCCACACGGCCTTCTGCTACGTCACCGAGGGCGCCGTGCGCGTCGGCGCCAATCGTCAGGCGGTCGCCCGCGGCCAGCTCGCCACCACCACGCAGGGCGACGCCCTGGATCTCGAGGGGCAGGGGAGCGGCGGGCGCGTGCTGCTGCTGGCCGCGCGCCCGCTCCACGAGCCCATCGCGCGGGCCGGCCCCTTCGTGATGAACACCGAGGCGGAGCTCCAGCAGGCGTGGGACGACTACCGCTCCGGCCGCCTCGTGCACCCGGGCTGACGCCGAGCGCTCACGGCCCCGTCACCGCGGGCCCGGACCTCTCCCCGGCGTCGTCGGCACCGCGCTCGCTGGCGTCGACGAGCCCGGCAAGGCCACCACGTCGAGCAGCACCAGCACGCCGAGCGCAGCCAGGAGGGCGAGCACCACCAGCGCCACGATGAGGCCCAGGCGCCGCGGCGCGCTGCTGTCGGCTTCATCGGCCTGCACCTGCGAGGCGAGGAGGTCGGCCTTCGATTGGCGGTGAATGCGGCGAATCGTCGCCTGCACCTCGCCGGGCGCGGCGATGGCCGTCTTCGCGCCCTCGTCGTCCTCCCAGCTCATGACCTCGCCCTGGCTCGTGATGGACTGGGTCTCGCCGGTGACGGTGCGCGGCGAGAGCATGCGCACCGCATCGGGCATCTTGTCCGTCAGCACCTCGTCGCGCGAGGTGACCGGGGGAGGCGCCGCCAGGCTGGGCCCCGTGGGCGGCTCACGATCGGGCGGCGGCGGCGACACCGAGGCCACGGCCGCCTGGCTCTGCTTGCGCGTGGCCAGGGAGGCGGCGAACTGCGCCCGGAGGTTCTTGATCTCATCCGGCAGCGCCGCCGCGGGGATGGTCTTGTCGCCCGCCTCCTCCTCGTCCTCGAAGACCGACTGGGGCGTCAGGTTGATCGACCGGTTGGTCGCCGGCTCTGCGCCGGTCGCGCCTGAGAGGCGGGGCGGGGCGGCGGGCGCCGAGACGAGCACCGGCGGCGCAGACGGCGGCGGCGCGGGGGCCGGCGCGGGGGCCGGCGCGGGCGCGGACCTCAGTGACTTGGGGCGCGCGGGAGAGGTCGCGACGTCGGGCCGCGCGAGGCCAGGCGAGGGGAGCGGCGCCCCGTGCGCGGGCGTCATCTCCAGCTGGCCCGGGCTGACGCCAGGCCGCGTCTCGCCGTCCTCCTCGTTCGGCATCGACACCTTGGGCGCCGTGAGGAGCGATTGCCGCCGGGGCGTGTCCACCGGCTTGATGGGCTCGGCGGCGGGCGGGTTGAGCACCACGCTGGCGCGCACCTTCGCCATCACGTTCTGCACCTTCACCTCGCCGGTCGTCTCGGCGCCGAACTCCGACGACTCGAGGAGCCGGCGCGTCTCGGCGCGGCGGGCGGCGAAGAAGCGCGTCACCACCTCGCCGCTCTGCTCCGGGTGCCAGATGGCGCCCGGCGCCGCCTTCTCGATGGCGCGCGCGTACTCGAGGGCGGTCGAGAAGCGCTTCTCGCGGTCGCGCTGGAGCGCCTTGAGCACGACCTGGTCGAGCTCGGGCGTCACCTCGGGGTTCCACTTCGAGGGCGGCTGCACGTCTTCGCGCAGCGCGGCC
This sequence comes from uncultured Archangium sp., assembly GCA_964449625.1. GTDB lineage: Bacteria > Myxococcota > Myxococcia > Myxococcales > Myxococcaceae > Archangium_A. Next base: position 2,498 of record CAYUZK010000049.1, read on the forward strand.
ATCATGCCCTCCTCGGCCGTCTTGCCGTGGAAGAGCCGCAGCCCCGTCAGGCACTCGTGCATCACCACGCCGAGCGAGAAGATGTCGCTGCGCGGGTCGAGCGGCTCGCCGCGGATCTGCTCCGGCGACATGTAGCCCGAGGTGCCCTTCACCATGCCGATGCTGGTGCGCCCCGAGCGCCCGAGGGCCTTGGCGATGCCGAAGTCGAGCAGCTTGGTGACGCCCTCGTACGTCACCATGATGTTCTTCTCGGCGACGTCGCGGTGGATGACGATCTGCTTGCGCCCGCGGGCGTCGGTGAAGTTGTGCGCGTAGTGGAGCGCCAGCGCCGTGTCGCGCACCGACGCGAGCGTGAAGCCCACGGGAATGGCCTCGCGCGCCTGCCGGCAGGCCCGGGCCATCTCCACCAGGGTGCAGCCCTGCACGAACTCCATGGCCATGAAGAGCTGGCCGTCGTCGGTGTCGAGCTCGAAGACCTGCGCGATGTTCGGGTGGTTGAAGACCGCGGTGATGCGCGCCTCTTCGAGGAACATGTCCACGAAGTCTTCTTCGCCCCCGATGTCCGGGAGGATGGTCTTGAGCACCACCAGCTTCTTGAAGCCCGCCAGGCCCGTCTGGTGGGCAAGGTAGATGGCGCTCATGCCGCCGGTGGACAAGCGGCACAGCACCTCGAACTTGCCCAGATGTCGACGATCGAGCGCAGTGCTCGGTGCGATGAACGAAGTGGTAGCCACCTGGAATTCGAGACTTTAGCGCGGTTTCGGGGGCCGTCTGCTTTTCCGGGCGGGTGTCACCGGGCGGTGACCGACCCGAGCAGGCGGGCTCGGAAGAGCCGGGCCCGCTCCAGCGCGCGCTCCGGGGTGTCGGCGTGCACCACGAAGTGCCCCATCTTCCGCCGGCTTCGCGCCTCGCGCTTGCCGTAGAGGTACACGTCCACCACGTCGGGGAAGTCGGCCCAGGCCGACAGGTCGAGGGCCCCGCCGGCGCGACCCTGGGCGAGCCACACGTCGCCCAGCAGCTGCCCCATGCACCAGGCCCCGCGGTGAAGCTCGGGGCGCGTCACCGGCACCCCGGCGAGGATGCGCGCCAGCACGTCGAACTGGCTCACGGTGCACGCCTGGCGCGTCACGTGCCCCGAGTTGTGCACCCGCGGCGCGAGCTCGTTGACGTACACGCGGCGCACCCCGTCGCGCCCGCGGCCCACGAAGAACTCCACCGTGAGCAGCCCGCGCACGTCGAGGGCCCCCGCGATGGCCTCGGCGAGGTGGCGCACCTCGTCCTGCAGCGCCTGCTCGAGGCGCGCGGGGAGCACCGTGAAGTCCAGCACGTGGTGCGTGTGGAGGTTCTCGAAGACGGGGAAGCTCACCGTGGCCTGGCCGTCGCGCGCCACCACGCAGGACACCTCGAGCTCGAGCTCGAGCACCTCCTCCAGCACCCAGCCCCCCGGCGCGTCGGGGGCCATCGCGGCGACGTCAGCGGGGGTGTCGAGGCGCACCTGGCCCTTGCCGTCGTAGCCGCCCAGCCCCGACTTGGCGATGCACGGCAGGCCGAAGGCGAGGGCGGCCGCGCGCACGTCGCCGCCTGGCGGCACCACCTCGAAGGTCACCGGCCCAAAGCCCTGGCCCGCGAGGAAGGTCTTCTCCTTCGCGCGGTCCTGGCAGACCTCCAGCACCCGGAGCGAGGGAGCCAGGCGGCCCGCCCAGGGCGAGAGGCTCGTGGCCGGCACGTTCTCGGTGTCGAAGGTGACGACCGCCGCCTTCTCGAACAAGCGCCCCAGGCCCTCGGGAGAGGTCAACGCGAGGGGAATGACGTTGGCCCGGCGCCGCGCGCACGGGGCGTCGGGGTCGGCCTCGAGCACCACCACGTCCTGCCCGAGGCGATCGAGCGACTCGGCCAGCATGAGGCCCAGCTGCCCACCCCCCAAGATGCCCACCGTCGGCATCAGCGCCTCCTCGCCGCGCTCCGGGCCGGGGCCTGCTGCTTCACCTTCCTGCGCGCCGGCGGGCTGGTCGGCCGCAGCTCGCGCGACGAGGCCCGGGCCTTCTGCGCCTGGGCTTCCCGGTAGGCGGCGAGCTTCACGCGCAGCGCGCCGTCGTACACCGCGAGCAGCCGCACCGCGAAGAGCGCGGCGTTGACGGCGCCCGCGGGGCCGATGGCGAAGGTGGCGGTCGGCACGCCGGCCGGCATCTGCACGATGGAGAGCAACGAGTCGAGGCCCGACAGCGCCTTCGACGCCACCGGCACGCCCAGCACCGGCAGCGAGGTGAGCGAGGCGACCATGCCCGGCAGGTGCGCCGCGCCGCCTGCGCCAGCGATGATGGCCGCGTAGCCCTCGTCGGCCGCGCCCTTCGCGAAGTCGAACATGAGCTCCGGCGTGCGGTGCGCCGAGACGACGTGCACGTCGTGGGGCACGCCGAAGTCGGCGAGCGTCTTCGCGGCGGGCTCGAGCGTCTCCCAGTCAGACGCGCTGCCCATGATGACGGCGATGCGGGACATGGGCGCGGTGTAGCGCAGGCGCTACCGGCAGTCCTCGTCTTCGAGGGCTCAGTTCTCGCGGTGGTCGTGCCCGGCGCCGCCGAAGGTGCCGACCCACGGCTCCTCGGCGATGGACAGCGTCGGCGTGGGAATGGAGAAGAAGGCCGCGGCGCTGCCGGCGAAGGGCGGGTCGCACTTGCCGCAGCCGGGGTTTCCCTGGGTGTCGAGGGCCCCGTTCATCACCGCGAGGCTCCCGTTGGCGACCTCGAAGAGCTGCGGCGGCGTGCGGCCCGAGACCTCCACGGGGCAGCTGAAGGCCTCGTAGCCGTCCTGCACGTCGACGCCGTAGAGCGAGCGGATGGGCTGCAGCCCGCTGGTGGGGTCCTCCACGAAGGTGAGGGCCACCGTGCGCGGCCCGCGGGAGGTCTGCCACTTCGCGAGGCGGAGCTGATCCGTCCAGAAGTGGTTGGCGCCGGGCAGGGGCCTCGTCCACCGGAGCTGGAGCGAGCCCGCCTCGTAGCCCGAGAGGATGCGCCCGCCGGCGACCGGCGCGGGGATGACGCGGGCGTGAGAGACGACCGTGCGACCGCTGGCGTCGGGGAGCGCGAAGCGGGCCGCGCCGCTCGTCGCGTCGAGCACCACGCTGCTGTTCTCGGGGTAGAGCAGCCCCCGCGCGATGGCCAGCTCGCCGCCGCGCAGGCCCGTGGTGAGCCGCTTCCACCGGAAGACGCCGTCGCGCGAGTAGCTCATCATCAGCGTGGTGTCCGACGGCACCAGGGGCGCGTTGGGCGACACCGTGGGCGAGAAGGCGATGAAGAGGTTGCCGAGCGCGTCGGCGGCGACGCCGTAGGGGTGCGGGTGGTTGCACTGCTCGAGCAGCGGGTCGACCACCTGCTGGGCCTGCACCAGCTTCCCCGAGGCGTCGATGACGGCGAGGAAGTAGCGGCGGCACTGGGTGTCGTTGCCCACGTTGCGCGGGTAGGCCTCGAACAGCGCCGCGAGGCGGTCGCTGCCCTGCACCACCAGGCGCGCGAGGAAGATGGTGGGCGCGATGGCGAGGAAGTCGGGCCGCGCCGCGCGGATGTCGAAGGTCCACTCCGCGACGCCGGTGGACAGGTCGATGGCCGACACCTTGCCGTTGGGCGAGGCGGGGTAGTCGGCGCACACGTAGCGCCCCGCCCAGAGAATGCAGCGGCGTGAGGAGCCCAGCGGCGCCGAGATGGGGGTGGGCGTGTTGGCTCGCATCACCGTGCCGACGTGGAAGAAGCCGCCCAGCGAGAGCTCCCCGGTGGGCTCGAGCACGAAGTCGTGGAGCTGCGGCACGCTGACGCCCGCGTCGGCGACCTCCAGGGTGTCGAAGCGCCAGGCTGGGAAGAGCGAGGTCGGCGGGCCCGTCGCCACGCACGCGTTGGCGATGCAGCGGTGCTCCGGGCCGCAGGGGCTCGCTTCCTTGCAGACGTACCCGTCGGGCGGGTCGCGCTTGACGCACGCGCCCTCGATGCAGACGTCGACGGCCACGCACGAGTCCACGGCGCCGCACGAGGTGCCATCGGCCATCGGGGCCAGACCGCAGCCTGACGACGGGTTGCACACGCCGCGCTGGCAGCGCCCGTCACCGGGGCAGGGTGGGGCAGGGAGAAACTCGCAGCCCGTCAGCGGGTAGCAGACGTCGACGGTGCACTGGTCGTCGTCTTCGCAGACCCGCGCCTGGCCGACGCAGCGGCCGCCCTGGCAGCTCGCCTCGACCAGGCACAGCGTGCCGGGGTCACAGGCGTCGCCGTCTGGCGCGGTCTGCTCGACGCAGCGTTGAGACGCGACGTCGAAGCGCGCCGTGACGCACGCGGAGGACGGCTCGCACAGGGGAATCTCGCGGGCTGAGGCGTCGAGCGGCAGCTTCGCGCTCACCGCGTCGTTCACCAGCACCTCGAGCAGCTGCGAGAAGCGGCCGGCGACGATGGGCGTCCAGCGCACCGTGAGCGTCGTCTGCCCTGGCGCCAGCGTGTCGGGGAGCTCCGCCGAGAAGGGAGCCGCCAGGCCTCGCCACCGTACTTCGACGTTCGCGCGCCCTTCGTTGACGAGGAGCACCTGCCGCGTTCGAGGCTGCCCGTCGGCGTACGCCGCCTCGAACTCCAGGGCGCCAGGCTCGAAGCGCAGGGCGCCGCTGACCCCCGTGAGCCCGTCTTGCTTGCACGCCGTGCCTGGCGCGCCCAGCGCGAGGCACCACAGCAGCAGTGTGAGAAACCTGGCGATCACGTGGCGGCCCCGGGAGCTCCTGTGACGACGTGTGCGTGCCGCGTGCCACTTCTTCTGCTTGTTGAATGATGGATCTAATCAAGCAGCAGAAGCAGTAGGGCCTGTGGGTTTGTGGAAAAGGCTGATTCTGGTGTGAATCCAAAGCCTTTGCCCAGACGAGGGTGTGGACAGGCCAGGCACTTTTCCCCAGCACTCCACATGTCGCACCCCTGACCCCTGGTTCCCCACACCTGGCGACGACTTTCCGAGACAGAACCACAAGGAAGTCACAGGGCTGGCCACAGGGTACATTCCCGCGCGCGCATGCCGGAGCGGGTCGGACGATACGAGGTGTTGACGCGGTTGACGCTCGGCGGCATGGCCGAGCTCTCGCTCGCCGCGACCCAGGGGCCCGGTGGCTTCCGCAAGTACCTGGTGCTCAAGCGCATCCTCCCGGAGGCGGCCGACGACGAGGCCTTCGTGAAGATGTTCCTCGACGAGGCGCGCATCACGGCGGCCTTCTCGCACCAGAGCATCTGCCAGGTCTTCGAGCTCGGGCAGGACAAGGCCGCGGGCCTCTACGTCGCCATGGAGTTCATCGCCGGCCAGGACCTGAACCAGGTCGTCACGGCCTGCGCGCGGCAGGGGGCGGTGCTGCCCATCGGCTTCTCGGCGTCGGTGGTGCACGAGTGCGCGACGGCCCTGCACTACGCGCACACCTTCAAGCTGCCCAACGGCACCGAGTCGCCCGTCATCCACCGCGACGTCGCGCAGAAGAACATCATGGTGACCTACGAGGGGCAGGTGAAGCTCCTCGACTTCGGCATCGCCAAGGCCAAGGGAGCGCTCTCGCGCACCAAGGCCGGCACCGTGAAGGGCACCGCCGGCTACATGTCTCCCGAGCAGGTGCGCGGTGACGCCATCGACGGGCGCAGCGACGTCTTCGCGCTCGGCGTGGTGCTGTGGGAGATGACGACGGGGCGGCGGCTCTTCTCGGCCGACACCGAGCTTGAAGAGCTGCGGATGATCCTCTCCGCGCCCATCGCGCCGCCCTCGGAGGTCGAGCCGTCGGTGCCCGCGGAGCTCTCGGCCATCGCCATGAAGGCCCTCGAGCGCAACGCGGAGCAGCGCTACCGCACGGCCCGCGACCTGGCGCGCGCCCTGAGCCAGCAGTGCGGGCACCTGCTCTTCGATGCCGAGGAGCGCGCGGGCTTCATGCGCGCGCGCTTCGAGGACAAGATCGCCTCGACGCAGAAGCTCTTCGACCTGGCCGACTCGCGCAGCACCGACGAGCTCGACGCCGCCGTCGAGGAGTTCCGCCGCAGCTCGAGCCACGTGCAGGACACGCTGCCGGTCGAGCCCCAGAAGCCGAAGCGGCGCCCGGCCGGCGGCTCTGCGGGCAAGCTGTCGAGCGTCTCGGCCAGCAAGCTCAAGTCAGTCTCCTCGCCGAAGGTGAAGGGCGTGGCAGCCCGGAAGCCCGACGCGACGCCCGTGTCCCTGCCCAAGGAGACCGACTACGCCCCAACCGAGGCGATGGTGACCAGCACGCCCCCGCCGAAGCCCGCCTGGGGAAAGCCGGTGCTGGCGGCCGGCCTCGTGGCCCTCGCGCTGGGCGGCGTGGCCTGGAAGGTCATCAGCGCCGAGACCCCTCCGCCGCGCGTCATCGGCGAGGTCGAGCCGCTGGAGGACCTCCCCGGCACGGACCTGCCGGGCACGGAGCTGCTCCCGAAGGAGCCGGCGACGACCGCGACCCCCGCGAAGACCCCTGACCCCGTCGAGCCGAAGCGGCCGCCGCCGGCGGCGAAGGAGCGCGGGGAGGTGACGCTGATGATGCCCGACGGCGCGACGGTGTTGCGCGGCAAGCAGGAGCTCGGCCGCGGCACCATCATCAGCTTCTCGCTGCCGGTGGGCACGCACCTGCTGACGGTGCGGGGGGACGACGGAGTGCGGCGGCGGCTCTCGCTGCAGGTCGCCGCGGGGAAGAACCGCGCCGTGAAGTACAAGCTCGACGACATCCCCCCCGAGTAGCCGCGCTCCCCAGCGCCCCAGCGAGGCTCGCGCGCGGCGAAGGTGGCGCCAGTGGTGGAGGATGGTCGGGCGAGGCGAAGGCTGACGCCGCGTCAGGGCTCGGCGACGAGGCGCCAGGCCGCCTCGGGGAGCTGCCGCACCTCGCAGTCGAGCGGCGTGCCGTCTTCCCAGGCCAGCATGGTGAAGTCGCTCGGCGCGTCGAGGGCCACCATGGGGTGGTGCCAGGTGCCCGGCGCGTAGGCCACGGCCTGGCGCCCGCCGCAGAGGAAGGCCTGGAGGCCGTCGAGCGCCGGCGCGCCGTCGGGGCCCGTGGGCGCGACGCACACGAGGTAGCGGCCGACGGCCATGGGCACGAAGACCTGGGTCGAGCACGGGTGCCGCTCGAGCAGCCTCACCTCGAAGGGCAGGGCGCGGGCGTCGGCGCGGAAGACGGCGAGGTTGAGGCGCGCGCCCGGCCGCGACGACACGAGGTCGGCGCAGAAGTCGTAGCGCGTGGCGGTGCCCTGGTTCGCGCTCGACGCGGCGCCGCCGCCGACCTCGACCACGCGGCCGAAGGGCGCGAAGGCCTCAGCGGTGAGCGGCGCGAGCGGCAGGTGCGTCACGGCTGTCCGGCCTCCCGGGCGCGGCGCGAGGCGTCTCGCCAGAGGAAGAAGAGCACGGGGCCGGCGAGGGCCAGCCCGAGGGTGATGGGCTGGAGTCCGGCGGCGAAGTCGTTGTCGGCCTTCACCAGGGCCAGGCAGGTCTCGGGGTCGAGGTCGGCGCAGTCGCGCTCGGGGCCGAAGACGAGCCAGCCGGCGGCAGCGAGCGCGGCGACGGTGCAGGCGAGGGCGAAGCCCAGCACCATCGCGCGGCCCAGTCGCGAGGTTCGCATGGCGGGGCAGCCTGCGGCATGCGCGCGGCCGTCGTCAAAGTGTTCTTCGAATACTTGCGTCGCCCCCACCCCGGCGAGACAGTCGCGCCATGCGCTGGCTCGTGTTGATGATGCTCCTGGTCGTGGCCTCGGGGTGTCGCAAGAAGTCTGCCCCGGAGTTCTATCGCCTCGAGGGCGACGTCACGGTGCTGGAGGCCCGCGAGGGCGACGACGCCTGGGAGTCTCCCGAGATGGCAGAGGTCGAGCGCGCGCTGTCGGCCATTCCGGCCGACGTCATCGAGGCGCCGAAGGTGCAGGGGCTGTTGGCGAAGGTGCGCGCCGAGCGCGCGCGGGTGGTGGCGGAGCGCGAGGCGAGGCGCCCGCGGCCGAGCGAGCCGACGCGCTTCGAGCGGCCCGACGAGCCCGGGGCCACCACCGACGAGCCGGGCACGGAAGCAGAGGACGACGCGGGCGCGCCGCGAGACCCGGTGCTGGGCATGAGCGAGGCCGACTTCCTCGCGGCCTTCGGGGGCTGCTTCAAGAGCGGCCCCGCGGTGGACGTGCCCGACGCCGGGCGCGGCCCCTCGCACGTGGTGCTGGCGCGCCCCGACTGCGAAGGGCGCTTCGGCGAGAAGGGCTCGACGGTGTCGTATGTCTTCAGCGACGGCAAGCTGTCCGGCCGGCGCTTCGAGGGCCCGCCGTCCATCGAGTTCCACGACGCCGGCTCGCCACCGCCCAGGGTGCTGCCGCCGCCCGCGACGCCTTTTGACGCCGGCCAGATGATCAGCTTCCCCGGCGCGCCCAGGCCAGAGAACATGGAGGCGGTGCCTGGCTCGCCCGGCTCCAACCCGCCTCCCTGAGGCGGCTGCGCCTCTTTCCGCACATCGCAAAGAGTGCACAGCAGGCGCTGCGTACCGCCGTCTGGTGCAGGGTCGAACGGTGCGCAGGCGGCTGGAATTCCTGATCCACCCCGCCGGCACGGCGACTGCTCTCGCACTCACCCGAGTCGAGGGCTTCACGTAGAGAAAGGTGCGCGATGAGAACCCGAGGTGTGACCCTGCTGGAGATCATGGTGGTGGTGGCCATCATCGGCATCATCGGGAGCCTCGCGGTGACGACGACCGAGGGCCTGCGGGCCAGGACGGCCCCGAGGAACGCGGCGGCTGACTTCTCGTCGGCCCTCTCGATGGCCCGCGCCCGGGCCACGGAGCGCGGCTCGGACGTGTGGGTCATCGTCTACCCTTCCCGGGGGCTGACGACCGGGAGCACGGGGAACGGCGCGTGGTTCATCTACGAGGACCCCGACGTCAACTTCGGGAGGGCCGGCGCCGGCGACTGCAGCGGCTCCACCGGGGCCGTCTGCAACTTCCAGGCGTTCAACCCGCCCGACGCCATCTACCCCCCGGCGGTGAGCGCGGACAGCTCGGACCGCCTCATCGACCGCGACTACTTGAACCGGGCGGCGCGCGAGAACGTGCGGTTCGGCAACGGCAGCGACCCCTCGGTGGTGTTCACCCAGCCCTTCGGGGCTTCGGGCACGGGGCTCAACGCCACCGCCGTGAAGAAGGACTGCTCGTTCTGCAGCGGCACGGGCGCCACCCGCCGCGGGGCCATCATCTTCAACGGCGACGGGGCGGCCCGCTTCGTCGATGGTGACGGCGTGCCGTCGTGGGAGCCGATGGCGGCGCTCTCCGTGGAGGGCGCGCTCCCGGTGGAGACCTACGGCAAGGCCGTCACGCTCTTCGGCATCGCCGCGGTGACGGGCTACGTGGGGGTGTTCAAGTGAAGCGCGGGCAAACGCTCCTCGAGGGCATGATCGCGGCGACCATCCTCGCCATTGGCGTGACGGCCATCATCCAGGCCATCCTCATCTCGACGGTCCAGAACGCCGGCGCGGGGCGCATCACCGAGGCGGCCACCATCTCGGGGCAGGTGGCCAGCTCGCTGTCCCGGTACGACGTGCGCATGCTCAAGGAGAGCGGCGCCTTCCTCTCGTCGGCCTGGTGCACCGCGGGCACGGCGGACCTGCTCAAGTACACCGGCGGCATCGAGGCGGTGACCACCGTCACCAACGGCAACACCCGCTGCACCGGGGGCAACTGCGCCTCGACGGACCTCACGGCCACCCCCTGCATCGTGGACATCGACGCCTATGACAAGCCTGCGAGCGCCGCGCCGGTGAACCGGCGCCTGGTGCCGGGGTACAACTACGCCGAGCGCTACAAGGACGACCCCAACCCCGGCGGCTACAAGCGGGTCGCCGTCGTCTTCGACGACTCGGTCACCTCCAACACCGTGTACATCACGGTCGTCACCTCGTTTCTCGAGGCGGGGCGGCGCAAGTTCGTGCGCCGCAACGTGACGCTCACCCGGTCCAACGGCTTCGCGGGGCTCTAAGACATGCGAACGTCTCGAGGTTTCACGCTCGTCGAGTTGCTCGTCTCGCTGGTCATCGTGTCCATCGTGTTGGTGGCGGTGGTCACGGTCTTCATCGGCGTGCAGCAGAGCTACGAGTCCATCTCGCGGAGCAAGTCGTCGATCGAAGGGTCGCGGGCGTCGGTGACCTACCTCGAGCGCACGGTGGGCATGGCCGGCTACGGCATCGACCCGCGCTTCGGCTTCGACTTCGCGGTGGCCGGCGGGCACTTGAAGGACAACGAGCCGGTGGCGACCTTCGCTGGCGCCGACGGCGGGGCGGTCATCGTGACCGACGACCTCGCCTACCGCTACCGCGACCCCAACTGGGTCCGCCGCGGGGGCGTGGCCACCGGCTCGCTGTCGGTGACGGCGCCCTTCGGCGTGGCCTTCCGTGCAGGGCAGCGCTTCCTCGTGGCCTGCGGCGGCGCGACGGACTGGCGGGTCGTTCAGCTCGACGCCGCCGTGACCGCGACGGCGAGCACCGCCGCCGTCACGCCCGTCACCGCGCCCTTCCCGAACTCTGCCGCCCCGTGCCTGTCGGCCACCACGGGGGCGCAGGCGGCCTACGTGATGCTCCTGCACGAGCGCCGCGTGCGCATCACCGAGATTGGCGGGCGCCCCTTCCTCGTCGCCTACCGGGTGATCCGCGACGCGACGGGCGCCATGGTGCAGCCCTCGGCCTCGACGGAGTACGACCCCATCGCCGCCGACGTCGAGGACTTCCAGGTGTCGTACGCGATGAACCGCCCCGCCGACATGGCCGCGGGCGCCGGCGCCTACCGGAGCGTGTGCTGCGCCAGCACGGCGGCCCCCGACGCGGCGGGCAACGCCAACTGGGTGCTGCTCGACGCGACCTCCGAGGCGACGGCCGCCTTCCTCCCCGACCCGGGGGCGCTGGCGCCGGCGGTCGATACCCCGTACGACGACCCGCTGCGCTTCAACCGGCACCCGGCGAACATCCGCCAGGTGCGCATCAGCCTGATGACGCGCTCGCAGCGGCAAGAGGCGAAGAAGCTGCTGACGCACTCGTCGCCGCAGGCGCTCGAGAACTACGCCCGCTCGCCCATCAAGCCCGACGGCTTCTTCCGGCTGCCGGCGACGATGACCATCACCGTGCCCAACATGCAGAGCCGCTCGGGCTTCACGCCCGACCTCCGCATCGCCGCCGGGGAGGGCAACTTCAATGGAGGCTGAGATGACTTCGCGAGGCAGTCTGCGCGGCAACGCGCTCGTCGTGGTGCTGGTGGCCATCGCGGTGATGAGCCTGTTGGCGGTGGGCGCCATTCGCTTCACCGGGGCGAACCGTGACGCGGCCGGCGCGCGCGACCGGGCTGAGAAGGTGGCCTCGTGCACCGAGGTGGCGCGCAAGTACCTCCTGTCGCAGCTGCCGAAGAACGCGCTGTCGCCGACGGCGACCGAGATCAACCCCGCCGACAGCACCGTGCAGTTCGAGCGGGTGCTGCCCGACTCGACGGTGGCCTCGGAGCGGTCCACGGCGGCCACGGCGCACTACGGCCTGCCGGCGCGCAAGGCGACCATCGTGGGCGTCTCGCCGGTGGCCGTGGGCGCGGCGCGCAGGCAGGTGCGCGACGTCGCCAACTCGCTGGGCCCCGGCACCCTGGGCGGGCAGTACTACCGCGTGGTGGTGCGCTGCATCGAGCCGGGCACGACCCGTGAGAGCGAGCTCGAGTTCTCCTTCCGGTACGGAATCTAAGGAGGTCCCATGTTGCTGACGACGACCCTCATGACGCTGTCTCTGATGGGCCAGGTTGGTACGGCCCCCACCACGCAGACGGGGGGCTCCTGCGCGGTGCAGACGACCTCGCGCCTCGACACGCTCCTGCTGCCGACCACCGGCAGCGACGAGCGCTTCTTCTCGCGCCCCAACGGCGCGCCCAACGTGATGATGGTGTTCGACACCTCGGCGGGCACCAAGGGCTGGCAGACGGCCTTGCCGACCACGGACTCCGACGACTGCGACGACGACGAGGACGAGGGCGAGGACTTCGCCAAGGGCTACGACAAGACCAAGAACTACGAGCCGGGCGTCAACAAGGCCACCGCCACGGGCTGGCCCGGCAGCACCGGCGACTACTACGACAAGTTCTTCGAGCGGGACAAGGTCTACGACATGCCCTCGAGCGGCGACTTCGGCCTCAACCTCAGCGGCATGGGTGCGCCGACGCAGCCAGCGGGCTGGCCCAAGGCCGACATCGCCACGGCCTGCGCGCTGGCCTCAGACGCCCCGAAGTGCACCACCTGCGTCACCAACAGGGGCTACTACCGCGGCACGGTGGACGGCGCGACGCGCGTCATCGGCGTGGGCAACGTGCTCAACTACTCGCCGCCGCGGTACCTCGCCATCATGCAGGTGGGCTCGCAGTTGGTGCGCGACATCCAGAACGCGCGCCTGGGCATCATCGTCTCGCAGAACTGGAAGAACAGCGAGAAGTGGGGTGGCGCGGGCGCGGTCTCCGACATGTGCTTCCCCTTCTACTTCTGGCCGAGCTGCGGCAAGGCCTACGGCGCCGGCAAGAAGTTCGAAGACACGGACACCGTGAACCAGCGCAACAGCATCCTCGGGAGCGCGGGCTGGGGCAGCCTCAACGCGACCTCTTTCGCCGGGCCGAACCTCTCGGCGGCGCTGCTCTACAGCGCCGGCATCGCGCTGACCAACAAGAGCGGCACGGCGGCGGAGGCCTTCCCCACCGCGGACACGTGGCCCACCAGCAGCAAGTTCGAAGAGAAGACCGGCGCAAACCAGAAGGCGTGGTGTGACGCGTGCGTGTTCACGGCCGTCATCTTCGTCAACGCCTCGGCGGTAGACCCCGCCCTCGACCTGGGCGGCCTCACCATTCCGGCCTTCGCGTCGAGCATCAGCGGCAGCCCGGCCACCACCTGCGACTCGAGCGCCATGGGCCACAGGTGCGACTCGAAGGTCGATGAGATCGCCTCGTGGCTCTACCGCAATGACTTCCGCAACGACTTCGGCGGCAACCAGCGCATCTCGACGTACGTGGTGAACATGTTCCCGGGCTCGGCGACGGGGGACTTGCTGCGCTCGGTCGCCAAGCAGGGCGGCGGGCGCTACTTCAGCGCGCGCAACAACGTGGCGCTCAAGGCGGCGGTGCTCGAGGCCCTCGACGACATCTCCAACCGCGGCCAGACCTTCGCCACCTCGGCGGTGACCTCCATTCAGACCGGCAGCCTGCAGCTCACCCAGATGGTGCCGCGCATGTACCCGCAGCGCGGCCTGCCCTGGAGCGGCGAGCTCTACCGCTACTCCCAGCGGAACGAGTTCGTCGACGAGGTGGACCTCAACGGCGACGGCGACCAGCTGGACGTGTTCGCGGTGGACAAGGACGGCGACGTCGTCGTCGAGACGTCCGAGGGCTTCTTCAAGAAGGCCATCTCCTTCTCGGACCTCACCCCCGTGGCCGGGCTCCTGCCGGACGGCGGCGCCAGCACGGCGCGGCCCTTCTGGGAGGCGGCCGACCGGCTGCGCGTCAAGGGCTGGCAGGCCCGCCACGTGTGGACCGTGGTGGACCGCGACGACAGCCGCGGCAGCTTCACCCACGAGGACGCCTACGTGCGCTTCCGCAAGAGCAACTGGCAGCAGCTGGGCCACCAGATGGGCCTCACCCTGCCCAACTGCCCGAGCTCCAGCACCGACCACGGCCGCATCCTCGAGGCGCTGAACCTGAACCAGACCGACGCCGCGAGCCGCGTGGGCATGTCGGTGCCGGCCAGCAGCTACGAGCGGTGGGAGCTGTGCGTGAAGGTGGTCATCGACTACGCGCGCGGCCGCGACCTGGGCGACGAGGACGGCGACGGCGACCGCGACGAGAACCGCGACTCGATGATGGCCGACATCTTCCACTCCTCGCCCATCGTGGTGGAGCCGCCGCCCGAGCGCTTCTTGTGCGACCTGGGCCTGTCGAACCAGTGCGCGCGCACGCTCTACGCCGACGCGCTCCCGGTGGCGCACACGCCGATTCCCCCCGCCTCGCCGTGGACCGACGCGGAGTGCGGCATCGACCGCACGAACCCCTACGAGATCTACCGCGCCAAGAACCGCGCCCGCGACAAGCTGGTGGTGGTGGGCAGCAACGGCGGCATGCTCCACGTCTTCAACAACGGCAAGGTGAAGGCCACCCCGGCCCCGACGTGCTCCGGCATCGCCTGGACCGCCGAGTGGGATGAGGGCACAGGCGACGAGGAGTGGGCGTTCATTCCTCCCACGCTGGTGCCGAAACTCCAGGACATGATCGTCAACGGCCACGAGTACTTCGTGGACGGCGACCTGATGGTGCGCGACGTGTGGGCCGACGGCAGCGGCTCCACCACCGCCGACGGCCAGAAGCAGTGGGACGAGTTCCACACCATGCTCGTCGGCGCCGAGGGGCGCGGCGGCAACCACTACTTCGCCCTCGAGCTCATGTGGGACCAGGCGGGCCAGGGCACCAACGACGCCAGCAAGCGCCCCATCGGGCAGCCCGACGTGCTGCGCCCCTTCCGCTGGGTCTTCCCCCAGCCGGGCACCGAGACGGCGAGCCGCTTCGGCCGCACGCTCTTCACCCTGACGCCGAAGCCGCCCCCCATCGGCCCGGTGCTGCTCAAGGACGGCAGCTCCGGCGCCGTCACGCGCTATGGCCAGGGCACGCGCGAGGCGTGGGTGGTGATGGTCGGCGGTGGCTGGTCTCCCGGCCTCCACCGCGGCCGCGGCGTGTACATGGTCGACGCCTACTGGGGCATCATCAACGGCCGCGAGGACAACCTCTACTGGTCCGCGGAGATCGACGAGGGCGCCTCGAGTGACTGGAACGCGCCGCTGTCGAAGATGTCGGGCAGCATCGTGGCCCCGGTGGCCATGGTGGACTACGGCGCCAACAACGCCCCTCAGGCCGACGGTTTCTTCGACACGGCCGTCGTCGCCGACACCGTGGGGCAGATCTGGGTGGCCCGCTTCTTCGAGCCTGGCAACCTGACCAACGCGAGCAGCGTGGTGCTCTCGAACGAGTCGCTCTCACCCGGCGTGTCGGCGGTGCCGTGGACGACGCGCGCCAACCCGGGCGAGGTGAACAACTGGTTCATCTCACGCTCCTTCGAGATGGACAGGCCCGCTCCGTGGTCGAGCGACTACAAGAACATCAAGAACGTGCAGCCCTTCCACTACCTGCCGTCGGTGGCCATCGAGCCGGCGACGCTGGCCATGCGCGCCTTCATCGGCTCGGGCAACCGCTACGCGCTCCTCGAGCCGTACTCGGGCCTCTGCCGGTGGGACAACCCCATGGCTTGCGCCAAGTACGGGTGCGACGACATCAAGATCACCGAGCACAACAAGCGCACACCCAACGAGATCGACCGCATGAGCAGCTACTTCAAGGACAGCGAGATGGGGCTCGCGGTGAGCGATCGCTACAAGGAGGCGAGCAGCTCGGTCAGCTACTGCAGCGAGACCGACGTCCACTACCACGACTACCACATCAAGGGCTGCGACCAGCAGGGCGGGGGCGACAAGGACTTCGACGACGTCAACAAGAGCGTGATCAAGTGCAGCACGTCGTTTGGCGACGACGGCACGTACGCGTGTCAGATGCAGACGCCGCCGGAAGATCGCAAGCTCCGCGACCTGAGCTTCAAGATCAAGACGTCGAAAGCCGACGCCACCGGCAAAGACCGCTACTACGGCCTGTGGGTCTACGGCGGCGGGCGCGTCTTCGAGGTGGACGGCGGCGCGCCGACGCCCAGGGACTTCGACGACGCGCGGCTGACGGATCGCGGCGGCGGCGGCCCGGGTGACCTGGTCAACGTGACGGCGACGACCTGCACCGCGGCCGGCGCCTGCACCGGCTCCGTGGGCACCGGCGACAAGGGCTGGTTCTACGAGTACACGACCCACGGCATCAAGACGGCGACGGGCTCGGCCATCCTCGCGAGCTGCGCGCTGTGGAGCTCGCTCAACCCCGCCGGCGAGGTGGTCGGCGGCACCGAGGCCTGCAGCTCCGGCGTCGCCACCTCGAGCTTCTTCCAGGGTGACTTCATCACCGGCGAGCCCAACTGCGCGGTGGGCTTCCGCAACCCGGACGGCGGCGCGAACTTCCGCGGCCTGGAGCGCTCGGTGCTGACGCCGCCGCCCGAGCCGGCGACGGTCGTGCAGATCAGCAAGAGCGGGCAGATCCGCTACTCGGCGCAGCTGCCGGAGCCGGGCAAGGGCCAGCAGACGCAGATCGACGTGACCGTCGGCGGCGACCTGCTCCAGACCGTCTACGCGCTGCCGGTGTCGCGCGCGACGCACGACTGCCGCCACAACGCGGACGGTGGCCTGTGCGTGCCGGTGCCGTGACGTGAGGTGAGCCGTCCAACGGGCCGGGGCCAGGCGCCTCGGCCCGTTTTTCTTTTGCGGGCCGCTCACGCGGAACGTGGTGGGCACGCGGCTGCCGCGGCTGACAGGTGTCCCGCTCCGGGATGCTTCGTGGGCCCTCGGTCCACGGGGCCGGCAGGTGTCCCGGTCCGTCATGCTTCGTGGGCGCGCGGCCGAGGCGGCCGACAGGTGTCCCGGCCCGGCAGGCTTCGTGGGCCCTGAGCCCCTCAGGCGCAGGCCGTGAAATCGCGGAGCTCCTCGAGGCCCAGCCCGCCCAGGTGCGCGCGCAGCTCGTCGCGCACGCCCTTCGCCGCCACGCACAGCAGCGCGTGGGCGTCATCACCGCCTGCGTGGTCCAGGTGCACCACCGGCACGCCGTCGAGGCGCTGCCCCACCTTTCGCGGCGAGAGCTCGACGTAGCGCGCCACCTCGAGGCCCCGCGCCGCGAGCCGCCGCCCCAGCCCGCGCCCGGTGTCCGTGACGCCGTAGATGGCCAGGCGTCTCCCGACGAGCGCGCGGGCCAGGTAGTCGGCCTTGAGGTCCAGGTGCCGCGCCAGCGCGTAGCGCGCGTCGGTGCGCGTCAGCCGCGCGTCGTGGTCCGTCCACCGGTGCAGCACCTGGGGCAGGCACGCGAGGGCGTGGCCCGCCTCCAGCAACCGCAGCCACAGCTCCCAGTCCTCCGGCACGGGGCCGTCGCGCCAGCCGCCCACCGCGCGCAGCACGTCGCGCCGCAGCGTCACCGAAGGGTGGCACAGCGGCGACTCGATGAAGCGGTCGCGAAAGAGGCGCGCGGGCGTGGTGAGCGACGAGAGCCACCGCCCGTAGGCCTGGAGGTTGGGGCTGGGCGGCCGGTCGCTGCGCACGATGTCCACCCCCGTACCGACGCCGGCCAGCGCGGGCTCGGCGTCGAGGGCCGCGACGCTCGCCTCGAGCCGCGTGGGCAGGCTCTCGTCGTCGGCGTCCATGCGCGCGAGGAGCGGCCCGCGCGCCTGCTCGAGCCCCAGCGCCAGGGCGCCCACCAGCCCCACGCCGCCCGTGGACAGCACGCGCACCCGGCCGTCGCGCTGCGCCCACCGCGCCAGCGCCGCCCCCGTCGCGTCGGTGGAGCCGTCGTCGATGGCCAGCAGCTCGAGGTCATCGAAGGTCTGCGTGAGGATGCTCTCGACCGCGCGGTCCACCGTGGCGGCGGCGTCGCGCGCGGGCAGCACCACGCTGACCCTGGGGCGGCTCATGAGGCCGGCCCGCCGCGGACTGACTGTTCACAAAACAGCCCTGGGCGTGTTTCCGTGAACACTCGACCTGAACGGGTGACCGTGAGCCCCCGCGGGGCGCGCCGAGGGGCTGCCCGCACCCGTGCACGGCGTGCGATGGCCCGTGGCCACCGCGTCCCCTCCCGGCTCACGTGCGCGGCCCCTCGGCGTCTGGGCGCACAAGAGAAGAGCCCAGCAGCGGCTCCACCAGCGCGAGGACTGCCATGGCGACACGGCCTCGGGTCACCGCAGCAGGCCTCTGAGTGTGCCGCCGATGAGGTCGCCAACCCGATGCCGCCGGTCTGAAATGGAGCCACCACCAGCGAGGTGACGACCAGCCCGCCGAGCGTGACGGAGCGCTTCCCGCGGGCGTCGAGGGCCACCATAGCCGCCGCGTCCCTACCCGAGCCGCGCCGCGAACGCACGGTGTGCGCCGCTGTGCGTCTGTCACGCGCCCTGACAACCGGCCCTCAATTCAGGGGACACTCGCGGCCGATACTCCCTGGTTGACCGTCGTCGTTTCCCCCACGCGAGAGGACCCCCGATGCGCACCACCAAGGACGCTGCCCGCCGAGCCGCCGACGCCGTGAGGAAGGCCGCTGACGTCGCGAAGCGGGCCGCCGAGGCCGCTCAGAAGAAGCAGGCCGCGGCGCCGAAGAGCGCCCCGAAGGCCACCACCGCCGCGTCGAGGCAGGCGCTGGCCACGCGCGCCGGCGACCGGCCGTCGGCCTCCGCGGTGCGCCAGGCCTTCGGCGCCGACGAGCTCTCGCGGGGCCTGGGCCAGGCGCTCCGGCAGCGCGCCGTCTCGGCTCTCGGCGGGCCGCTGCCTTCGGCGCCCACGGGCGTGCCCCTCAAGCTGAGCGACGCGCCGCAGCCCTTGAGCGCGCTGCTTCGCCGGGGCTTCCGCACGCCCGACGCGCTCGACCGCGCCAACGCCGTCGGGCAGACCTCCAGCACCGCCAGCCCCCAGGCCACCCAGGCCGCCGCGCAGGTCGACGAGGCCTACCGCAGCGGCGGCGCCGAGGCCGCGGCGAAGAAGCTGCGCGAGGTCACCACCGGCGTCACGCCGCAGGTCGCCGCCGACATCGCCGCCGCCGCCCGGCCCACGGTGGACAAGGTGCTCGCCGACCTCGAGCGCGCCAGCAACGCCGTCGACGGCAGCCAGGGCACCGCCAACGCCGCCTCGCGCGCCTTCGACCGCACCGTGGCCGACCTCTCGGCGGCGCTCGCCGTGGGCGCCTCCACGCCGAAGGGCCAGGCGGAGCTCGACCACGCCGTCGGCGCCATCACCGAGAGCATCGAGAAGAACGGCGTCGGCCGCTTCGACGAGGCGCTCGGCAACAGCGCGCTCGGCGGAGACATGCGCGAGGAGGGCCGCGTCGCCTTCGCCGACACCGCGCTGGCCACCGGCGTGATGGAGGCCCTCGTGGCCTCGGGCAAGTCGGGCGAGGCCGACGACATCCTCCAGAACGTCACGCAGTCGCAGAACATCCTCAACCACGCGGTGGGCGAGCTGGCCGGCAAGGTCGAGGCGCACAACGCCGACCTCGCGCGCCTCATGCAGGACTGGGGCGCCTTCGCGCAGTCGCCGGAGGACCTGGAGGCCGCCGTGCAGGCCTTCAAGGACAGCCACCCGGAGTACGCGCAGCTCGAGGCCCTCGGCGGCGCGTCGGTGCGCGTGGCGGATCAGCTCAGCCAGGTGCCGACGACGCTCGCGTCGCTCGGCCACGCCGACGACCTCTCGCGCAGCCTCGACACCGCCACCGACCGCCTCGTCGACGCGGCCAGCCTCACCGAGAGCGGCGCCGCCGAGCTCGCGCGGCTGCAGGCCGAGGCCGCCGAGCCGGGCGCGGAGCCAGGGCTGCTCGACCGCATCACCGACCTCGCCAAGGCGGGCAAGAAAGACCTGGGCTACCTCCAGAAGCTCAGCACCGTGCTGGTGAACAACGCCGTCAGCAACGCGCTCGCGGCCAGCGCCAGCGGCAACGCCGCCGACCTGGCCAAGGCGGTGAAGAGCCTCGAGCGCTTCGCGCCGGTGTTCGGCCTCGACGCCAACTCCATGGAGAGCCTCACCGACGCGCTCGGTGACGTGGCCGGCGCGAAGACGCAGGCGCAGGCCGAGGCGGCGCTCGACCGGCTCAACCGCTCGGTCGACAACGTGAAGGGCGAGGGCGTCTTCGCCGGCACCACCGGCATCGGCACCGCCTTCCGCGGCGCGGCCCTCGTGCTGAGCGTCGGCGTCACCGTCGGCGCCTTCGACAACGCCATCCGCAACCCCAGCTTCGAGAGCATCGTCACCGCCTACAGCAGCGCCGTGGGCACGGGGCAGGCCGGCGTGGCCTTCGCGAAGAGCTTCTTCGAGAGCTCCTCGGCCCTCTCGCGCGCGGGCAACGCCCTCAAGGTCGCCGGCACGCTGGGCACCGTCCTCACCACGGGCCTCAACGTCTTCCAGGCGGGCAAGGCCTTCGCCGACGGAGACCCGGCGGCGGGCGCCCTGTACCTCGCGCAGGCCGGCGCCGGCATCGCGGTGATGCTGGGCGCCACGGGCGTCGGCGCGGTGGTGGGCATCGGCGCGGCGCTGGCCCTCGCGCAGCTCAACAAGGTGCGCGCGTCGAACCGCTTCGAAGACGGGCACACCGAGGCCTTCCTCCAGGGCCTGGGCCTCTCGCCCGAGGCCACGAACCACCTGCGCAACGCCGACGACAACGGCCGCAGCGTGGGCCCCGTCTTCGCGGAGATGGCCGAGCGCCTGGGGGTCGACCCGAAGGCCTTCCTCCGGGCCATCGGGCAGCTCCCGCCGGACCAGATTCTCGCCCTCGTCGAGGCCGCGCACGGCGTCGACCCCAACGACGCGGGCGAGTTCCGCCAGACGCACGAGACCGACGCGGTCGCCGGCACGAACCCCTTCGTGCGCCCGAAGTCCATCCAGGGCCTCCTCGAGTTCATGGACAACGTGGGCATCGACCTGGGCGCGCTGCCCGCGGCTTGACGCCTCCGCGCACGGCCCCTACAAGCGGCCCCGCTGACGGGTGGCCCGCGGTGGGCCATTACGAGGGAAGCCGGTGAGACTCCGGCGCGGTCGCGCCACTGTAACCAGGAAGCCCCGCCGGGAATGACGGGGCCCGCATCACCTCATGGGTGCCACTGGGCCGTCGTCGAGGCCCGGGAAGGCGGGGTGGCGCGGTGAGCCTGGGAGCCAGGAGACCTGCCCGTCGGCGCGGGGGCCCCACGAGGGCGCTCCGCGGGTCCTCTCTCTTCGCGAAAAGAGAGACGAGGGCAGCACGTGGCGCCTCTCTTCCTCCTCGCCGCTTGCGTGATGGCGTCGGCCGACGCGGGCGTGAGCCCCGCGCCCGTCGTGGCGCTGCCCACCGTCGAGGTGCCGCTGCCGCCCGAGGCGCCGGCCGGCCCGCCGCTGCCCACCTCGCCCGTCGTGCGCGACCCCACGGCCACGCTGACGAGCCTGGAGGTCGCCGGCCGCGCGGCCGAGGCGAAGGACGCCGCCGAGCTCGTCGCCACCGCTCCGGGCGTGGTGGTGCAGGACTCCGGCGGAGCCGGCCAGCGCAAGACGCTCTCGCTCCGGGGCGCGTCGCCCAACGCGGTGCTGGTGCTGCTCGACGGCGTGCCCCTCGCCGGCCCGGGCGCGGCCATGGACCTCTCGCGCGTGCCCGTGGCGGCCCTCGAGCGCGTGGAGGTGCTGCGCGGCGCCGGCGCGCGCTATGGCCCCGGGGCCTTAGGCGGCGTCGTCAACCTCGTCACCCGCGCCCCCGACGGCCGCGCGCACGTCTTCGCCGACGTCTCGCACGGCAGCTTCGAGACGACGCGCGCCTCCGTGGGCGGGGCGGCGCGCGTGGGGCCCGGCGACGCGCTGGTGCTGCTCCACGGGCTGCGCACCGACGGCCGCTTCGACTACCGCTACGACGCGGCGCCCACCTTCGACGGCAACCCCCTCACCACGCTGCGGCGCGAGAACAACGCCGCGCTGCAGGGCGGGGCGCTGCTGCGGTACCGCGCGCGCGCCGGCGCCACGCAGCTCGACGTCGTCGCCGAGGGCTTCGCCGAGGCTCGCGGCCTGGCGGGGCCGGTGCAGAACCCCTCGGCCACGGCGGGCCAGGCGACGACGCGCGGCACGCTCTCGGCGCGCAGCACCACGCGCTTCGAGGCCGGCGGCACGCTCTCGCTGCTGGGCTTCGGGCGCCTCGACGCCACGGAGCTCTCCGGCAGCTTCCTGGGCGCCAGCTACCGGCAGCTCGAGGCGTCGGCCGGCCTGGAGGCCACCTACACGCGCCTGGTCGCGGGGCGGCACGGGCTGACGGCCCTGGTCACCGCCGGCGGCGACTGGCTGCGCGAGCCCTCGGGCAGGCACCCCTCGTGGGGCCGCGCGGGGGCCATGGTGAGCGACGAGGTGCTCTTCTTCGACGGCGACCTCTCGGTCACCGGCTCGGCGCGCGTCGACGTGGCCGGCGCCTTCGTCGTCGTCTCCCCCAAGCTGGGCGCGGCGGTGACGCTGCCGGCGGGCTTCTCGCTGCGCGCGAACGCGGGCCAGGCCAGCCGCCCGCCGGGCTTCGGGGAGCTCTACGTGGTGCAGGGCACGCTCCTGCCCAACGCAGCGCTGCGGCCCGAGCGCGCCCTCACCGGCGACCTCGGCGCCGCGTGGACGCACGCGCGGGGGCAGGTGGCGGTGACGGGCTTCACCGCGCTCTATGAGGACCTCATCAGCTACGAGTACTACCCGCCCAACCTCGCGCGGCCCTTCAACTTCGCGGCGGCGGCGGCGACGGGCGTGGAGCTTGAGGGCAAGGTGACGCCCTGGCCGTGGCTCGAGGCGAGCGCCAGCTACACCTTCCTCTCGACGCAGAACTTGAAGGACGACCCGCGCTACTACCTCAAGGCGCTGCCCTTCCGCCCCGCGCACCGCGTGCACGCGCGGGTGGCCGGCGGCCCCGAGTGGCTCCGCGCGCGGGCCGAGGTGGTGTTCCAGTCGGCGCAGTTCCAGAACCGCACGCAGAGCCTCGTGCTGCCGGCCCGCGCCTTCGTGAATGCGGGGGTGACGGTGATGCCGTGGCGCGACCCGCAGGTGACGGTGAGCGCGGAGCTCAAGAACCTCCTCGACGTGCAGTCGCAGGACGTCGACGGCTACCCGCTGCCGCCGCGCGCGCTCTACGTGACGCTGGGCCTCGCGTGGGGCGGAGGCAAGCGATGAGCGGCCGTGACGCGCGCTCCTTCCGTCGCCGGCCGCGCCGAGCTGCGTCGCCGGGCCTCGGCGCCTCCCCTCGCCGTCGAGCGGGCTGCGCCCCGCGCGGCGCACCTCTCGCCGCTCGAACCCGGTCCCCAGAGCGCCGCGCACCCGCTGGCTCGCGTCTGGCCCCGTCTGGCGCCGAGACGTCGGCCTCGCGATGGACCGCGGGCGACGTCGAGGGCGTGCTGGTGGATCAAGCACCTCGGCCGGAGTCGGAAAGCAGGGCGAAGCCCGCGCCCGCGCGCCGCCGCCGTCCGTCGTCACCGCCGATGTTTCTCTCCTCCCGTGTTAGGGCCCCCTCCTCGATGAAACCGACGCTCCTCTTCGCCGTCTCCGCCGCTCTCGTTCTCTCCGCGTGCCCCACCACGGGCATCGTCTGCAAGCCGGGCACGGTGCCCTGCGGCACGGGCTGCGTCGACCCGACGTCAGACCGCCGGCACTGCGGCGGCTGCGGGCTGACCTGCGCCACCGGCCAGGACTGCGTGAAGCCGGCCGACGCGCAGACGGCCCGCTGCGAGTGCCGCCCGGGCACCGCGCTGTGCGACGGCACCTGCGTCGTCACCGCCTACGACGCGCGGCACTGCGGCGCGTGCAACCAGCCGTGCGCCGCGGGCCAGGTCTGCGAGGCCGGCGCCTGCCGCGCCGAGTGCACCGCGGGCCAGTTCGCGCGCTGCGGCGACTCGTGCATCGACGTCTCGGGCGACGTCGCCAACTGCGGCGCGTGCGGCGCCACCTGCGAGCAGGGCCAGCAGTGCCGCGCGGGCCTGTGCAGCTACGAGGCCGTCGCCGCCTGCTACTGGAGCGGCCACGTCGTCGGCTTCTCGCCCACCACGGGCGCGAAGGGCCCGCTGTCGGACGTGGGCACCAACCCCGGGGCCCTCGCCGTCGTGGGCAGCACGCTGCTCGTCGCCGACGGCACCGACCGCCGCGTCTACGGCGCCGTGCCCGGTGCGGGTGGCGCGTGGCTCCAGGCCGACCGCGCCTTCACCACGGGCGCGGTGCCCAACCAGGTGCTCGTCGCCCGGCCCTACGTCTACGTCGTCAACGCCGGCGCCGGCACGCTGCAGGTCCTCGCCGAGAACGCGTCGATGGGCGCCGTCGCCGTGCCCGGCGTGGCCAGCGCGGTGTCACTGGGCACCGTGGCGGAGCTGCCCCTGGGCATGAACAGCTTCCCGCAGGGCCTCGCGCGCGTGGGTGACGTGCTGTGGGTGCCGCTCTACGGAGGCTACGGCGCGGAGGCCGCCGACGCGGGGCAGGTGCTGGTGAAGGTGGACATCTCGACGCCCGCACAGCCGGCCCTCGTGGGCACCGTGTCGCTCAAGGGCCTCGACCTGCTGCCCTTCGACGGCGGCGCGCCCGTCGCGCGGCCCTTCTCGCTCACCACGCAGCGCGGCGCGGTGTACGTCGCCCTCAACAACCTCCACCCCGACACCTACGCGCCGGAGGGGCCGGGGCTCCTCGCGCGGGTGGATCCATCGACCTCCGCCGTCACCACCCTCGACCTGGGCGCCGCCGACTGCCTCAACCCGCAGTGGGTGACGGCCGTGGGCGACGGGCTGGCCGTGGCCTGCGGCGGGCGCATCACCTACTCGGCCACCTTCGAGGTGGAGGGCGTGGAGGCCGCCGGCGTGGTGCTGCTCGACGGCACCGACGCGCGGACCGCCGCCTGGAGCAGCGCGTGCCCTTCGGCCGACGCAGGCTGCAAGCCGATGATGCCGGGCCGCCTGGCGGTGCAGGGCAGCCGGCTCCTCGTCACCGACCAGAACGCCGGCCGCGTCGTCGTGCTGGACACGGCCGACGGCGGCCTCACCGAGCTGCGCGGCGTGACGAGCGCCATCGAGGCGTGCCCGGTGTCGCCGACGACGGGCGTGGCCAACGTCGCCGACGTGCTGGTGCCCTGACGGCCATGCTGCTCGCCCTCGTGCTCGCGGCGTCGCCGGTGCTGTGGCTGGGGCCGCCGCCGCCGCTGCCCGCGACCAGGGTGGTGACGCTGGCGCCGTCGCTGACCGAGACGGTGTTGGCGCTGGGGGCGGGCGAGGCCCTCATCGGCGTCTCGCGCTTCGACGAGCGGCCCGAGGTGCAGGCGCTCCCGCGGGTGGGCGGCTTCAACGACCTCGCGCTCGAGGCGCTGGTGGCGCTGCGGCCGCAGCTGGTGGTGGTGCAGAAGTCGCCGGGCAACCAGAAGGCCGTCGAGACGCTGGCGCGCCTGGGCGTCTCCGTGCTCGCGCTGCCGCTCACCACCGTAGGCGACGTGGCGGCGGCCATGCGCGAGGTGGGCCGCGCCGTGGGCCGGGAGGACAAGGCGGCCGAGCTCGTGGCGGCGCTCGAGGCGGCCCGCGCCACGGAGCGAGCGCGCGCGGCGAAGGGCCCGCGGCGCCGGGTGCTCTTCGTCTACGGCTTCGAGCCGCTGGTGGTGGCGGGGCCGGGCAGCTTCGCGCACGAGCTGCTCGAGGACTGCGGGGTGGCCAACGCCGCGGCGAAGGCGCCGACGGCCTACCCGACCTACTCGGTAGAGAAGGCGGTGGCCCTGGTGCCCGACGTGGTGGTGGACGCGGCGGACCTGCACGAGGGGCGGGCGGCGCTCGAGGCCTTGAAGCCGCTGCGGCGCGCAAAATGGGTGACGCTGCCGGGCAAGGCGCTCCTCCAGCCGGGCCCGGGGCTGGCCGGCGCGCTGCCGGGGCTGTGTGCGCTGCTGCGCTAGGGGGCCCTCGAGGCGGAGAAGTCGTAGCCGTGCCCGCCGCGAGTCGATAGGGTCGCGCTCCAGGTGACATCCATGTCCAAGCGGGTGCTGGTCGTCGACGACAGCGTCTTCATGCGCGACATCATCAAGGACATCTTCGCCGCCGGTGGGTTCACCGTCGTCGGGGAGGCCGGCAATGGCGTCGAGGCGGTGGAGAAGTATCGAGAGCTGAAGCCGGATCTCGTCACGATGGATCTCGTGATGCCCTACCGCAACGGCATCGACGCCACGCGGGAGATCCTCCGCAACGACAGCAAAGCCCTCGTGGTGATGTGCAGCGCGCTGGGCCAGGAGACCATGGTGATGGAGGCCATCGAGGCCGGCGCCGTGGACTTCATCGTCAAGCCGCCGCGGGCCGAAGACGTGCTCGCCGTGGTGAAGAAGGTGCTCGGCGAAGGCTGACGGGCGAGAGGGGGGCGCGCCGCCCGTGAGTGCTCAGTGGGACACCAGCCGGTACCTGAGCCTCTTCGTCGGTGAGGCCACCGAGCACCTCGAGGCCCTGGGTCAGGAGCTCGTGCGCCTCGAGGGCCGCGTCAACCTCGAGGCCATCGACTCGCTCTTCCGCCACGCCCACTCGGTGAAGGGCATGGCCTCGTCCATGGGCTTCGAGGGCACCACCACCCTGGCGCACCGCCTCGAGGACCTGCTCGACCGGGTGCGCACCTCGCCGTGGCGCTTCGACGCCGGCATCGCCGACTTCGTGCTGCAGGCGGTCGACGCGCTCCAGGCGCACGTGAAGGCCGCCGCGGCGCACGCGCCCTTCCCCGAGACGGCGGCCCTGGCGATGCAGCTCGAGACGCTGGCGAGCTCCATTCGCCCGGGCACCACGCCGCTGCCCTTCTTCTCACCGCCGGCGCCGGCCATGGTGGAGTCGGCGCCGGCCCCGCCGCCGCAGCTCCCCCCGCGCTACCTCGTGGCGCTGCGCGTGTCGGCCGCCTCCAGCCAGCCCGGCGTGCGCGGCTTCCTCGCCTACAAGCGCCTCTCGACCCTGGGCACCATCTCGCGGTGCACGCCGCCGCTGGCCGAGGTGAAGGGCGGCCGGCTGCCGGGCCACACCTTCTCGCTCGAGCTCGAGTCCTCCCAGCCCGAGGAGGTGGTGCGGCGCCTCGTGGGGCAGGTCGCCGAGGTGGAGCTCCTCTCGCTCCAGCGCCTGCACTCGGCGGCGCCGCTGCCGCCCGACGCCGAGGCCGAGGCCCTCAAGGAGTCGCAGCGCACCGTGCGCGTGCGCGTGGAGCTGCTCGACGAGCTGCTCGAGCTGTCGGGGCAGCTCTTCCTCTCCACCTCCACGCTGCGCGCGGTGGGCCTGGCCCTGCCCGCCGACGAGCGCCGGCGCCTCACCGAGGGCGTCGATGGCCTGCACGGCGTGGCCCGGCAGCTCCACGGCAAGGTCACGCAGGCGCGCATGACGCCGGCCTCGGTGCTCTTCGACCGGCTGCCCCGCGCCGCCCGCGACATCGCCCGGCGCCGCAGCCGGGAGATCGAGCTCGCCCTCGCTGGTGGCGACATCGAGCTCGACCGCGGCATCCTCGACGAGCTCTCGGAGCCGGTGCTGCACCTGCTGCGCAACGCCATCGACCACGGCGTGGAGCCCCCGGCCGAGCGCCAGGCGGCCGGCAAGACGCCGCGCGGGTTGGTGAAGGTGTCGGTGCTGCGCGAGCAGGACAAGGTGGTGCTCGAGGTGTCCGACGACGGCCGCGGCATGGACGTGGAGAAGCTCAAGGCCCGGGCCGTGGAGCGCGGGCTCTTGCCGCCAGAGAAGGCGGGCACGCTGCCGGAGCGCGAGGCGCTCTTGCTGTGCGCGCTGCCGGGCATCTCGACGGCCGACGCCGTCACCGACGTGTCGGGCCGCGGCGTGGGCATGGACGCGGTGAAGCGGGCGGTGGAGGGCGTCGGCGGGGCCCTCGACATCCGCAGCGTGCGCGGCCAGGGCACCACCTTCCGCCTCTCGGTGCCGGTGACGGGCTCGAGCGTGACGCTGCTGCTGGTGGCCGTGGGCGAGGAGCTCTACGGGCTGCCGCTGGGGCGCGTCGCGGGCGTGGTGGAGCCGCCCGTGCCGCTGGCCGGCGCGGCGCTGCAGTTCGGCGCGGCCGCGGTGCCCACGCGCACGTTGGCCGAGGTGGTGGGGGTCGTCGGCCGACCGGCCGCCTCGCCGCAGCACCCGCATGTGGTGGTGGACACCGCCGGCGGGCGCCTGGCCCTCGCGGTGGACGCGGTGGTGGGGCAGGAGGAGGTCGTCTTGAAGGCGCTCCACCGGCCCGACGCGCAGGCCCCGGCGCTGGCCGGCGCCACCGTGCTGGCGAACGGCCGCACCGTCTTCGTCGTCGAGCTCGCCCGCCTCGGAGGTACGTCGTGAAGGCCCTCACTGCCCGACAGCAGGACATGCTGCGCGAGCTCGCCAACATGGGGAGCGCCCAGGCGGCGTCGATGCTGGCGCGCCTCGTGGGCGACGTCGGCGTGCTGGTGGACGTGCCGGTGGTGATGTCGGCCACGCCGCACCAGCTCGCCTGGCTCTTCGGCGGCGGTGACCTCGAGGTGCTGGCCGTCACCTTCGGCCTCGAGGGCGCGCTCTCGGGGCAGCTGTGGTGGGTGCTCAAGGCCGACGACGCCGCGCGCCTGGGGCAGCGGCTCCTCGCGCGCCCGGGCGTCAGCGGGCCCCTCTCGTCGTCGGCCACCGAGGCCCTCGCCGAGGCCGCGAACATCGTCGCCTCGGCTTGTCTCTCGACGCTGGGCAACGTGGTGAAGGCCGCCGTGCTGCCCACGCCGCCCACCATCATCGACGGCACGGTGGGCGCGCTGGCGGAGCGCGCCGCCGGCCTGGGCGAGCGCACGGTGCTGTCGGCCACCTTCATGTCCACCAACGCGCCGATCTTCGGCGGCTGGCTGGTGGTGCTGCTCGACGAGGCCAGCACCGAGGCCACGGTGGCGCGCCTGGGCCGCTGACACGAGGTTGGTACGGCCCGCGGGCGCCGTTTCAGGTAGAGCAGGGTGTCGACCCTCACTCTTCCTGGAGGAAGCCCGCATGACGACCCGACTCGAGAACTTCGCGTGGAGCGCCCTGGTGGCCGTGCCTCTGGTGCTGCTGGCGCCGGGCTGCGCGCCGGAGTGCGTGGACGTCGCCGACTGTGCCTCGAAGGGCACCGGCTACACCTGCGTCGACGGCGCGTGCGTGCCGGGCAACCCGGCGGGGGACGCGGGCCTGGGCGGGGGTGGCGGCGCGACGGGCGGTGGTGGTGGCGCGACGGGCGGCGGCGGCGGCGCGACGGGCGGCGGCGGCGGTGACGACGCGGGCACC
>CAYUZK010000050.1:0-31273 GCA_964449625.1 uncultured Archangium sp.
GACGCCTTTGATCGCCCAGTGCTGAATCGAGAAGGCATAGAGGCCGGGCTTCATCGGCTTCTCGAGGTCGCTGCTTTTGACGGTGCCGCAAACCGCAGGCCGGTGCGCCTCGGTCGGGTTGCTCGTGAGTCGGGACGTTATCCAGCGAACGAGAGGGTGGAGTTGATTGATCGCCTCCATTCCGTTGCGGCGAACGCCAACTACGCTGCCCGTGAAGTAGCACTCCGCTGGTCGGGTGTCGGGGTGTGCGAACACCGTGGGTTGTCGCCTCGGCTCGCGCGCGAGGTACTCCCCGAACTCGAACTTCGCCTCGTTCGACATCGCGATGCTGTAGCCGTTCGGTACGTTCGCGATTCGGCTGAACCGACACCCTGGGAAGTGCTGCTTTAGATGACCGACCACGAACTCCTCGAGATCGTCGCCGGTTACCTTTCTGGAGAGTTCCCGCGCAGCCTTGACCTGCTCCAGAATGTAGTCGCCGTACCGGACGAGATGGGCGGCCTGCCTCTCGAGTTCCTCCTCGTCCTTCTGTTTGTTCTCGAACGCCTGCGAGGTTTGCTCGATGCGACTCCGCTCCTGCTCGGGGGTCAGATTCCCCGAGAGCAGGTCGAACACCAGTTTCTTGATGTCCGCCGCAAGAATCGGCTCCAGAGCGCCCAACGAGTCTTCGGCGATGATGAGTCGCTGAGAGAGGCGTGCGTAAATTCGCGCATCGATGGTGTCGGCGTGAAAGAGGTTCCAGATCTCGATGCGCTTGGCGGCCTGTCCGAGTCGGTCGATGCGACCGATTCGCTGCTCCAGTCGCATCGGGTTCCATGGAAGGTCGTAGTTGACCAGAAACCGCGAGAACTGCAGGTCGATACCCTCGCTGCCCACCTCCGAGGACAGGAGCACCGCGGGCCCGCTGGGATCCCGAAACGAACGCAGCACTTCCTCCTTGTTGTCCCCACCTCGCAACAGCACGGCAGGGACACGATCCTCTGCCAGTCGTTCTGCAAGGTAGGCCAAGGTCTCGCGGAAGTACGAGAAGACCACGACCTTCTCTCCGCGATGTTCCCTGAGGAAGTTGCTGATGATCTCCCGAAATCGCTCGTACTTTGAATCGTGGTCGCGGAGTTCTCGGTAGGCGCTGGCGCCGGAGAATTGTGCGACCAACTGGGACACGAGCGTCGTCTGTGCCGGGGTCGGCTGCGTGTCCTCGTCCGTGATGTCCTCGAGGTTGCTGTCCTCGAGCATTCGGTCGGCCTCGCGTTGTTCTCGTTGCCATGCGCGGAGTGCCGCGGCCATGGAACTCGACATCTGCCTCTGAGGAGTCGTCAGCATGAAGCCGGCGCCTCCCGCCGCTCGTGAGCAGGCTTCGCGTACTGCGTGGGTCACCGCGTCGTAGAACTCTGCCTCGGGCTTTGTGAGCGGCACAGACTCGTCGTGGGGGACACGCGCAACCCGGTTCTCGTGCACCTCCCGTTTCCTGGTTCGCGTGACTGCGTAGCCGAGCAAGTTGATGCTCTCGAGCTTGCGCGCCAATTCGCTTCGGTATGCCGGTTGCGTCAGGGCTGCATCCGTTGGCGCGTCAGCCAGCAGTCGACGGAGTTGCTGGTTCTCCCTCAAGATGGGGTTGTCGGCAGCGTCGCGGAGATGCCGCTGGAGTTCCGCGGCGCCGCATCGGCCCCCATGAACGAGGTCTCGTGCCCGCAGAAGCGGTGCATTGGCCTCGAGGACAGCGCGGAAGATGGCTGGCTGGTTGAAGTTGTCCTCGTCGATGATCCGAAGGAGGTTGTAGAGGTCGTCGGACTTCAGGTGCACGGGGGTGGCGGACAGGAGCACGATGTGCTCGGCCGTCCTACGAAGCAGGCGGCCGAGTTCCGCTGTTTGGCTATCTGGATTCCGCAGGTAGTGGGCCTCGTCGATGATGACGAGGTCGAAGAGCGGGTCCGTGGATGCGTGGCGTTCGAGAAGGCGTGCGAATGCCGTGCGCGGTTCCGGGTCGTTCTCTGGGGCCTCCTCCCATCCTGAGGGCGGGCGGAGTCCCTGCAGGCTCCCAATGAGCGCGAAGCCATCGTCTGGGCCACGCCGACTCAGTTGATCGATGACCCTCTCCGTGGCTTCCCTTGCGGAAACGCACTGCGCGGAGACTCCAAAGCGTAGCTTGAGTTCCTCCTGCCATTTCGTTCTGAGGAATGATGGGCACACGACCAACAGTCGCTTCGCATCGAACCTACTGCGAAGTTCCGTCCAGATCAGTCCCGCCTCGATCGTCTTGCCGAGACCGACCTCGTCCGCGATCAGGATGCCCGTCGCCGGGGACTGTAGGAGCTTGACGATCGGCTTGAACTGGTACGCGTAGAAGTCGGTATTCGTGGCGTCGAGGCTGTACAGCATGTTCGCGAGTCGACCCGTGAGTCGCACGCGAACCATGGCCCGCCGTAGGTCAGCGATGACGCTGAAGCGGTTCTGGCTGAAGAGGTCCAATGGGTCGTCTGGGAGTGCAGGGACCAACTCGAGTTGATCCTCAGGCAGGTACTGAGTCCCATCCGAGAACCCGACCTGAAGGAGTCGAAGTGACCCTCGCATTCGAACCCCGGCCCGCACTGAGCCCGCCCTGGCCGGGTCGGCGATAATCCGCACCCGGTCGCCCTCGCGGAACTTCGACCCGTCTTGTTCAGCCAAACTCGACCCCCTCATGCTCCACTGCGTGAGCGCGGCTCCCCAGCGTTCTACTCTGTGATCGTTTCCAACTCAGTCGGTTCGTTGAACTCCACGGGTTGTTTCGCCGACCGCCAATCGGGTCGCGGTCACCCGCACGCCTCAAGTGGTTGATGTCTAAGGCAAAAATACGCTCATGGCATTCAGGAGGTCGTCGGTTCGATCCCGACTGGCTCCACAGTGGTGAAACGGAAGGGCCTCGGTCACACGCCGAGGCCCTTCGTGTTTCTGGAGCGTCTCAGCGCTTCCCAGCTCCCCGAGGCGGCCCTTTGAAGCGGAGCTGGAGCTCGCGCTTCCGCTCCGTCGCGAAGAACTCGTCGACCGCCGAGCCGGTGCTGCGCTGCTTCGACATCGCCCGCTCGGCCGACTTGAGCTTCGAGCGGTTGCTCCGGTAGCGCTGCTCGGTGGCGTAGTCCTCGACGAAGCGCTCGAGGTGCTTCGCGAGCGCCTGCGCCCGCTCCGAGTCGAGCGCGAGGAGCCGTCGCGCCGCCTCCTCCAGCGTGCGCACCGCGTCGGCCCAGCGACCCTGCTCGGCGAAGGCGCGTGCCTGCTTCTGGGCGTTCGCCGCGCAGACCAGGGCCAGGGCCTCGAGCACCTCCGGGTTCGGCGCCTCGGGCTTCGCGTCCGTCACCAGCAAGGCCGCGACGAGCAGCGCGTGCTGGACCTCCCCGGTGATCACGTCTCGGCAGCGGGCCTCGAGGACCACCTCGACCACGTCGGAGCCGGGCGTCGGCAGCTGCAGCTCCACGACGAGGTCCTTGCGCTCCTCGCAGGCGAGATCGTCGACGTGGATGACGAGCCGCTCACCGCGGGCCTCGCTCCGCTCGTCGTTGAGCAGCCGCGCTGTCCCGTGCTGGACCGTCAGCGTGAGCTCGAGGTCCATCGCGCGCACGCCCAGGAGGCCCCCGAGCTCCTGCGCGAAGGCGTCGGTGATCGCGTCCTCGTCCCTCGCGACGTAGGCGTTGCCGCGCGTGAGGTCCGCGAGGAACGAGAGGAAGTCGGCGTCGTGATCCTCACCGAAGCCGAACCAGGACACCGAGACCCCCTGGAGACAGTCTCGAACGAGCGCCGCCCACGAGCTGCGGTCGTTCTCAGGTACGCCGACGTTCGCGTGCCCGTCCGTAAAGAGGAGCACCCGGCGGACGGCGTCAGTGGCCGGCGCCGGCGCGGCGTTCAGGTCGCCGATGGCCCCGAGCAGCCCGCCCGACATGTTGGTGCTCCCGAGCGTCTGGAGGCCGGCGACGGCGGCCTGCAGGCGCTGCTTGCCCGCGGCGTCCATCTTCGTCGGCGGCAGCACCTGGGTGACCGCGCTCTCGAAGCTGGTGACGCCGAGGCGGTCTTGCGAGCTCAGCTCGCCGGCCAGCGCGACGAGCGACCGCTTCACCTCCTCGAGCTTCCTCCCGTGCATCGACCCCGACACGTCGATGCAGGCGACCAGGTCGAGCGGCGGCCGCTTCAGGTCGGGCCGGCTGTCGGCCTGCACCCGGAGCAGGGCGTGGAGAACGGAAGGCCGACCACTTGGAAGGTGACGGCGCTCCAGCATCAACTGCGTCTGCACGGCGTGGGTCATGTGTGGCTCCTTGGATCCGAAGGACGGCGGCGGAGGCTGGCGTTTCGGCTCGGTACCGGTGCTGTCCGTCACCACGGCATGTCGTCCGCGTCGACGATCGCGTCGAGCGGCAGCACCGGGAGGCCACGCGCCGCCCGGACCTGCGCCTCCCCCGGGTGGGGCGGGGCGAAGTGCACGGGCTTGTTCCTGGCGCTCACCTCGAAGCGACGCAGCTCCTCGACGGGAGAGAGCGGCACGCGGAGACGGAAGTCGCGGACGAGCGGCGCGAGCCTCGCCACCAGGCCATGCAGCTGCGCGATCCCCTGCCAGCGGACCAACTCCTCGTAGGGCAGGGCACCGGCTGACTCGTGCCACACCTGCGCGTGCCACCCCTCGGCGTCGCGGGTGGCGCTCCAGCGACTCGCCTCGACCCGGCGAAGGGCCGCCCCCGCGCCTCGGGAGAGCAGGGGGATGCAGGCGTCGTCTCCGGGGGCGACGAGGACCTCGAGCCGATCGAAGATCGCTCGCCCATAGGTCTGGAGCCACGCCAGCGTCTGGCTCACGAACTGGTCCTCGTCTCTGAACTCGTCGCGCTCGGGGCACAGGCGCAGCGCTCGGACTCGCAGCGGGTCGAGCGCGGGGACCTCGTCGACGCGCCAGGCCGGGAGCTCGAGGATCGACATGACCTCGAAGGTCCGGTCGAGCTGACAGAGCTGCACGAAGCCCGCGAAGCTCACGTCGTGCAGCTCGACCACGTGTCGACACGCCGGCTGCCCGATCAGCCGGAGGACCGCCTGGGGCGGCAGGTCCGGCACGCCCCACTCGGGCCCCAACGACGGGAGCCGCACGCGCCGCACGCCCTCCCAGGCCGGGGCGCCGATCAGCCGCTCGAGCTGCTCGGCGCTCACCTCCGCGAGCACCACCTCGCGAAGCAGGCCCCCGACGATCTCCACCCGGCAGTCGAGCTCGCACAGCGGGCCCAGGAGACGACTGGCAACCGCGCCCGGCAGCTCGGAGGCCCACCCCTCGAAGCCAAGCCCCGGCAGCGCACAGAGCGGGTCGCCGGCCTCGAACAGCGCGTCGGCGTAGACCTGCAGGCCCGCCTCGTCCTCCGGGTGGTCGAGCAGGTGCCGTCGCAGGGGCTCGGTCATGGTCCGAGCATCCCCCCAGGGTGTGACAGATGAGGACCGTCTTCAGGGCGCCGGGGCCGAAACGACGAAGGCCGCCGCGGTCAGAAGAGGCATGACCCGAATCCCCGTCTTCTTCGATCCCGCCCAGGCCGTCACTACCAGGAGCGCCAGGCGGCCGCGTGGCCGGAGCGCATCCGTCCGGTGCTCGATCTGCACGACACCACGATGCGCGAGTACGCGCGGGCCTGTGACACGTGGCCTGCTGAGCCCCCCGCAAATGAAGAGGCCCCCCGGGCGAACCCGGGAGGCCTTCGAAGCTCAGCCGTGTGGCCGTCGCCTCAGTGACCGTGGCCGTCGTCGGGGCCATGGCCGCCGGGCATCCCCGGCATGCCGGGCGCGCCAGGGGCGCCGGGCGCCTTGATCTCGAGGAGCTCGACCTCGAACACGAGCGTCGACCCGCCGGGGATGTTCGGGCCCGCGCCGCGATCGCCGTAGGCGATGTCCGACGGGCAGGTCAGCTTCGCCTTGCCGCCCACCTTCATCAGCGCCACGCCCTCGGTCCAGCAGGGGATGACGCCGTTGAGCGGGAACTCGGTCGGCTCGCCGCGCTTGTAGCTCGAGTCGAACTCGGTGCCGTCGATGAGCGTGCCCTTGTAGTGCACCTTCACCGTGTCGGTGGCCTTGGGCTGCGCGCCCGTGCCCGCGGTCAGCGTGCTGTAGATGAGCCCCGACGCCGTCTTCTTGGCGCCCGGCTCCTTCGCGGCCTTCGCGAGGAACTCCTGGCCCTTCTTCTTCTCGAGGGCGGCCTTGGCGGCCTGCTTCTCGTTGAGGAGCTGCTCCACCCTGGGGCCGTAGTCGTCCATCTTGACCGCGGGCTCCTTGCCGGTGGCGCCGTCCTTGAGGCCCTTCATCACCTCGTCGAGGTCCTCGGCGGTGAAGCCGGAGCCCTTCACGGGGGTGCGCTCGGCGACGAGCACGCCGAAGCCGTAGAGCGCCGTCTTCGTGTCCTCCGCCGTGAGCGGCGGGGGCGGAGGCGGCGGCTCGGGCGGCTTCACCGCGGGGGGCGGCGTGGTGCCGGGGCCCACCTCGACGGGCTTGGGGTCCTGCGGCTTGGTCTCGCTCGGGCAGGCCGTGAGGCTCAGGGCCGCGCCGATCATCAACGTGCGGATCGTGGTCTTCATGGTGTCGTTGGTCACTTTCCGTTGATGCCGAGGAGCTCGACCTCGAAGTTGAGGACGGCGTTGGGGGGAATGGTCCCGCCCGCGCCGCGCTCGCCGTAGGCGATCTCCGGCGGGCACACGAGGCGGGCCTTGCCGCCCACCTTCATCTTCGCCACGCCCTCGGTCCAGCACTTGATCACGCCGCCCAGGGGGAACTCGGCGGGCGTGCCGCGCTTGTAGCTCGAGTCGAACTCGGTGCCGTTCATCAGCGTGCCCTTGTAGTGGACCTTCACCGTGTCCTGCGGCGTGGGCTGCGCGCCGTCACCGGCCTTGGTCTCGAAGTAGATGAGCCCGCTGGGCTGCGGCTGCGCCCCGGCCTCCTTGGCGAGGTCGGCGAGCGCCTGCTTGCCCTTGGCCTGCTCCTGCTCGGCGCGCACCTTCTGGCGCTCGCGGAGGAACTGGTCGACCTTGGGCATGGCCTCGTCGAGCTTCACCTTGAGCTCCTTCGAGAGCGCCGCGTCGGCGAAGCCGGCGAGCACCTCGGTGAGCTCCGCCTCGTCGAGACCGGCCTGCGCCAGCGGGGTGCGCTGGGCGATGAGCACGCCGAAGGCGTACAGGGTCTTCTTGCGATCTTCGGCAGACAGCGGGGCGGGCTTCGCCACGGGGGCGTCGGCCGGCGCCGGCTTCGCCTTCGGGTCGGCAGCGAAGGCCAGGCCCGACAGGCACAACAGGGGGATCAGCTTCTTCACGGTGGTCGCTTTCGGTCTTGGGGTTCGAACTGCGGGTCAGCTCTTGTAGATGCTCATCACGTCCTTGAGGAGCGTGAGGGACTCGGCGCGCGGCCGCTGGAAGGCGTTGCGGCCCATGATGGCGCCGAAGCCGCCGCCCTCCTTGATGCCGCGGATCTCCTCGAGGAGCGCGGGCGTCTCTTTCGCCTCGCCGCCCGAGAAGATGACGATGCGCTTGCCGTTGAAGGCGCTCTGCACCACGTGGCGCACGCGGTCGGCCATGGTCTTGGTGGGGATCTGGTACTTCTCGAAGACCTTCTTCGCCTCGGCCTGCTCGATGAAGTCCTTCGGCGGCTTCACCTTGATGATGTGCGCGCCCAGCTGCGCGGAGATCTGCGCCGCGTAGGCCACCACGTCGGTCGCCGTCTCGCCGTCCTTCGACAGGTTGCCGCGCGGGTAGGCCCACAGCACCATCGGCAGGCCCGCCTCCTTCGCCTCGGCGATCAGCTCGCGCAGGTCCTCGTACTGCTGGTTGCGCGCGCTCGAGCCCGGGTAGATCGTGTACCCGATGGCCGAGCAGCCCAGGCGCACGGCGTCCTTCACCGAGCCGGTGATCGCCGAGCACGGCTCGACCTTCGAGAGCGAGTCTGAGTTGTTCAGCTTGAGGATGAGGGGGATCTCGCCGTGCAGCTTGCCGGCGACGGCCTCGAGGAAGCCCAGCGGCGCCGCGTAGGCGTTGCAGCCCGAGTCGATGGCGAGCTGCGCGTGGTAGTCGGGATCGTAGCCGGCCGGGTTGGGCTGGAAGCTGCGCGCCGGGCCGTGCTCGAAGCCCTGGTCCACCGGGAGGATCACCAGCTTGCCCGTGCCGGCCAGCGCGCCCGTGTTCAGCAGGCGCGCGAGGTTGGTCAGGACGCCGGGGGTGTCAGACGGGTACCACGAGAGGATCTGCTTGACGCGATCGGTGTAGGCCATGGCGGGCTCCGTGCGAGTGAAAGACGGAGCGCGCTGTTACCGCACTTCACCAACGCTCAACACTCATTTCGCGGCGGGCGCCACCTTGAAGGGGAAGGTGCCCAGGGGGTTGCCGCCGACGCGCACCAGCAGCTTGAACTCGCCTGGCGTGCGCACGCCCGAGGCGTCCCAGTCGACCTGCCACTCCGTCTCTTCGCCGCCGCGGAAGAAGAGCTCGCCGGAGGCCTCCATCACCGTGTCGTCGCGCGTGTCGAGGATGGCGACCTCGATGCGCGCGCCCTTCTTCGCCGGCGACTTCACGCGGATGACGGAGCTGAACTTCTCGGTCTGCCACGGCGGGCCCGACGCCGTCACCTGAGGGAAGGGCGCCGAGGGCTTCGCGCCGTCAGGGCTCTTGATGAAGCCCTTGCCGTGCACCACGCGCACCACCGAGAAGCCCTCGTCGGCCCGCACCGCGGTGGGGCTCTGCGCCTCCTCCCGCTTGTCTCGGGCCGACTCCAGCTTCTGATCTTTGGGGAGCTCCCCGAAGGTGGGGATTCCGAGGTCCAGCTTCGGCGCGCTCTCCTTCTTCGTGGCCTTGAGCTTCTTCGGCTCCTCGGCGTGGGCGGCGACTGCGAGGAGCAACGCTGCGAGGGGGAGGGCGCGGAGCATGGGCACGGAGACGACCTTAGCCAAAACTCCTTCAATTCGACGACCCGCTGCGGCAGAGTCCGCGCGCCTTGCGCCTGATTTCCTTCATCATTTTTTGTGCTGCGGCCTCGGCGTCGGCCGGGCCGCTCACCTTGCCGGACATCATCGAGCGGGCGCGCGCGAACGATCACCGGGTGAAGGAGTCGCAGGCCCAGCTCCGCTGGTTCCGCGCGAAGTATGACGAGGCGCGTTGGGCCTGGTTCCCGCGCATCGACTCGTACTTCCTGCTCGCGGGCCCCACCCCGGAGGCGAAGAACGACGGCCTGGGCGGCCCGCCGCTCACCGAGGCCACGAAGATGTACGATCTCAACTTCGGCCAGCCGGGCGTCACCGTGCGCGCCGGGGCCGAGGCGGTGCTCCCCATCTACACCTTCGGCAAGCTCGACGCGCTCGAGGCGGCCGGGGCGAAGGGCGTGGAGGCCGGCGAGGCGCTCCTGGTGCGCGCGAAGGACGAGGCCGAGTACCAGGCCGCGCAGGCCTACTACGGCTTCGTCTTCGCCGACGAGAGCCGCCGGGTGATCGTCGACACCATGAAGCGCCTCGACGAGGCCGACGAGGTGTTGCAGCGCCTGCGCCGCGAGAAGAGCGACCAGGTCACGCAGATGGACCTCTACAAGCTCGCCTTCTATCGGCAGCAGGCCGAGGTGCAGATCGTCGCCGCCGAGAGCGGGGCGCAGTACGCGCTGGCGGCCATCCGGCTCCTCATCGGCGCGCGGCCCGGCGAGCCCTTGGAGATCGCCGCCACCGGCTTCGCGGAGCCGGAAGGGGCACTCGGCCCCATCGACGCCTACGTGGCCCAGGCGCTCGAGGCGCGGCCCGAGCTGCGCGCGATCCTCGCGGGCATCGGCGCGCGCGAGCAGGAGGTCATCATTCGCGAGGCGCAGTACTACCCCGACTTCGGCATCGCCGGCTTCGCCCGCTGGGCGTGGACCAGCAACGCCACGCGGCAGCTCTCGCCGTTCGCC
Organism: uncultured Archangium sp.; assembly: GCA_964449625.1. Lineage (GTDB taxonomy): Bacteria > Myxococcota > Myxococcia > Myxococcales > Myxococcaceae > Archangium_A. The sequence continues at coordinate 9,898 of CAYUZK010000050.1, forward strand.
TACGATCCCTACAACGAGCTCAACGGCGGCATCGGCCTCGTCATGCGCTACCAGTGGGACTTCCCGCAGAAGGCCTTTCTCCTCGAGCAGGCCCGCGCGGAGCTCGAGAAGATGCACCACCAGCGCGAGCTCCTCCGCGCGGCCGTGGCGCTGGAGATCGAGAAGTCGTGGAACGAGACGAAGGCTTCCATCACCAAGGCCGAGAAGCAGGGCGTGGCCGAGAAGAACGCCCGGCGCTGGGCCCTGGCTGCCTTCCAGTCCTTCGACCTCGGCACCGGCGACACCCGCGAGCTGGTGGACGCCTTCGTGGCCCTGGCCACCTCGTCCGCCCAGCGCGTGCAGGCGCTCTACGACGTGCAGCTCGGCCTGCGGGCGATGACGCGGGCGGTGGGGGCGCCGGTCAACCTCCAGTCGGCCCCGGTGCCCGCGCCGCCCGAGCAGGTGCAGCCCCGCTGACGGCTTCGTTGCCGGTGTCCGGCGAGGCGATCCACTTCGCCCCGTCATGAATGCCTGGCGGCGCGCGCCGCACAGAGCCGGGCATGAACGTGCTCCTCCTCGTCTTGCTGGCGCAGTCGCAGGTGCAGGCTCCCCGGCCACCCATCGAGCCGAAGGAGCCCCCGCGGTGGGAGGTCTTCACCGGCGTCGTCGGCGGCCTGCGCCCCGACACGCTGGGCGCCGGCGGGGGCGCGGTGCTCGGCGTCAACCGCGCGCTCTTCTCGTGGCTGCGCGCGGAGCTGCTCCTGGGCCTCGGCGCCTACGCCCAGCCGGTGGACGTGCTGACGCTCATCCGCCTCGGGGCCCGCTTCGAGTGGCCGACGGCGAGTCGCCTGCGGCCGTACGTGCTGGTGCACTTCGCCCACCAGCACGAGGCGGGCTGGGCCCACGTCGCGGCCGACGCGCTGCCGGTGGTCCTCGGCCTCTCGGAGCACGGGGTGCAGCACCGCAGCGGCCTCGAGACGGGCCTGGGCCTCTCGTACGAGCTCCCCGGCAGAAAGGGCTCCGGCCTCTCGGGGCGCGTCAGCGTGCGCGCGAGCGTCACGCACCTGCTGGGCGTCGGGTCGCCGCGGTACGTCGACCTCGCGACGCTGGTGGGGCTCTGTTTCTGAGGCGCCGGCGCGGCCCTCGTCGTCTACAGTCCGCCGCGTGATCGCCCACAAGTTCGGAGGAAGCAGCGTCGCCAACGCGCAGTGCATCGAGCGGGTCGTCGACATCCTGCTCGCGCGTGACGAGGCGCAGGTGGTGGTGATCTCGGCGATGAAGGGCGTGACCGACGCGCTCATCGCGCTGGTGAACCAGGCGTCGGCCGGCGACGAGGCGTGGAAGGTGGGCCTCGCCGCCCTCGAGCAGCAGCACTACGACGCCGCGCGGCGGCTGCTGGGCGACGGCGTGGCCGCGGCGCGCGAGCGCTTCGCCGCCGAGTTCTCGGGGCTGCGCGATCTGCTCCACGCCCAGGAGCTGGTGGGCGCCGTCTCGTCGGACCTGCTCGAGCTCGTCGCGGGCCTGGGCGAGGTCTGGTCGTCGTGGCTCGTGCACCTCACCCTCGTCGCCCAGGGCGCGCCCAGCCGCTGGCTCGACGCCCGCGAGGTGCTGGTGGTCGACCAGGGCGAGCTCGGCGCCCGGGTGAACTGGGACCGCTCCCAGGCACAGCTGCTGGCGCGCTTCGGCGAGCCCGGCCCGCGCACCATCGTCACCGGCTACGTGGCCCGCACCTCGAGCGGCCGCATCACCAACCTGGGCCGAAACGGGAGCGACTTCTCGGGCGCCATCTTCGCGGCCCTCTTCGACGCCGAGGAGCTCCACCTCTGGAGCGACGTGGACGGGGTGCTCTCGGCGGACCCGCGCCTGGTGCCGGAGGCCGTGCTGATCGAGCGGCTCTCGTACTCCGAGGCCTGCGAGCTGGCCTACTTCGGCGCGAAGGTGATCCACCCGCAGACCATGGCGCCGGCCTTCGAGCGAGATCTCCCCATCATCGCCCGCAACACCTTCAACCCCGGCCACGCCGGCACGCGCATCTCGAGCGAGCACGACGTCTCGCAGCCGGTGAAGGGCGTGACGGCCTTCAACGGCCTGGCCATCCTCAACATCGAGGGCGCGGGCATGATCGGCGTGCCGGGCACGGCGGAGCGCGCCTTCGAGGCCTTGAAGCAGGCCGGCGTCTCGGTGGTGATGATCAGCCAGGGCTCCTCGGAGCACTCCATCTGCTGCGTCATCCGCGAGCACGACGGCGCTTCGGCCGAGAAGGCCGTGCGCGAGGCCTTCGTGCGCGAGCTCACGGCCCAGCAGATCAGCGACGTCTCGGTCACGACGGGGATCGCCGTGCTGGCGGTGGTGGGCGACGGCATGGCCGGGCACCCGGGCGTCGCCGCGCAGCTCTTCAAGGCCCTCGCCCGCGCCAACGTCAACGTGCGGATGATCGCCCAGGGCGCCTCGGAGCGGAACATCTCGGTGGCCATCGACGCGACGGACGCGCGGCGGGCCCTGCGCGCGGTGCACGCGGGCTTCTACCTCTCGGCGCAGGCCGTCTCGGTGGGCGTCATCGGTCCGGGCAACGTGGGCCTCGCCTTCTTGAGGCAGCTCGACGCCACGAGCGAGCGGCTGCGGGAGCGCTCGAAGCTCGACCTGCGCGTGCGCGCGGTGATGGGCAGCAAGCGCATGGTGCTGGGCGACCCGGCGGTGCCCCTGGCCGACGTGAAGGCGCGGTTCGATCGCGACGCCGACCTCGACGCCTTCGCCAACCACGTGCAGGCCGAGCACCTCCCGCACGCCATCATCGTGGACTGCAGCGCGAGCGACGCGGTGGCCGAGAAGTACGCCGGGTGGCTGGCGCGGGGCATTCACGTCATCACGCCCAACAAGCACGCAGGCTCCGGGCCCTGGGCGCGCTACCAGGCGCTCAAGACCAACCACGCCCGGTTCATGTACGAGTCCACGGTGGGCGCGGGGCTGCCGGTGATCACGACGCTCAGAGATCTCATCGACACCGGCGACGAGGTGCTGGCCATCGAGGGCATCTTCTCGGGCACGCTGGCCTACCTCTTCAACAAGTACGACGGCTCGGTGCCCTTCAGCGCGCTGGTGCGCGAGGCGAAGGCGCTCGGCTACACCGAGCCCGACCCGCGCGACGATCTCTCGGGCCTCGACGTCGCGCGCAAGCTCGTGATCCTCGCGCGTGAGAACGGCGGCAGCACGGGCCTGGAGCAGATCGCCCTCGAGTCCCTGGTGCCCGAGGCCCTGCGGGAACTGCCGGTGGAGGACTTCCTCGCGAGGCTGCCGGAGCTCGATGCGCCGATGCAGGCCCGCCTCGTGGCCGCGAAGGCAGAGGGCAAGGTGCTGCGCTACGTCGCGAAGCTCGCGGCGGGCGGGGCAGCTTCGGTGGGCCTGGTGGCGCTGCCCCTCGATCACGCCTTCGCGCACATCCGCCTCACCGACAACGTGGTGCAGTTCACCACGAAGCGGTACCGCGACAACCCGCTGGTGGTGCAGGGGCCCGGCGCCGGCCCCGAGGTGACGGCCGCGGGCGTCTTCGCCGATCTCCTCCGCGTCGCCACCTCGCTGGGGACGAAGCTGTGAGGCAGGCCACGGCCTTCGCCCCGGCGTCCTTAGGCAACGTGGCCGTGGGCTTCGACGTGCTCGGCCACTCGCTCGAGGGCCCCGGCGACCGCGTCACGGTGCGGCGGGTCGAGGCGCCGGGCGTGCGGGTGCTCGCGATCCGCGGCACCACCGCGGCGCTACCGTTGGAGGCCGAGGCGAACACCGCGGGGCGCGCGCTCCTCTCGGTGCTCCGGCGCGCGGGCGCGGGCCATGGCTTCGAGGTGGAGATCGACAAGGGCATCGCCCTGGGCTCCGGCATGGGCGGCTCGGCGGCCTCCGCGGTGGGCGCGGTGGTGGCAGCCAACGCGCTGCTCGACGCGCCGCTGACGCAGGGAGAGCAGTACCAGGCCGCGATGGATGGCGAGGCCGCCGCCGCCGGCTCGCGCCACGGCGACAACGTGGGGCCGATGCTGCTGGGCGGCCTGGTGATCGCGCCTACCGAGGGCGCGCCGGTGAGGGTGCCGGTGCCGCCGTGGCTGCACGTGGCGCTGGTGCACCCGCACTTCGTGCTCGAGACGCGCAAGGCGAGGGCGGCGCTCGCCGGCGCCTACGAATTGCACGACTTCGTGGTGCAGAGCGAGGGCCTCTCGCTGGTGCTGGCGGGCTGCTACACGGCCGACGCCGCGCTCCTGCGCCGCGGGCTGCGCGACGTGCTGGTGGAGCCGCGCCGGGCCGGCCTCATCCCCGGGTTCGCGCGCGTCAAGCAGGCGGCGCTCGACTGCGGCGCGCTCGGCGCCAGCATCTCGGGGGCGGGGCCCAGCGTCTTCGGCTGGTACGAGTCGCGCGAGGCGGCCACGCGCGCGGCGGAGGCGATGGCCGCGGCCTTCGCGGAGGCGGGCCTCGCGGCCGACCAGCTCGTGTCCCCGGTGGACGGCCCGGCGGCCCGGGTGCTCGCATGAAGTACGTCAGCACCCGCGGCGGCTCAACGGTCACCCTCGCCCAGGGCATCACCAGCGGCCTCGCGCCCGACGGCGGCCTCTACATTCCGCTCGAGCTGCCGACGCTCGAGGTGCGCGGCGCGACGCTGGTGGAGCGCGCCGTCTCGCTCCTGCGGCCTTTCTTCGAGAGTGACGTGCTGGCCCCGCACCTCGAGGGCATCGTGGCGCGCGCCTTCACCTTCGACGCGACGACGCAGTGGCTCGCTCCCGACACGGGGCTGCTCGAGCTGTTCCACGGCCCCACGGCGGCCTTCAAGGACTTCGGCGCGAGGTTCCTCGCGGAGTGCCTCGCCTGCCTGCCGCGCGAGAAGGAGACGACGGTGCTGGTGGCCACCTCCGGTGACACCGGCGCGGCCGTCGCGAGCGCCTTCCACCGCCGGCCCGGCTTCCGCGTGGTGGTGCTGTACCCCGACGGGCGGGTGTCGGCGCGGCAGGCGCATCAGCTCGGCGCCTTCGGCGACAACGTGCACACCTACCGCGTGGCGGGCACCTTCGACGACTGCCAGCGCATGGTGAAGGAGGCCTTCGGCGATCGCGAGCTCGGCGCGCGGGTCGCGCTCACCTCGGCCAACAGCATCAGCCTCGGCCGGCTGCTGCCCCAGATGGCCTACTACGCGCACGCGGCGAGCGAGGCCCCCGGCAGCGGCTTCATCGTGCCCACCGGCAACCTCGGCAACGCGCTCGCGTGCCTGCTGGCGCGGGCCTGCCGCGTGCCCATCGGCGAGGTGGCGCTCGCGACCAACGCGAACCGCGTACTGGCGGAGTTCTTCGAGACGGGCCGCTACGTGCCGCGGCCGAGCCTCGCCACGCTGGCCAACGCGATGGACGTCGGCGCACCGAGCAACCTCGAGCGGCTGCAGGCCATCTTCCCCGGGCTGGCCCTGCCGGCCTTCACCGTGAGCGACGAGGAGATCCGCGCGGCCATCCCCCGGGTGCGCTCGGAGTTCGGCGTCGTGGTCTGCCCCCACACGGCCTGCGCCATGGAGGCCTTGCGCCGCCTGCGCCTCGAGGGCGTGCCCGGCCGGTGGATCGTCGCCGCCACCGCGCACCCGGCGAAGTTCGACGCCGTGGTCGAGCCGCTCATCGGCGCCCCCGTCGAGGTGCCGCCGGCGCTCGCCGCGCTCCTCGCTCGCCCGGCTCACGCCGAGCCCCTCGAGGCCGAAAGCCGGGCCCTCATCGAGCGGCTGGGCTGAGGCGAAAACCGCCGACCCCGCGCGAGGCCCGTGCGCTAGGGTCTGGCGCGCCGCGTCATCTTCGCGACGATGGGAGTACCGCATGACAGGGAGCAGCCCCAGGGGCCTCTACGAGCCGCAGACGGAGAAGGACAGCTGCGGCATCGGCTTCGTCGCGAACATCAAGGGCGAGAAGTCGCGGGGCATCGTCGAGCAGGCGCTCCAGGTGCTGCAGCGCATGGCGCACCGGGCGGCGACGGGGGCCGACCCGCTGACGGGCGACGGCGCGGGCATCATGCTCCAGGTGCCGCACCGCTTCTTCAAGCGCGAGGCCGAGGCCCTGGGCCTCGAGCTGCCGGGGCGCCGCTGCTACGGGGTGGGGCAGGTCTTCCTCCCCGCCGATCCGTACGCGCGGGCGGAGTGCGAGCGCATCTTCGCGGAGGTGGTACACCAGGAGGATCAGCGGCTGGTCGGCTGGCGCGACGTGCCGGTGGATCCGTCGAAGTTGGGCCCCGTGGCGCGCGCGGTGCTGCCGGTGATGCGGCAGGTGTACATCGCCCGACGCCGCTGCGTGCCGAGCGCCTTCGAGCGGAAGCTCTTCATCATCCGCAAGCTGGTGGAGAACCGGGTGCGCACCTCGGGCGTGGACCCCGAGGGCCGCTTCCACGTCGCGTCGCTGTCCGCCGAGACCATCGTCTACAAGGGGCTGCTGCTCCCCTCGCAGCTGCCGGAGTTCTACGCAGACCTGCGCGACGCGGACATGGTGAGCGCCATCGCGGTGGTGCACTCGCGCTTCTCGACCAACACCTTCCCCACGTGGGATCTCGCGCAGCCCTTCCGCTTCATCGCCCACAACGGCGAGATCAACACCGTGCAGGGCAACCGGAACTGGATGTCGGCCCGGCGCAGCCTGCTCCAGTCGGCGAAGTTCGGCGGCACCCTCGACCGCCTGCAGCCGATCATCGTGCCGGGCAAGAGCGACTCGGCGCAGTTCGACAACATGCTCGAGCTGCTCACGCTCGGCGGCCGCTCGCTCGCGCACTCGATGATGCTGATGATCCCCGAGGCGTGGAGCGGCAACCCGGAGATGGAGGACGCGCGCCGCGCCTTCTATGAGTACTCGAGCTCCCTCATGGAGCCGTGGGATGGCCCGGCCGCCATCACCTTCACCGACGGGCACCTCGTCGGCGCGACGCTCGATCGCAACGGCCTGCGCCCCGCGCGCTACGTGGTGACGCGCGACGACCGGGTGATCCTCGCCTCCGAGGTCGGGGTGATCGACGTGCCGCCGGAGCTCGTGCTGCGCAAGGGCCGCCTGCAGCCCGGCCGCATCTTCCTGGTGGACACCGACGAGGGCCGCCTCCTCGAGGACGCCGAGGTGAAGAGCGAGATCGTCAACCGCTGGCCGTACCGCAAGTGGCTCGACCGCAACCTCTTCACCTTCGAAGAGCTCCCGCACGTGGATCCGCCCCCGGCGCTCACCGGCGAGCCCCTGTCGCGCATGCAGCGGGCCTTCGGGTTCACGGACGAGGACCTGCGGCTGTTGATCGCGCCCATGGCCGAGACGGGCAAGGAGCCCACCGGCTCGATGGGCAACGACGCGCCGCTGGCCGTGCTCAGCGATCGCGCGCCGCCGCTCTTCGACTACTTCCACCAGCTCTTCGCCCAGGTGACGAACCCGCCCATCGACCCGCTGCGCGAGGCGATGGTGATGTCGCTGACCACCAGCATCGGGCCCGACGGCAACACCTTCGAGGAGACGCCCGAGCACTGTCACCGGCTCTCGCTGCCGGGGCCGGTGCTGACCAACGCCGAGGTGGCGCGCATCAAGGGCATGCGCAACCTCGGCGTCTTCGAGCCGCGGGTGCTGTCGATCACCTACTCGGGCGATCTCGCCGGGGCCGTGGCGCGGCTGAGCGACGCCGCCGTGGCGGCCGTGGAAGACGGCGCCGACATCCTCGTGCTCTCGGATCGCGGCGTCGACGCGCGGCACCTGCCCATCCCCGCGCTGCTGGCCGTCTCGGCGGTGCACCAGCGGCTGGTGAAGGACGGCATCCGCCGGAACACGGGCCTGCTCATCGAGACGGCCGAGGCGCGCGAGGTGCACCACGTGGCGCTCCTCGTCGGCTTCGGCGCGGCGGCTGTGTGCCCGTGGCTCGCCCTCGACTCGCTCGGCGGCGACGAGGCAAAGGTGAAGAAGTTCGTGAAGGCCATCGACGAGGGCCTGCTCAAGGTGATGTCGAAGATGGGCATCTCGACGGTGCAGTCGTACCGCGGCGCGCAGATCTTCGAGGCCGTGGGGCTCGATCGCGGCCTCGTCGAGCAGTACTTCAAGGGCACGCCCTCGCGGCTCGACGGCATCGGGCTCGACGAGCTGGGCCGGGAGGTCGTCGAGCGGCACCAGCGCGGCTTCGGGCCCGTGCGCCAGGAGGAGTTGGCGGTGCCGGTGACCGGCGGCGTCTACCAGTGGCGCCGGCGCGGGGAGCACCACGCCTGGAACCCGGCGACCATCGCGGCGCTGCAGGCGGCGACGCGGGCGAACGACCCGAAGCGCTTCGCCGAGTACGAGGCGCTCGCCGACGCGGAGGCCGGCGCCCCGACGCTGCTGCGCGGGCTCATGGAGATCGACGCGACGCAGGCCCAGCCGGTGCCGCTCGAGGAGGTCGAGCCGGCGAGCGAGCTCGTCAAGCGCTTCGTCACCGGCGCCATGTCCTTCGGCTCCATCAGCGCCGAGGCCCACGAGACCCTGGCGCTGGCGATGAACCGCCTGGGCGGCAAGTCGAACAGCGGCGAGGGCGGCGAGGAGCCGCGGCGCTTCGTGAAGGAGCCCAACGGCGACTCCCGGCGCAGCGCCATCAAGCAGGTCGCCAGCGGGCGCTTCGGCGTCACCACCGAGTACCTGGTGGAGGCCGACGAGCTGCAGATCAAGGTCGCGCAGGGCGCCAAGCCCGGCGAGGGCGGTCAGCTCCCGGGGGACAAGGTCGACGAGCGCATCGCCAGGGTGCGCTGGTCGACGCCGGGCGTGACGCTCATCTCGCCGCCGCCGCACCACGACATCTACTCCATCGAGGATCTCGCCCAGCTCATCTACGACCTGCAGTCCGTCAACCCGGCCGCCCGGGTCAGCGTGAAGCTGGTGAGCGAGGTGGGCGTGGGCACCATCGCCGCGGGCGTCGCGAAGGCCGGCGCCAGCGGCGTCACCGTCAGCGGCTACGAGGGCGGCACGGGCGCCTCCCCCGTCTCGTCCATCAAGCACGCGGGCCTGCCGTGGGAGCTGGGCCTGGCCGAGACTCAGCAGGTGCTGGTGATGAACGGGCTGCGCGATCGGCTGCGGCTCCAGGTGGACGGCGGCCTGCGCACCTCGCGCGACGTCACCATCGCCGCGCTCCTCGGCGCCGAGGAGTTCGGCATGGCCACCGCGTCGCTGGTGGTCGAGGGCTGCGTGATGCTGCGCAAGTGTCACCTCAACACCTGCTCGGTGGGCATCGCCACGCAGGACCCGAAGCTGCGCGAGCACTTTCACGGCCGCGTCGACGACGTGGTGAACTTCTTCCTCCTCATCGCCGAGGGCGTGCGGCGGCAGCTCGCGCGCCTGGGCGCCCGCCGCCTCGAGGAGATCGTCGGCCGCGTGGAGTGGCTGCGCCAGCGCAAGGACGTCGCGCACTGGAAGGCGAGGCGCCTCGACCTCACGCCGCTCTTGCAGCCGCCCGCCGAGGGGCCCCGCTTCTGCCGCGAGCCGCGCCGGAAAGACGTGTCGGCGCACCTGGATCACCAGCTCCTGCGGAAGGGCCGCGACCCGGCGGCCGTGGTGCCGGTGACGAACGTGCACCGCGCCGTGGGGGCGATGCTCTCGGGCGAGCTGGTGCGACGGCACGGCGCCGCGGGGCTCGCAGACGACGCAGTGCGCATCAAGCTGCGGGGCTCGGCGGGGCAGAGCTTCGGCGCCTTCCTCTGCCGCGGCGTCACGCTCGAGCTCGAGGGCGAGGCCAACGACTACGTGGGCAAGGGCCTCTCCGGCGGCCGCGTGGTGGTGGCGCCCCCGCGCGGCGCGGGCTTCGTGCCCGAAGAGAACGTGATCGTCGGCAACACGGTGCTCTACGGCGCCACCGATGGTGAGGCCTACTTCTCGGGCCTCGCCGGCGAGCGCTTCGCGGTGCGCAACTCCGGGGCGAAGGCCGTGGTGGAGGGCGTGGGCGATCACGGCTGCGAGTACATGACCGGCGGCGTGGTGGTGGTGCTGGGCCCCACGGGCCGGAACTTCGGCGCGGGCATGAGCGGGGGCACGGCCTACGTGCTCGACCGCGGCCGCACCTTCAAGCAGCGCTGCAACCTCGAGATGGTCGAACTCGAGTCGCTGGTGGACGAGTCGGAGATCTGGCTCGTGTATGGCCTCGTCGAGAACCACCTGGGGCTGACCGGCAGCCCGCTCGCGCAGCGGGTGATCGACAACTGGGAGCACCTGGTGAGCGCCTTCGTGAAGGTGATGCCCACGGACTACCGCCGGGTGCTGCAGGCCCGCCGCGCACAGCGCCTGCGCCCGCCGGCCGAGCCGCGGCTGCGCGTGGTGGGCGGAGGGGAGGGCTGACATGGGCAAGCCGACCGGCTTCATGGAGTGGGAGCACCAGGCTCAGCCCAAGCGCCCGGTGGCGGCGCGCCTGGGTGACTTCCGCGAGTTCGTCGAGCCCTTCGCGCCGGACGAGGCGACCCGCCAGGCGGGCCGCTGCATGGACTGCGGCGTGCCCGTCTGCCACCAGGGCTGCCCGCTGGGCAACGTCATCCCCGACTTCAACGAGCACGTGTACGCCGGACGGTGGCGCGAGGCGTGGAACGTGCTGACGGGCACCAACAACTTCCCCGAGTTCACCGGCCGACTGTGCCCCGCGCCCTGTGAGGGGGCGTGCGTGCTGGCCATCGATCAGCCGCCTGTGAGCATCGAGGCCCTCGAGAAGGAGATCGTCGAGCGCGCCTTCGCCGAGGGCTGGGTGACGGCGCGGCCGCCGCCGCTCTCGACGGGCAAGCGGGTGGCGGTGGTCGGCTCGGGGCCCGCGGGGCTGGCGGCGGCGGCGCAGCTCAACCAGGCGGGGCACTCGGTCATCGTCTTCGAGCGCGCCGACAAGCTGGGCGGGCTGCTGCGCTACGGCATCCCCGACTTCAAGCTCGAGAAGTCGATCATCGATCGCCGCCTCGAGCTGCTCCGCGCCGAGGGCATCAGCTTCCAGCCGTCGGTCGACGTGGGCCGCGCGCCGACGTGGCGCGAGCTGCGCGGCCAGCACGACGCGCTGGTGATCGCCATCGGGGCCCAGCGCCCGAGGGCCCTCGACGTGCCGGGTAAGGAACTCCGCGGCGTCGTGCAGGCCATGGACTACCTCGAGGCACAGAACCGCGTCGGCGAGGCCGTCGCTCGCGGCAAGCGCGTTGTTATCCTCGGGGGCGGCGACACGGGCTCCGACTGCCTCGGCACGGCCCTCCGCCAGGGCGCGACCTCCGTGCACCAGGTGGAGCTGCTGCCGCCGCCGCCGAGCGCGCGCGGGGAGCGCAACCCCTGGCCCCAGTGGCCGCTCGTGTTCCGCACCTCCTCGAGCCAGGAGGAGGGCGGCGCGCGGGTGTTCGCCCACCGCACTACGAAGCTCGAGGGCCGAGAAGGGCAGCTCGTCGCGCTGCACTGGGTGAAGGTGGAGCAGCGCGAGGGTGCCCTCGTCGACGTGGCCGGCTCCGAGGAGCGGGTGGAGGCGGACCTCCTCATCCAGGCCATGGGCTTCCTCGGCCCCGACGCGGCGCCCATCGCCGAGCAGCTCGGCGTGGCCCTCGATGGCCGGGGCAACGTGCTGGTCGACCGTCACTTCAAGACGAGCGTGCCGGGGGTGTACGCGGGCGGTGATGCCGCGCGCGGCGCGTCGCTCATCGTTTGGGCCATCTCCGAGGGGCGAGAGCTCGCGCGGCAGGTCGACACGTTCCTCACCGGCCAGCCGTCGCGCCTGCCGACTCGCGGCCGTGATGCGCCCTTCGGCGGGCGCTGACGCGGCTTCACTGGAGCTCGAAGCGAAAGCGGGTGCCGCGGGGCTCCTCGATGACGTCACCCGGCAGCAAGCGCGTGGCGAAGGCGGGGCGCCCGTTGAGCCGCACGCCCGGCTCCAGGGGCCGGAGTCGCCAGTGCGGGGCCGCCTCGTCGATGACGAAGGTGTCGATGAGGCCCGGCCGCTGCGTGCCCGGCGCGAGGGCGCGCAGGCTCCCCGTGCCGCTGCTCCCCACCCAGAGGCCGCGGCGCAAGACGAGCTGCTCGTCTTCGAGGTCCGGCGCCACGAAGTCGAGGTCCGGCGGCACCGTGACGAGCCGCAAGACCGCCCGACGCTCGGCGCTCGTGGCGGGCTGGAGCCTGGGAAAGCGGGGCTGCAGCCGCGCCCACAGCGGCGAGGCGGTGCGCGGTGGCCTGAGCTGCCCGAAAGAGAGCGCCTCGAGCCGAGGCAGGTGCGGCCCGGTGAGCAGCGCGCGCAGCGCCACGGTCACCTGATCCTCGGCGGAGCCGGGCGCGTCGTCAGCCCACCGCGAGAGATCGAGCGTCAGCGAACGGGTCCACCTGGCGACCCGCAGCGCCAGGAAGCGGAGCAGGGGTACGGGGCCGCTCCACCCGCCGGCCTCGGTGCACCGGAAGGCTGCGGCGTCGATCAGCCCCGCGCGCCAGGTGAGCTCGAGCTGCCCGCGGGTCACGAGCGGGTGGAGGCCCTCCAGCACGAAGGGCGAAAGCTCGACCGCGCGCAGGTGCTGGCCGAGGGGGTCGCCCTGCTCGAGGAGCCAGTCGGCCCAGACGCCGAGCGCCGCCGCGTCAGCGGGCTCCTGGTCGAGGCGGGCCTCGAGCGCCTCGTGCCGCGCCTCGGGGGTCTCCAGGAACACGGCCACGCGGTCGTCGAGCGCGAGGGCGTCGCCGTGCGCGAGCGTGTGGTGGGTGACGAGGCGCGCGTTGACGATGGCGCCTCGCGGCGCCGAGCGCGGGTCGACCCGCCAGCGGCCGCCATCGGAGTCGAGGCCCACGCCGGGCGAGAGGGGCCAGCGGCCGCCGGTCTCGGGCAGCGGCGCGCGTGTCACCGCGTAGGTGTCGAGGTCGAGGCTCTTCAGCCACGCCTTCACGAAACGAGCTCGAGGCGAAACCGCGCGCCGGCCTGCACGTCGACGACGTCGTCGGGGAGCAGCTCGTAGAGCGAGTCGATGCGGTTGTTGACGCGCACCTCGCCGCGCATGCGGCCGGTGATGAGCTGGGCGCGGCCTTCGGAGAAGGAGAAGTAGCAGGGGTTGCCGTCGGCCATGAAGGGGATGCCCGGCGGGCTCTCGAGGAAGACCTGCCCGCGCTGGCCGCGCCGCAGCCGCGTCACGCCCGAGAGCACGCGGCTCCCGTCGATGCCCGAGAGCCGCACGCCCTCCGCGGTGCTCAGCACCCGCAGGCGCACGCCGCTGGCCCGCTGGTACACGGGCGCGCCGCGCAGCCGCGGGAGCCGCAGGGCCAGCGCCTCGGTTGCGGTGAGGGGGCCGCTCGCGGGCTGGGCCACGTGGTAGCCGAGCCCGAGCCGCTCCAGCGTCGTCGGCAGCGCGGGCAGGGTGGCGAAGAAGCGCTGCGCCTCGAGCACCGCCTCGGGGATGCGCACCGTGGTCAGGCTCTCGAGGCGCGGCAGGTCGATGACGAGGCTGCGCAGGAGCCGCCCCACGCGCAGGTTCACCAGCGTCGCCACCAGCGCGCGCCAGTCCGAAGGGAGTCGGCCGGCCACCGTGCGCACCGTCGCGCGCTTGACGAAGCCCCACTGCCACTCGATCTCCAGCTCGCCGCTGACGAAGGTGTCCCACAGGGCGCCCAGCCACGGCAGGTGGTCGAGGCGCCCGCCGGCCCGCGCCCGGGTGATGCGCTCGCCCAGCGGGTCGCCGCGCTCCTGGAGCTGGTCGGCGTAGACGAGCCAGGCGGCCTCGTCGTCGGGGGCGGCGGCGAGCGTGCCCAGCAGCTCGGGTGGATCGCCGGGGAGATCGGCGTGGAAGCGCAGGGCCACGCCGCCGAAGGTGACCCGGTCACCGGGGAAGAGCGCGCGCCCGTGGGTGAGGGCGTGGCCGTTCACCTGCGTGCCCCCGTCGCTGCCCAGGTCGCGCACGCGCCAGAAGCCGCCCTCCCAGGTCAGCTCGCAGTGGCGGGCCGAGACGCCTGGGTCGTCGAAGACGAGCGTGCAGCGCGGGGAGCGCCCGAAGACGAGCGTGCCCGAGCCGTCGGGCAGGGCGATCTCGTCTCCGGGAGGCGCCTCCCGCTCCAGCCACGCGCGCATCGGCCAGTCCTCGCTGCGGGCCTCACTCCGGCCCGCGACGAGTGTCCTTCCCGCGCGGGGCCGGGGGCAACCTCAGCCTTCTTCCTTCTCCCGCTTCACGTCGCGCTGCGAGCGGTAGCGCTCGTTGAAGGGCAGCATGCGCTTGCGCAGGCGGATGGACTTCGGCGTCACCTCGACGAGCTCGTCCTCGGCGATCCACTCCAGCGCCTTCTCGAGGCCCATCTCGGCGGGCGGCGTCAAGATGACGTTCTCGTCGCGCCCCGCCGCGCGGATGTTGGTCAGCTTCTTCTCGCGGCTGGCGTTCACGTCGAGATCGCTGGGGTGCGCGTTCTCGCCGATGATCATGCCCTCGTAGAGCGCGTCGCCGGGCCGCACGAAGAGCTTGCCTCGCTCCTGGATGCTGAAGAGCGCGTAGGGGATCGCGTCGCCCAGGCGGTCGGCGATGATCGCGCCGTTCGACCGCCGGGGGATGTAGCCCATGTACGGCTCCCACCCGTCGAACTGCGACGACATGATGCCCTCACCCTTGGTGATGGTGAGGAACTCCGAGCGGAAGCCGACGAGCCCGCGCGCGGGGATGCGGAACTGCAGGCGCGTGCGGCCGCCGCCCAGGGCGCCCATGTCCATCATGCGGCCCTTGCGGGGCCCGAGGCGCTCGGTGACGACGCCCACCGCCGTCTCGGGCACGTCGGCCACCATGAGCTCCATCGGCTCGTGCCGCACGCCGTCGATCTCCTTGATGATCGGCTCGGGGTTCGACGCGGTGAGCTCGAAGCCCTCGCGGCGCATGGTCTCGATGATCACCGCGAGCTGGAGCTCGCCGCGGGCCACCACCCGGAAGGCGTCGGGCGAGTCGGTGTCCTCCACGCGGATGGACACGTTCTTGTACGACTCGCGCTGCAGCCGGTCGCGGATGTTGCGCGAGGTGACGTACTTGCCCTCGCGCCCGGCGTACGGCCCGTTGTTGACGCGGAAGATCATCATCATGGTCGGCTCGTCGACCTTGATGCGGGGCAGGGGGCGCGGGTTCTCGACGTCGGAGATGGTGTCGCCGATCGACAGCCCCTCGATGCCGGCCACGCAGACGATCTCGCCCGGGCCCGCCTCGGCGATCTCCACGCGCTTGAGGCCCGAGAAGCCGTAGAGCTTCACGATCTTGCCCTGCTCGACCTTGCCCGCGTCGCGGCAGATCGCCACCGGCATGTTCGGCGCCAGGCGGCCCGACGACATGCGGCCGATGCCGATGCGGCCCACGTAGTCGTCGTAGTCGAGGTTCGCCAGCAGCAGCTGCGTCGGCTGCCCGGGCTCCGGCGTGGGCGGCGGCGAGATGTGGCTGACGATGGCGTCGAAGAGCGGCGTGAGGCTGTCGCCGACGTTGTCGAGGTCGTAGCCGGCCTTGCCCTCGCGGGCGACGGCGAAGAGCACCGGCATCTCGAGGTCCTTCTCGTCGGCGCCCAGGTCGATGTAGAGCGAGTAGACGAAGTCGAGCACCTCTCTCGCGCGCGCGTCCTTGCGGTCGATCTTGTTGATCACCAGCACCGTCTTGAGGCCGAGCCCGAGCGCCTTGGTGAGCACGAAGCGCGTCTGGGGCAAGGGGCCCTCGGCCGCGTCCACCAGCAGGAGCACGCCGTCGACCATGCGCAGGCCGCGCTCCACCTCGCCGCCGAAGTCGGCGTGGCCGGGCGTGTCGACGATGTTGATGAAGTGGTCCTTCCACCCGATGGCCGTGTTCTTGGCCATGATGGTGATGCCCTTCTCGCGCTCGAGGTCGTTCGAGTCCATGACCCGCTCTGCGACCTGCTCGTTGGAGCGGAAGGCGCCACCCTGCCGGAGCATGTGGTCGACGAGGGTGGTCTTGCCGTGGTCGACGTGAGCGACGATGGCGACGTTGCGGATTTTCTCTCGGGGAAACATCGGCGGCGGCCCTTTGCAGGTTCTCTGTCGGAACGCAACGACCGTGCTAGAGGGCCCGCCCCGTGCTGCTCCCCCTGGCCTCCGTCCCCGCGCTCCAGCAGGTCGACACCGACATCTTCACCGCGCGCTACTTCGGGCACTGCATGCAGTGCACCTTCTGCCACGACTCGTGCTGTCAGTACGGCTGCGACGTGAACCTGGCCGAGCGTGACCGCATCCTCGCGGTGAAGGACGAGCTTCAGCCCTTCGTCGCCGCGCCGCCCGAGGCCTGGTTCACCACCGACGAGCAGATGGACCCGGAGTACGAGTCGGGCCGCTTCGTGCGCACGCGCCGGGCGAAGGGCGGCTGCGTCTTCTTGAGCCCGAAGGGCCGCGGCTGCGCCATTCACGCGTACGCGCTGTCGAAGGGGCAGGACTACCACCGCATCAAGCCCATGGTGTGCTGGCTGTTCCCCATCACCTGGGACCAGGGCGTGCTGCGCCCGAGCTCCGACATGAAGGACGACCTCATGTGCAAGGGCAACGGGCCGGTGCTCTACGACATGGTGCGCGACGAACTCGTGCACGCCTTCGGGCAGGCGCTGGTGGTCGAGCTCGACGCCGTCAGGGCAGGGCTGTCACGGGCGGCGTGACCGTCACCTTCTCGCGCAAGAAGCGGTCGATGGCCCCGTTGACCATCTCCGGGCGCTCGAGCGGCGCGGTGTGGGTGCCGCCGGGCACGTAGACGTACTCCGCCCCGGGAATGTGCTCGGCCATGCGCTGGCTCAGCCACACCGGCGTGAAGCGGTCGCCTTCGCCGCCGACGACGAGCGTGGGCACGTCGACGTAGGGCAGGTGGTCCCACGCTGAGTGATCCTTGAGCGAGTCGAGGGTGCGCACGAAGTAGAGCGGGTGCATCTTCGCCAGGTGCTCCATGTAGGGCGCGAAGTCGTTGTGCTTCATCAGCGCCGGGTTGAGCTCGGTGCGAATGCCGAACTCCACCGCGAGCTGGGTGTTGAGCAGCCGCGAGGTGAGCCGGTCGGCCACGTCGGGGAGCTTCTCGACGGCCCGCCGCAGGTAGGGGAAGGCCACGCGCATGAGCGTGTGATCGTGCCAGGTGTCGAGCGGCGTGCCGTAGGAGCCGCACAGGAGCACCAGCGCCCGCACCCGCGCCCGGTGCCGGCGGTGGAACTCGAGGGCCACCTGCACGCCCATGGAGTGGCCGAAGATCACCGCGTCGTCGAGCTGCTGCGCGTCCATCAGGCGCGCGAGATCGTCGGTGATGTACTCCATGCCGATGCGGGTGTCGTCGCGCGGCACCCCCGAGCGGCCGTGGCCCCGGTAGTTCCAGTGCAGCACGCGGCGGCGCGCGCTCAGCGGCTCCCAGAGGTAGCGCCAGATGAACCCGTCGCAGCCCAGCCCGTCGTTGAGCACCGCCGGCGTGTCGGTGCCCTCGCCGCGCAGCTCGAACCACAGCGGCGCCCCGTCGGCCGTCTCGTGCAGGCCCTGGTGGAAGTACGTCGTCACGGCTGCACCTCGGCCTCGTCGTCGGCGCCTTCCTCGGTGCCCGGCTTCTCGAGCTGGTACTTCTGGATCTTGAGGATCAGGTTCGACCGGCTGATGCCCAGCTCCCGCGCGAGCTTGCTCTTGTTGCCGCGGGTGCGGGCGAGGCCCTGGGCGAGGAGCTCGCGCTCGAGCGCCTCGACGGCGTCGTTGAGCTTGCCCACCGGGAGCTGCGTCATGCGCGCCGCGCCGATGACGTTCGCCCCGGCCGCCCCCGACACCGCCTCGCGCAGGCGGCTCGAGAGCAGGTCGCCGGGCAGCAGCTCGTACTCGTTGCCCAGCACCAGGAGCCGCTCGATCTCGTTCTCGAGCTCGCGGATGTTGCCCGGCCAGTGGTACTGCTGCATCACCGCCAGCGCCTCGCTCGAGAGGGCCCGCGCCCGCTGCCCCTCGCGCCGGTGCTTGCGCATGAAGTGATCGATGAGCACCGGCAGGTCGTCCTTGCGCTCGCGCAGCGGCGGCACGTGGATGCGGATCACGTTGATGCGGTAGTAGAGGTCTTCGCGGAACTCGCCCTTCTTGACCATCGCCCCCAGGTCCTTGTGGGTCGCGGCGATGAGGCGCACGTCGACCTGCTTCTGCTGGGTGCCGCCCACCGGCGTGAGCGTGCCCTCCTGTAGCACGCGCAGGAGCTTCACCTGCAGCGCCGGCGACATGTCGCCCACCTCGTCGAGGAAGAAGGTGCCGCCGTCGGCCACCTCGAAGAGGCCCTTCTTGTCGCGCAGCGCGCCGGTGAACGAGCCCTTGGTGTGGCCGAAGAGCGCGCTCTCGAGGAGGTTGTCGTTGAAGGCCGAGCAGTTCTGCACCACGAAGGGCTTGTCTTTGCGCGGCCCGTTGTAGTGGATGGCGCGCGCGACGAGCTCCTTGCCCGTGCCCGACTCGCCGTTCACCAGCACCGTCGAGTCGGAGTTGCACACCTTCTCGAGGATGCGGAACACCTCGAGCATCGCGCTCGACTTGCCGATGATGTTCTCGAACTTGTAGCGCTCCGACAGCTCGCTCGAGAGCGTCTGAATGGTCTCGTCCTTCTTGGCGAACTCCGACTCGTAGTTGGAGATCTCGTTCGCGCCGAACTCGAGGAGATCGCAGATCTTGTCCACCTCCCGGTCGTCCATCACGGGGATGCGCTCGATGGCGCGCTCGAGGTCCGTGGTGCCCTGGTTGAGCTCGACGATCTTCACCTTGAGCTGCTCGGCCTCCCGCGGGCTCACCTCCTGCCGCGCGAAGCCCTCGATGAAGAGCATGCCCTCGTACTCACCCTCGACGTACAGCGGCGCGCCGACGAGGGTGAAGCCCAGGTGGCACTCGTGGAACTGCGAGCGCCGCAGCTTCTTCGACGCCTTGAACTTCTCGTGCAGCACCCGCACCGACGCCGAGCACCGCCGGAAGCCCTCCTTCGAGAAGAGCGAGAGCCGGCAGAAGTCGTTGGGCGGCGGCGTGATCTGCCCCTTGCCCCACTCGATCACCTGGCCCGACTTGTCCGCGAAGGTCAGCTCCGCGCGCCACCACTTCCGCAGGATGTCCCGCAGCATCACGATGGTGTGGAGGTTCTGGTAGCGCTCGTAATCCACGGGGCCTCTGGGGTGTGTCGCGAGGGACGACATTCTACCTCACGCTGTCGTGGATTCAGACGATTTGATGTGTGCGCAGGTCATGAATGGGAGTATCCGCGCCCACGAGGCGGCACATGCGCATCGTCGGAGGAACAGCCAGGGGGCGGGTGATCGCCGCCCCGAAGTCGGACGAGGTGATTCGCCCGACGGCAGATCGCGTGCGCGAGACGGTCTTCAACGTGCTGGGCCAGCGCTGCGACGGGCTCACGGTGCTCGACCTCTTCGCGGGCACGGGGGCCCTGGGGCTCGAGGCGGTGTCGCGGGGCGCCGAGCGGGCGGTGCTGGTCGATCGCGGGCGCGAGGCGCAGGCCTTGTGCCGCGAGAACGCGCGCGCCCTGGGCTTCGAGGCCCGCGTGGAGCTCATCGCCGCCGCGGCCCTCGACGCCATCGCCAGCCTCGGCGCCGCCGGCCGGCGCTTCGAGCTCGTCTTCAGCGACCCGCCGTACCGCCTCGAGGCTGCCGTGCCGGTGCTCGAGGCGCTCGACCGCGCGGGCCTCGTCACCGAGGGCGGGGTGGCGGTGATCGAGTCGGGCCGCGACGAGGTGGTGCCCGAGCGCGTAGGCCGCTTTGCGCGCGTCGACGAGCGGGCCTTCGGCGCCACCACGGTGCGCATCTTCCGGTTGACCTCATCGGACGCATGACGGACTCTGCGCGGCGCGTGCGCACTGCCATCTACCCGGGCTCCTTCGACCCGCTGACGAACGGGCACCTGTCGCTGATCCAGCGCGGGCTCAAGATGTTCGACTCGCTCATCGTCGCCATCGCCGTGAACCCCAAGAAGCAGCCGCTCTTCAGCGTCGCCGAGCGCAAGGAACTGATCCGCGGCGCGGTGGGCCCCGACCCCCGCGTGGAGATCGACGACTTCGAGGGCCTGCTGGTGGACTACGCCAAGCGCCGGAGCCAGACGGTGGTGCTGCGCGGCCTGCGCGCCGTCAGCGACTTCGAGTTCGAGTTCCAGCTCGCCAACATGAACCGCCGCCTCGACCCGAACCTCGAGACCGTCTTCATGATGACCGGCGAAGACTACTTCTACATCTCGTCCAACCTCGTGCGCGAGGTGGCCTCCTTCGGCGGCAACGTCGAGGGCGCGGTGCCACCCAACGTGCTCGAGAAGCTCCGCCAGAAGTACGCGAAGAAGTGAGGGTACCCATGCAGCTCGCGAAGCGACTCAAGGCCGTCAAGCCGTCTGCGACTCTGTCTCTCAACGCCAAGGCCAAGGCCCTCGCCGCGAAGGGCGCCGACGTGCTCAGCTTCGCCGCCGGCGAGCCCGACTTCGACACGCCGGCCCACATCAAGGACGCCATCAAGGCCGCCCTCGACGCGGGCTTCACCAAGTACACGGCGACCGGCGGCATCCCCGAGCTCAAGGCGGCCATCGTCGAGAAGTTGAAGCGCGAGAACCAGCTCACCTTCGCGCCCGAGCAGGTGATCGTCACCGTCGGCGGCAAGCAGGCGCTCTACAACTGCTTCCAGGCGCTCCTGTCGCCCGGCGACGAGGTGATCATCTTCTCGCCCTACTGGGTCAGCTACGTGGACATGGTCTACCTGGCCGAGGGCACCCCGGTGGTGGTCGAGACCAGCGCGGCCGACAACTGGGCCCCCGACCCGGCGGAGCTGCGCAAGGCCCTCACGCCGCGCACCAAGGCCGTCATCTTCAACTCGCCCAGCAACCCCAGCGGCGCCATCATCCCCCGCGCGCGGCTCGAGGCGCTCGCGGAGGTGCTGCGGCACCACGATTGCCTGCTCATCACCGACGACATCTACGAGCGGCTCCTCTACGTCGACGAGCCTTTCTCGAACATCGCCAACGTGGGCCCGGAGTTCGCCGCCCGCACCCTGGTCGTCAACGGCTTCTCGAAGGCCTTCTCGATGACCGGCCTGCGGCTGGGCTGGGCGGCGGGCCCGAAGGAGCTCATCGCCGGCATGCAGATGACGCAGGACCAGTCGACCTCCAACGCGACCTCCATCATCCAGAAGGGGGCGGTGGCGGCGCTCACGGGGCCGAGCACCGCGGTCGACGAGATGGTGAAGGCCTTCGCGCGGCGGCGCGTGGCGATGACCGACGGGCTCAACAAGCTCCCCGGCGTGAAGTGCCGGCTGCCCGACGGCGCCTTCTACTGCTTCCCCGACGTCGGCGCGCTCATCGGCCGCACCTACAAGGGCGCGCCCATCACCGGCTCGCTGCGGCTGTCGGAGATCCTCCTCGAAGACTTCCTCGTGGCGGCCGTGCCCGGCGAGCCCTTCGGCGCCGAGGGCTTCCTCCGCCTGAGCTTCGCCACCAGCGACGCGAACATCGAGAAGGGCCTGGCCCG